>JAVEXR010000013.1:7956-26831 GCA_034003925.1 Candidatus Moraniibacteriota bacterium
GTGGTTTCAACTTACTGGATTTATAAAAAAACATCAGACATTATTGATAATAAATAGAGTTTAATTTTATGGAAATTTCTCTAGTGCCAGAATTAATAACAACCATCTTTGGTTTTCCTATCACAAACTCTGTTTTGACAACCGCTATTGTTAGCGCAGTTATTATTCTAGCTTCATTGTATTTAAGAAAAAATTTATCCAAAAAACCCAAGGGCTTTCAAAATATTGTCGAATCAGTATTGGAAGCTCTTTTAAATTTGGCTGATAGCGTGACAGGCAACAGAGAACAGAGCAAGAAATTCTTTCCTTTCGTGGCGACAATTTTTATTTTTGTGATTATGTCTAATTGGATTGGCTTAATTCCAGCGCTTATTCCTGGAGGAACTTTGGGAATTAATCAGATCCATCATGGAGAGGAAGTTTTGGTGCCTTTTATCAGAAGTGGTAGTGCTGATCTTAATATGACATTATCATTGGCTTTGATTTCAGTAATTACGGCGCAGATTATGGGCATCGCAATAATTGGAAAAAAACATTACATAGGAAAATTTTTAGTCAGTCCTTTAAAAAAACCTTATTTTATCGGAACTTTTGTGGGAGTACTGGAAATAATTTCTGAGTTTGCTAAAATAGTTTCCTTTTCTTTTCGTTTGTTTGGAAATGTTTTTGCTGGAGAGGTACTTTTAACTGTGATGTTGATGCTGGTCCCCTATGTAGCTCCGTTACCATTTTTATTTTTAGAGATTTTTGTGGGGTTCATCCAGGCTTTGGTTTTTGCAATGTTAACCTTGGTGTTTTTTAAGATGTCAGCAGAAGCACATTAGTAGTTCACAGTTTCTGGTCAACGGTTCACAATATAAGATAGAATAGAGTGCATGGAATTGTTAAATGGCTATATTATTAAATTGTTGAGAATTTAATAATATATCAAATAATAATTTATAAATAATAAAATAATTAAAGTTAGTAGTTGTTATCGTGGTTTATAACTTCAATAAACAACTAGTAACCAAGAACTAATTTTATGGCAGTTGAAGAAACAAAAGCCATTGTTGAGGGAGCCCTTAACAATGTGGAATCAGCTAAATCAATCGCAGCCGCAATCGCAATGGGATTTGGTGCAGTGGGTCCTGGTATTGGTATCGGTATTTTGGCCGCTAAGGCTCTTGAAGCTATTGGAAGAAATCCGGAAGCCGCTCCAAAAATTCAAACTACAATGATCTTGGCTATCGCCTTTACTGAAGCTATCGCTATTTATGCTTTGGTAGTTGCTTTGATTATTAAATTTGTTTAGGTTGGTTCAGAGTAGTTCATAGTTTACGGTTCACGGCTTATGTAGTTGTGAATCGAATAGTGTGAATTTATTATATTAATAAATATGCATAATTTTGAGAAGTTAAATGTTTATCAGCGAGGCTTAAATATGGTTGATGACATTTATGAGATAACCAAGAAATATCCCAAAGACGAAATGTTTTTATTGATAAATCAGTTTCGAAGAGCTGCTGTGTCTGTAGTCTTAAATATCGCAGAAGGTAGTGGGAGAAGTAAGAAAGAGTTTATTCATTTTCTCAACATGTCCAGAACATCGGCTTATGAGTGTACTGCACTAGCCCAGATTTCTCTAGGAAGAAAATATATTGATGAAGAAAAATATAATTATTTGTACAATGAGCTAGAAGTAATTATTAAAATGATTAATAAATTAAAAAATAGTATCGCTTAGTTTTAGTCAGAAGCAATTTGACTGTGAACCATTGACTAATAACCAAGAACTAATAGTATGGAATTATTAGAAAATTTAGGAATTAATGGAAAACTAGTTTTAGCGCAAATAGTGAATTTTTTCATTCTTTTTTATGTGCTAAAGAAATTTGCTTATGGTCCAGTTTTGAAAATGCTAGATGATCGAAGTAAGAAAATAGAAAAGGGTATGAAGGATGCAGAGGATTCAACCAAGAAGTTGGTAGAAATAGAGGTAAAAGAAAAAGAAGTTTTGGCAAAAGCTAAAAAAGAAGCTCAGGAAATTATCAAAAAGGCCGAAGAACAAGGCTCGAAAAATAAGGAAGCTATAATAATGGAAGCCAAGGAGCAATCAGATGCAATGTTAAAGAGAGCTCAAGAAAAGATTGAAGAGGAAAAGAATAGGATTATGGCTGAAGTGAAAAGCGAAGTGGCGGGGCTTGTAATGTTGGCCACAGAGAAAATTGTGGGGGAGAGAATGAACTCAGAAAATGATAAAAAGATAATAGGGGAGATGATTAAATAGAGAAGATTTAAGATGTACGATTTAAGATTAATGAATAAGGGGATATTAAAATTCTTAAATCATACCTGCCTGCCGGCAGGCAGGAATCCTAAATCGTAGATCATGTTTTAAAATATGAAAGTATCTATCAAGCAATATGCGCAGGTTTTATATGAATTGACTCTGGATAAGAGTGAGGTTGAAGTTAATGTTGTGATAGAAAAATTTGTCAATGAATTAATTAGGAACAATCAGATAAAGTCCGCTTCGAAAATAATAGAAAAATTTGAGGAAATTTATAATCAAAAAAATAAAATTGTGGTAGCTAGTGTGACAAGTGTGAGTAAATTGGAGGGCGATTATTTGGAAAGAATAAAAAAATATTTAATGGATAGGTATGAGGCTAAGGAAGTGGTTTTAAATAATAAGGTAAGTCCAGAAATAAAAGGTGGAATTATTTTGAGGGTAGGGGATGAAATAATAGACGGAAGCGTTTCTAATAGACTGAGAAGCTTAAAAACAAAATTAACAGTTTAATATAATTTTATATATAACAAATTCAATTTAAATTTAATAAAATGAAAAATCACATAGTAGAACAATTAAAAAAACAAATTGAAAATTTTGAGTCTCAAACTAAAACTGAAAAGGTTGGAAAGGTTTTAGAAATTGGCGATGGTGTGGCTAGAATTAGTGGACTTTCTGAGGCCATGGCTAGCGAAATGTTGGAATTTAACGACGGAACTGTAGCGGTGGCTCTTAATTTGGAAGAAGACCAAGTGGGAGCAATGGTGTTGGGAGATTATAAGGGAATTAAAGAGGGAGACGAAGTTAAATCAACTGGAAGAATTCTATCTATTCCTGTGACAGAAAAAATGATTGGTCGGGTAATCAATCCTCTGGGACAAGCTATTGATGGAAAGGAAGAAATAAAAGCTGATAAATTTTATCCGATTGAAAAAGTAGCTCCTGGAGTAATCGAACGAAAGTCAGTGCATCAACCAGTGCAAACTGGAATTAAAGCTATCGATGCCATGATTCCAGTAGGAAGAGGGCAACGAGAGTTAATCATTGGAGACAGACAGACAGGGAAGACAGCTATAGCGATTGATACAATTATAAACCAAAAAGGTCAGGATATGATTTGCATCTATGTAGCTATCGGTCAAAAAGAATCAAAAATTTCAAGAATCGTAGCTGAACTGGAAAAAAATGGAGCTATGGATCATACGATTGTTATCGTAGCCGGAGCTTCTGATCCAGCTGCTTTTTCCTTTATCTCTCCTTATTCTGGAGCAGCTATCGGAGAGTACTTTATGGATCAAGGCAAGGATGTGTTGGTAGTTTATGATGATCTTAGTAAGCATGCGTGGGCTTATCGACAAATTTCTCTTATTCTAAAAAGACCGCCAGGACGAGAGGCTTATCCTGGAGATATTTTTTATTTGCATTCTCGACTTTTGGAGAGAAGTGCTAAACGAGATGAAAAATTTGGAGGCGGTTCTATCACAGCCTTGCCAATCATTGAAACTCAAGCTGGAGATGTGAGTGCTTATATCCCAACTAATGTGATTTCAATTACTGATGGACAGATTTATCTAGAAGCTGATTTATTTTACAAGGGACTTCGCCCAGCGCTTAATGTGGGACTTAGCGTTTCACGTGTAGGATCATCCGCTCAGATCAAAGCGATGAAGAAAGTAGCTGGAAAGCTTCGATTAGATTTAGCTCAATTTAGAGAATTAGAGGCCTTTGCTCAATTTGGATCAGATTTGGATGAGAAGACTAGGGCTCAGATAGAAAGAGGCAAAAGGACAGTCGAAATTTTAAAGCAGGATCAATATGCCCCAATGCTAGTAGAGAATCAAGTGAGTATAATTTATGCTTTGATTAATGGATTTCTGGATGATGTAGAGGTAGAAAAAATCTCTGAGTGGGAGGCGGATTTTCATAAGTTTATGAAATCATCCAAAAAAGAAGTTTTAGAAAAAATTGCTACCCAAAAAGAATTAACTGAAGAAATTGTAGCAGATTTAACTAAGGCAATTGAAGAATTCAAAAGTACGATTTAAGATTAATGATTTAAGATTTAAGAATAAATTGCAACAAGATATTTATTTAAAAATCATAATTCATAAATCATAATTCATAAATCTAAAATAATGTCTAATTCAAAAGAGATTCGCAGTCGAATCAAATCAATTAATAATACTGGAAAAATAACTCGAGCTATGGAGATGGTTTCGGCTGCCAAAATGCGCAAATCTACCGAGAGTGTTTTAAAGATTCGAGAGTATGCTCATAGCGCTTGGAGTGTGTTGACTAATTTGGCCAGATCTTTTGAAGATTATAATCATGGAATGCTAGAAGTTAGACCGGTTAGAAATGTTTTAATCGTGGTAGTGACTTCTAATCGAGGATTGTGTGGCTCTTTTAATTCTCAGATAATGAAAAAAGTAAAAGAAGAAATAAATAATCCAGATAAGCTCAAAATAAATAGAATCGGAGCTAAAAGAATAGAATCAAATGTTAAAAATGAAGATTTGAAAATAGATTTTATTACTGTAGGAAAAAAAGGGGAAGGCTTGGTGAGAAAATTGGGTAAAGATATCGTAGCGGCTTTTCCTGACTTGACCTATTTGCCAAAAATTGAACAAGTGCGTCCACTTTCTAAAATTGTGATGGATGAATATTTGAATAAGAAATATGATAAAGTAGTGATGGCTTATACTGATTATGTATCAGTAATTACTCAACAGCCGAAGGTAAGGCAGTTGTTGCCAATTTCCAAGATAGATTTAGAGAAGCAAATTGCCGAGATGGATAATTTAGCTAAAGAATATGGGTTGGAAAAACCAAAATCCGAGTATAAGGTAGAACCCACTCCGGATGAAGTTTTGACCCATATTTTTCCAAGGTTGATTGAGATGCAGTTGTATCACGCCATACTCGAGTCTAATGCTTCCAAGGAATCTGCTCGGATGATGGCTATGCGTAGTGCGACTGATGCGGCCAAAGATATGAGTGAAGGTTTAAATCTGGCTTATAATAAGATTAGACAGATGAAAATTACGCAGGAAATTGCGGAGATAAGCGCAGGAAGAGCAGCCTTAGAGTAATTTTCAATACTCAATAATCAATTTTCAATAAATTTTCAATTTTTAAATTTGTGATGGGAATTAATGCATTGAAGATTTAATGAAAAATATAATTAATACATTTAAATATTTTTTAACTAAAAAGCTAAAAGCTAATACCTAAATAGCTAATATAATACTATGAAAAATATAGGAAAAATATCACAAGTAATCGGACCGGTGGTAGATGTGGAATTTGAAGAAAATTTGCCAGCCATTTATCATGCTTTGGAAATAAATACCGAGGATGGTCAAGCCTCCTCCGCTGAAGCTACGGCGAGCCAAGGAAAGGTTGTTTTGGAAGTTCAGCAACATCTAGGCAGTGGAAAAGTGAGAGCTATCGCTATGGGTTCCACTGATGGATTGAAAAGAAAGATGGAAGTTATTGATACGGGAGCCCCAATTAGTGTGCCAGTCGGAGCAGAAACTTTAGGTCGAATGTTTAATCTTTTAGGAGAAGCAATCGATGGTAAAGAAAATGTAGTATCAGAAAGTCGTTTACCAATTCACCGCGATGCCCCTAAATTTTCAGATCAATCTACTGAAGCAGAAATTCTAGAAACAGGTATCAAAGTTGTTGATTTAATTTGTCCTTTTATTAAAGGAGGGAAAGTAGGTCTTTTTGGTGGTGCTGGAGTGGGAAAAACAGTTATTATTCAAGAGTTGATTAGAAATATCGCTCAGGAGCATGGAGGGTATTCAATTTTTGCCGGAGTAGGAGAGAGAACTCGCGAAGGAAATGACCTTTATCATGAGATGAAAGAATCAGGTGTGCTTGATAAAACTGCCTTGGTGTTTGGTCAGATGAATGAACCTCCAGGAGCTCGTCAACGAGTAGCTCTATCAGCTTTGACGATGGCTGAATATTTTCGAGATAAAGAAGGGAAAGACGTGCTATTTTTTGTGGATAATATTTTCCGTTTTACTCAAGCCGGATCCGAAGTGTCTGCCTTATTGGGAAGAATTCCATCAGCTGTAGGTTATCAGCCGACACTTGCAGAAGAAATGGGACAATTACAAGAAAGAATTACTTCCACTAAAGAAGGTTCAGTCACTTCAGTGCAGGCAGTATATGTGCCAGCTGATGATCTTACTGATCCAGCTCCAGCTACTACTTTTGGTCATCTTGATTCAACAGTGGTGCTTTCTCGAGGATTGTCAGAACTGGGAATTTATCCGGCCGTAGATCCATTGGACTCTTCTTCTACAATTCTAGATCCTAATATTGTGGGCAAGGAACACTATAAAGTAGCTACAGAAGTGCAGAGAGTATTGCAGAGATATAAGGATTTAAAAGATATTATTGCTATTTTGGGAATGGAAGAGCTTTCCGACGAAGATAAATTAGTGGTTTCTCGAGCGAGAAAAATTCAAAAATTCCTTTCCCAGCCATTCTTTGTTGCTGAACAATTTACCGGAACTCCTGGAGCCTATGTTAAAATCGAAGACACGGTTAAAGGTTTTGGTATGATTTTAAAAGGAGAATTGGATGACGTGGATGAACAAGAATTTTATATGAAAGGTTCAATTGATGATATTTTGAATAAGGATAAAAAAGAAGAAGCTAAAAAATAGATATCTTTATGGATAAAAAAATAATAAAATTAAAAATTATTACTCCCGAACGGGTGGTTTATGAAAGTGAAATCTTTCAGGTTACTTTACCGACTCAATCCGGGGAAGTAACAATTTTGCCCAATCATCGTTCATATATCGCTTCTTTAAAGCCAGGAGAGATAATTACCAAAAAAGAAAACGATACTGAAGAGGTTAGTCTGGCTGTGGCGGGTGGATTTGTGGAATTTCATGATAATAGTTTAGTAGTATTGGCAGATGAAGCTCAGATGGCAGATGAAATAAATATCGAAGAGGTAGAAAAAGCTAAGAAAAGAGCTGAGGACATCAAGAATAAAGTTATTCAAGTGGATGAAATGGAATACGCGCGAGTAGCGGTGGCTTTAGAGATGGAACTGGCAAAATTAAAGGTAGCTAGAAGATATATGAAAAGAAGAGGGTTGTAGACTTATCTTAAAAATTTCAAAAAATATTAAAACCCTGTGCCGAGATTGGCATAGGGTTTTCTTTTGTTTTCTTCTCTTTATGATATAATTAGAGCAAGTTAAAATATAAATAATCTTGTCTTGCTGGACTTGCAAGATGAATAAAAAATATATGGCTAATGATGAAAAAACAAAAAAAATACTCAAAGTGGGAGGAGTTGTTTTAGGTTTAGTGTTGCTCTACAGTATGCTTACCTTGTTTTTTGGAGGGGGTGCGCAAACAAGAAGAAGCGGTAACGAATTAAAAAACAGTGGTATGGGAGGATATGGACTTAGTTCTCCTACGCCTGACAATGGAGTGATGAATTTTGAGGGAAGTGTGGAGAGCATGGCGCCGGAGAGTAGTATGATGAAAAGAGATGTGGCTCAAAATAGCTTTACGGAGGTAGCTGCAGATGAAAGTACTCAAATTATAGATAAAAAAGTTATTAAAAATGGAGAGTTAAATTTAAAGGTTGAAAGTGCAGATTGGATGGTGGGAGAAATTTCTAATATTACTAAACAAAAAGGAGGAGAAGTTTTTTCAACTAATTTCTATGAGCGAGTAAAAGGACAAAAAAGTGGATCTGTGACAATCAAGGTGCCAGTAGATAAATTTGAAGAAACCATTGCTGAGATTAAAAAAATAGCAGTTCAGGTCTTAAGTGAATCAACTACTGGGCGAGATGTGACAGAACAATACACTGATTTGCAAGCTCAATTAAAAAATAAAAAAGCTGAGGAAGAAAGTTTTGTAAAAATTCTGGGGACAGCCGGGAAAATTGATGACGTACTGGCAGCGACTCGAGAAGTGGCGAGAGTGAGGGGCGAGATTGAAAGATTGGAGGGAAGAATAAGATTTATGGATAGCCAGACAGATATGTCTACGATTACTATTGAATTAACGGAAGATGTAACTGTGACTCCAGTTGGCGAAGGATGGCGTCCTTGGCAGGTAGTGAAGGAGTCATTTAAAGAACTTATTGTTAATATCCAGGGTTTTGCGGACGGAATAATCAGATTTATCATCGTGGGAATCCCATCTCTTATCCCGTTTGCTTTATTAGTCGGCTTTCTATACTGGGTGGGAAAGAAAATATTTAATAAAATTAGCGCTTAATTTCAGAGTTAGGGCATAAAAAAGCAGCTTTCAACAAGCTGCTTTTTAGTTGAAAAAAAAGTCAAAATGAGCTAGAGTAGAACTACGCCCAATAGTGATTTAAGATTTATGATTTAAGATTTATGAATGAGAAAAAGACAATTGAGACATTCACAGACTTGTTGGCTTGGCAGAAAAATCATGAATTCGTAATGACTGTTTATGCTATAACAAAAAAATTTCCCAAAGATGAGATTTATGGATTGGTAAGTCAAATGCGTAGAAGTGCTGTATCAATTACCTCAAATATCACAGAAGGTTTTGGAAGACAGGGAATGAAAGAAAAAGTAAATTTTTATTATATAGCGCAAGGTTCATTAAATGAACTAAAAAATCAGTTGTTAATTGCTAAAGATTTAAATTATCTAGCAGAAAAAGATTTTGTTCTTATCGCTCAAAAAGCAAATGAGGGACACGCGTTACTACAAGGTCTGATTAAAAAATCAAAAGAATTCTTAAATCATAAATCGTAAATCTTATATCTTTTAAAAATATGAAGAGCTATAACCATAAAAAAATAGAAAAAGATTGGCAGAAATATTGGAGTGAGCATCTAGAATTATCAGAGGCTCAAGAAAATTCGGCTAAGCCTAAGTTTTATTGTTTAGATATGTTTCCCTATCCTTCAGGAGCTGGTCTTCATGTGGGACATGTGGAAAATTATACTGCTACCGATATCTATTCTCGCTTCAAAAGAATGAATGGCTTCAATGTTCTTCATCCAATTGGGTGGGATGCCTTTGGTCTTCCAGCAGAGAATTATGCAATTAAGAAAGGAGTTCATCCCGATAAATCAACGCATGATAATATAAAAAATTTTATCAATCAAATTAAGAACATTGGGATTTCTTATGATTGGAGTAGGGAGATTGATACCTCGAGTCCAGAGTATTACAAATGGACGCAATGGTTTTTCTTGTTCCTGTATAAAAATGGCTTAGCATATAAAAAGAAAGCCAAAGCTAATTGGTGCGAATCTTGTAAGACGGTGGTAGCTAATGAGCAAGTAGTGGACGGAAAATGTGAGAGATGTGGAGGGGAAATTATTCAAAAAGATTTAGAACAATGGTTTTTTAAGATTACCGACTTTGTTGAGGACACAGATGGGGAAAATGGAAAAATAAGCGGTCTTATAAACGGACTAGATAAAATCGATTGGCCCAATTCGACTAAAATTGCCCAGAAAAATTGGATTGGAAAGTCAGAGGGAACGATTGTAAAATTTCAAATTAAAGATAGTGGGAAAAATGTAGAAGTATTTACCACTAGAGTAGATACGATATTTGGCTGCACCTATGTTGTCTTGGCGCCAGAAAGTAAATTGGTTAGTGAATTGAAAGAGCAAGTTAAAAACAAAGAGGAAGTGGAAAAATATATCATTGATACCAAGAAAAAAACTGATTTAGAAAGAATGGAAAATAAGGAAAAGACTGGAGTAGAAATGAAAGGAATAAAAGCCATTAATCCTTTCAATAATGAGGAAGTGCCAGTTTTTGTAGCTGATTATGTAATCGCTACTTATGGAACCGGAGCGGTGATGGCAGTGCCGGCTCATGATGAAAGAGATTTTGAATTTGCTAAAAAATATGATTTGCCAATAAGACAATCCATCGTTCAAGTTCTTGAAACAAATGGCATAGATAAAGTTAGAGAAGACAAAGAGACTATAGAAAGAAAATCAGTAGATGTTATTATGAAGCACTGGAAAGAGGATGCATATTTTTGTTTGGATTGGAAATATAATAATTGGAAGAGTTTTATAATCGGTGGAGTCGAAGAAGGAGAAAATATAGAAGAAGCAGCACTGCGAGAAGCTCGTGAAGAAAGCGGTTATAAGAATATGAAAGTAGTTAGGCAAGTGGGTGGAGAGATTCATAGTAATTTTTTTGCAGTGCACAAAGATGTTAATCGTTATGCCATCAGAAATTGTGTTTATGTTGAGTTGATTGATGGAGAACAAGAAAAGTTAAGTGAGGAGCATACCAAAAATCATACTGGACTTTGGATAAAAAAAGAAAAGGTGGCGGAATTTATAAATTTAGAAGCACCAAAAATTTATTGGGATACATTTTTAAATGGAGATAGGGCGACTACAGAGGATGGTGTAGTTATTGATTCTGGAGAATTTAGCGGATTAAGCTCTGAGGAAGCGCGGGAAAAAATGACCGTTTGGCTTGAGGAAAGCAAATCAGGAGAAAGAAAAATAAATTATCGTTTACGCGATTGGTTGGTGAGTCGTCAAAGATATTGGGGCGCGCCAATTCCGATTATTTATTGTGAAAAATGCGGAGAAGTGCCAGTGCCAGAAAAAGATTTGCCGGTAAAGCTTCCGACAGATGTGGATTTTAAACCCACTGGAGAATCGCCGCTAGCTATTTCAAAAAGTTTTCACGATGTGGCTTGTCCACTTTGTGGAGGTGAGTCGCGTCGAGAATCCGATACGATGGATACTTTTGTTTGTTCGAGTTGGTATTATTTGCGCTTTGCTGATCCAAAAAATGAAAAGGAATTTGCCGCTAAGAAAAATTTAGAAAAATGGTTACCAGTAGATTTATATATGGGAGGAGCAGAGCATACGGTGCTCCATCTTTTGTATGCTAGATTTTTTACCAAGGCTTTAGCCAAATATGGCTATGTAAATTTTGATGAACCGTTTTTGAAATTACGTCACCAAGGAATGATAATGGCTGAGGACGGAAGAAAAATGAGCAAATCCCTGGGAAATGTAGTAAATCCTGATGATGTAGTAGAAAATTTTGGAGCGGATGCGCTTAGAATTTATGAGATGTTTATGGGACCAATAGATGAAATGAAAGCTTGGAGTATGCAAAATGTAAATGGTCCAAAGAATTTCTTGGATAAGGTATGGAAAATATTTGGCGAAAAAGAATTGATTGATTGTGGAAATGGCTGTGAGGGGATATCAAAAGAATTGCCTATCATGCTTCACAAAACCATCAAAAAAGTTACCAATGATATTGAAGGTTTTAATTTTAATACAGCTATTAGTCAGATGATGATTTTTATCAATGAATTTGGCAAGCATGATAAGCTGCCTAAGGCGGCAATGGAAAAATTTTTAATTCTTCTTTCTCCTTTTGCTCCGCATATGGCGGAAGAAATTTGGCAAAATGTTTTAGAACATAAAAATTCAATTTTCTTAGAAAAATGGCCGGAGTTTGATGAAGCTATGACCAAGGATGAAGAGGTGGAAATGGTGGTGCAGGTAAATGGAAAAATAAGAGATAGGATTAAGATTAACGCTGAAATTTCTGAGGAGGAAGCCAAAAAAATTGCTCTTGAAAGCGAGAAAGTTAAATTATACACAGAAGGAAAAGAAATTAGAAAAGTAATTTTTGTGAAAGGAAAATTGGTGAGCGTAGTCATATAAGCATATTAGCATTTTAGCAATAAAATGGATAAAGAGGCATGTTGATATGTTAATAAGTTAAAATGTTAAAATGAATTGTCATGAAAAATGTTGTCACAATTGGAGGGGGGACCGGAAGCTTTACTTTGCTCTCCGGACTAAAAAAATATTCAGTTAATATTTCAGCTATCGTTTCGATGGCAGATGATGGAGGCTCTACTGGGAGGCTCAGGGATGAGCTTGGAGTGCTTCCTCCAGGAGATATCCGCCAATGTTTAGTAGCACTTTCCAATTCCTCCGATACTTTGCGAGGATTAATGAATTATCGTTTCGAAAGTGGAGGGCTTAAAGGGCATAATTTTGGAAATATTTTACTTTCCGCTTTGGAAAAAATTCAAGGGAACTTTTCTTTGGGGGTAAAAGAGGCCACTCATATTTTAGGAGTTAAGGGTAGTGTGATTCCCGTTTCAGAAGATGCTATGAATCTACACATTAAATTAAAAAACAATAAAATATTAGTAGGAGAAAAACAATTGGATCACAATAAAGATGTGCGAAAGCATGGGATTAAAAAAGTTTATCTTAAGCCGATAGCAAAGGCCAATAAAGAAGCGCTAGAAGCTATAAAAAAAGCAGATGTGATAGTGATTGGTCCAGGAGATCATTATGGTTCGATTATCCCCAACTTATTAGTCAGCGGAGTCAGCGAAGCGATTAGAAAGTCTAAGGCTAGGGTGATTTATAATTGCAATTTAACCAATAAAAAAGGTCAGACGGAAAATTTTGATGTGGATAAATATGTCAATGAAATGAATGGTTATTTGGGAGGGGAAAGGATTAATTTTGTAATTTTTCCTTCAAGCGAACCTAATAAAAAATTACAAGAAAAGTACGAGAAGAGAGAGGGTAAAAACTCAATCGTTTTATTTAATGATGATATTTCGGTTACTAGAAATTATCGTGTTGTGAAGTCTAATATTCTCAATGATGTTTTACCTCAAAAAAACAAAGAGGATAAAATTGCTGACACGAGATCCTTTATTCGTCATGACAGTGATAAATTAGCTAAAGTTATCTTAGCTATTTCTGAGATAGGCAGTGAAAACCTAATTAAAGAAATAGTTTAAGATGAGATAAGTCTATATGCAGGTAGTAATTTTGGCGGCCGGTCGAGGAACTCGAATGAAAAATTTAACTGATGAGATTCCTAAGCCGATGCTTAAAATAAAAAATAAACCCATTTTGGAGCATAAATTGAATGCTTTGCCAGATGAAATTGATGAAATAATTTTTGTAGTGGGTTATCGTCGAGGAAAAATCGAAGAATATTTTGGGGATAACTTTAACGGTAAAAAAATAATTTATGTCCTTCAGGAAAATTTAAATGGTACGGGAGGAGCAGTACATTTGGTAAAAGATTTAGTAAAGGATAAATTCTTGGTGATGATGGGAGATGATCTGTATCACCGAGAAGATATAAAAAATATCTTAAAATATGACAATGCTATTTTGGCTTGTGAAACTGATAATCCCAGTCAGTTTGGAGTATTTAAGATTGATGGGTCTGGGCACCTATTGGAAATTGTCGAAAAGCCGGTTAATCCACCCAGCAATTTGATCAATACGGGACTTTACGTCTTAACAAAAGATTTTTTTAAGTATGATTTGATTCCAATTAGTGAAACTGAATTTGGACTGCCTCAGACTTTGGTAAAAATGGCTCAAGATTTTCCAGTAAAAATAGTAAAGACTGATAGGTGGCAACCAATTGGAAATCCTGAAGATTTGGAGCGGGCAGAAAAGATTTTGGAAAAATTCTTGGATTAAAAATAAAAACACCCCATCAGCACAACAACGGATAATACACGTTGTTTTTTGCTGATGGGGTGAAGAAGGTGGTGAGTTATTCGAGTGGTTTTTTAATCATCTCTGGCAACCCGAACTCATTTGTCTTTTCTCCGACGGCGTAATATCCACCGTCAGATTTAATTTCCCAAACTTCCTGGCGCACCATTTTCATATAAGCGCCAAGGATAAAAATCGCCACAATAGAAATAGTTGCTAAAGTGGCAACTTTTTTCCCGAATGGGGTAAGGAAGCTATGATTCTTTTTCATTGTACACCTCCCGGGTGTTTTGGTTTGTGAAATATAAATTGGTTTACCATCCCAAATTAGCTAAAAAGGTGCTATAATAGGCTTGTTAACTAATTTGGGATAGCAATGGATTTTAAAGTACTATGTTATAGTATAGCATAAATATGGTAAAAAGTCAAGAAAAGTTTAAAGATTTAAAAGTGGCCTTGGTGCATGATTTTCTGGATACTTATGGCGGGGCTGAGAGGGTTTTGGAGGTAATGAGTGGAATTTTTCCTCAAGCGCCGATTTATACTCTAATTTATGACAAAGAAAAGATGCGAGGTAAATTTGAGAGCAGGGAAATTCATACCTCTTTTTTGCAAAAATTTCCCAAATTCTTAAAGAAAAGAAAAAAATATTTATTGCCTTTTATGGCCGCTGCGCCAGAGACATTTGATCTGAGGGATTTTGATTTAGTGATTTCATCAAGCGGAGCTTGGAGTAAAGGAATAGTAACCCGCTTAAACACAAAGCATATCTGCTATATGCATTCCCCGATGCGTTTTGTTTGGGATTATAACGAAAAATATCTTCAAGAAATCGGTGGGAGAATGGGAGTTTACAAAAGAATGTTTTTGAGCTACCTGCGTATTTGGGATTTCCAAGCTGCTCAACGACCGGATATTTTAGTAGCTAATTCAAGCTACACTCGAGAAAGGATTAATAAATATTATCGAAGAGACGCTCAGGTTATTTTTCCAACTGTTTTAAATAAGGATAATGGAGCGCAGATAGAGATAAAAGATAAAGATTATTTTTTAGTAGTCTCTCGATTGTCAGCTTATAAAAAAGTTGATTTGGTGGTAGAGGCTTTTAATAAAATAGGCTTACCCTTGGTCATTATCGGTGAGGGGGAGGAGGCAATAAAATTAAAAAAAATAGCTAAAGATAATATCAAAATACTGGGTTGGCAAGATGATGCGACCGTGCAAACTTATTATAAAAATGCGCGGGCTTTTATTTTTCCAGCGGTGGATGATTTTGGCTTAACAATGATAGAAGCTATGAATCAAGGTGTGCCGGTGATTGCTATTGGAAAGGGTGGAGCTAAGGAAATTGTAAAAGAGGGAATTACCGGAGAATTATTTGAGGCTCAAACTATTGAGGTTTTGGCTGATGGAATAAGAAGATTTATGGAAAAGGAAAAAACTTATGATAAAGAAATTATAAAGCAAGAGGGAGAAAAATTTTCCCAAGACAAATTTAAGAAAGAATTATTAGCGTTGATTAATGAAGAATTGATGAAATAAAATTATGTTTATCGGACACAAAAAGCAAATAAAATTTTTAGAAGATTCTCTGCGTGTAGGGAAGATAACTCAATCCTATATTTTTAGCGGTCCAGAAAATATAGGAAAACTTTTTTTGGCTAAAATGTTTGCAGCTACTTTAATAAAAAATAGTCACAATATTTTAGATAATTTAGATGTAGCTGGGGAAAATAAAAATCAAGACATTGAAGTATTAACTCCAGAAATAATTGAGAAAAAGGGGGTTATTAAAATTAAAGATATCGATGTGGAAAAGGTTCGTATCGCTCAAAAAAATCTAGCGTTGTTCCCGGCTGTGGGAAAGCATCGAGTTTTGATTATTGACGATGCTCATCGCCTGACAATCTCGGCTCAAAATGCGCTACTAAAGACTTTAGAGGAGCCAAGTAGTGCAGCAATTATTATTTTAGTTACTCATGAAGAAAGTCGAATTCTGAGAACTATTAAGTCCAGATGTCAAAAATTATCTTTTAACTTAGTTTCTTTGGAGGAGATTAAAAATGGTTTTAGGGATAAAGTGGAAGGAAATTTTTTGGAAAAAGCTACTATTTTTTCTATGGGTAAACCAGGGGAGGCAAAAAAAATTATTGATAATATGGACAACTTGAAAAATAAGGAGGAAATAGCTAATGACTTAAGCAAAATGAGAATGCTCTCTGTGGCTGAAAAATTAGATTTGGCTCAAGAATATTCCAAGAATTTAATGCAGACCAGGGAAAAGTTGGAGTTTTGGATCTGGATGCTGAGATTGCAAATTTTTAGAAATTTAAACAATAAAGATAATGTGGTAAAAAATTATTTGATTGTAGATAAAATTAATCAAGCATTATTAAAAATTAAAAATCCCAGTCTGAATAGTCGTCTTATTTTGGAAAATTTGTTTTTAAGTCTATAGGATTATATGGTGATAAAAGAAAAGAAAAATCATTGGGCAAAGAAGAGAGAAAAGAAGGAGCCTATTATAAGAGTTAAGAAATTCATTCGCCCAACAATAGTTTATAATATACTGTTGGTTTTTTTTGTTGGAGTAGCAATTTATTCCTTTGTTTTTGCTAATTTTCTAGAAATTAATGAAATTTCTGTGGATAATCAGGGGACCATTGATGATGTCGATATTCAAAAAACTATAAGTGGAGAGCTTGATGGGAAATATCTATGGGTCATTTCTAAGAATAATTTCATCTTTTTTAATTCAAAAAAAATAGAAGTCAAATTAAAAAATGAATTTAAAAAAATAAAAACAGTTAATGTGAGCAAGAAATTTCCCGACAAGGTAAATGTCATAATAGAAGAGCGAAATTTAATTTTAGCGTTATGCTCTCGAGGTGAATGTTATTTTATAGATGAAAACGGGTATGCATATGAAAAAATAAATCCTGAAACTAAGGACGAAAATCAAAATGAAATTATTGAGTTGGTTGATGAGAGTGGCAAAGAGATAAGGGAAAATGAATATGTTCTGTTGCCAAGTTTTGTTGAGTTTATTGTGAATGTGGCTGCTGAGATAAAAGATGATGCTAATTTGGAAATATTAAATGAATATCGGACTAGGTCTCGAATTTCCGAAGAGGTTATAGTGCAAACCAAAAAGGGCTGGGATATCTATTTAAACGCTAAATTTCCCATTGATAAATCAACGCAAACTCTAAAAACTTTACTGAATAGACATCTGATGCTTAAAGATTTAAATGAATTGGAATATATAGATCTGCGCAGTGAAAATAAAGTTTTTTATCGGATGATTGGAGGAGTGACTCAAGAGGAAGAAGCAATTAAAAAAGAAAGTGAGGCAGCGGGCACCTTAGAGGGTGGTGATGTGGAAGCGGTCAAAGATGATGAGAAGAAGGATGAAAAAAAAGAGGAATAATAATTTTTATAAAATATTATGGTAAAATATAAATCAAAAACTGAAGAAGGAGCTTGTATTTTTTGTGAAATTGCTGCAAGTAAGATAGAAACACCAGGAATTTTTTGGGAGGATAAAAATTTTATGGCTTTTCTGTCAATTTTCCCCAATACTCAAGGGGCAACAGTGCTTATTCCTAAAAAACATTATGCTAGTGATGTCCTTGATTTGCCAGATGAGGTACTGAAAAAAATTGTATTGGCAGCTAAAAAAGTTTCTAAAATTTTAATCAAAAAAATGCCAGATGTGGGTCGGGTAGGATTAGTGATGGAGGGCACTGGAATCAATCATGCTCATATAAAACTGTATCCGATGCACAAAACTGGGCATATGAAAAAAGGAGTCTGGAAACAATACTCTAGCCATAGGACTGATTATTATGAAAAATACGAAGGATTTGTTTGCTCTAATGATGGGCCCAGGGAGGATGATAAGAAAATAAAGAAACTTGCGGATAAGTTGAAGAAGAATTAGAGGGATTTTCAAATGTTCAATGTTCAATAATTAATACCCATCCAATAATGAAATAATCAATTATCAATATTTTAAAATCTGTTTTTGATGTTATTT
This sequence comes from Candidatus Moraniibacteriota bacterium, assembly GCA_034003925.1. Classification (GTDB taxonomy): domain Bacteria; phylum Patescibacteriota; class Minisyncoccia; order Moranbacterales; family UBA9337; genus UBA9337. The sequence goes on from JAVEXR010000013.1 coordinate 25,794, forward strand.
ATTTGAATATTAGCTTGTTAAATATTGAATGAATATTGTACATTGCTTATTGAGTATTTAAAACAAAAAATCACCGACTTCCATCGGTGATTTTTTGTTTGGTTTATTATTCTGGGACGTAGTAGATTAAAATAGAGGTGCCAACTTGATAAATAGGTTTGTAATTATCGCTGTAGTTCTTTAGCCATCGCCAGGATTCTTCATCTGCTCGACGTGGGGTTCCATCAGGCTTCATACCAGTGTCATAAATGCTGCCCTGTAATTGATTAACTGAGACGGCGTACCAACCTTTTTCGATTGGACGCTTATTATCCCACCAATTTATAACCTTATCTCCTAAATAATAAGTTGGATTTCCTCCGCCAAAGTAATGGAGGCGAATTTTATCTATTTCTGGGTGTTCGTCTAAAAATGATTTTAATCTTTTTAAATCTTGTCCCCAATCAGCATTGGAGTCAGTAACATAATGGTAGCCATTTTTTGGTCCGCCGGCAAATTGATTAAAATACGACATGTAATAAGGGTAATTTATAATAGGTTCGGCTACTACCCAAATTACCAATAATGCTAAAATGAATTTAGCCAGCAGTAATTGATGTGATTCAAATGATTTAAAGAAGTCGTGGGTTTTTTTAGCTACCAAGATATAGATAATTGGGAAAATGGGGAAAAGATGCCGAAGTCCAATGTTGAGATTTCCTGTTATGCTCAAATATGTATATAGAACTAGAAATCCCATTAAAGTGTATTGAACTACCCCTTGGCGAAGCCAAGCAATAAAGTTATGGAAAGTTTGCTTAAAGTTTTTGAGATTTATTTTTTGAGATATCTGATAAATAGTAAAGACTAGAGTCAAAGTAATCAGAATTAGTAGAGGCAATGTTTCTTTAAGCAGGAAAACAGTTGGAAAATAGGCGACAAAAGCATTATCAGAAACTTCTCCTAGGAAATAAGCCCCATTTCCACCAGCTACGCGTCTAAAAACATAATTTATACCTATGCCGTATTCTGCCAATGGGCGAGTGATGGCGCTTTCAT
>JAVEXR010000064.1:0-5525 GCA_034003925.1 Candidatus Moraniibacteriota bacterium
GAGACAATACTCTCTTGCCTTATCGGAAAAGAAAAGGTAAAACCAATCTCCGTCTGCATCGCAATATCCATTTTTTGCGATTGCATAAAATCAAGCACCTTATCAACGATAAAGTTACCCAGGCCAGCTTTGGTTCCGGAAATGATCTTTTGACCAATCACATGCGAACACATTTTTGGCTCGGCGATTTTTCCTTTGCCCTTGAGCGTTACAGATAATATACGCAAATTGGTACCGCCAAAATCAATAGCCAGATAGGTGCCTTGTTCGTCTCCGGTCGGCGGCCACACAAAAGCCGGTAACATCTTTAGCGAGCTTTTTTTACCGCACAAACCAAGTTCCATCTCTTTCAAAACTTGCTCAATTATCGCGTTTCTCTCTCTGTTGCGAAAAATACATGCCGCTTCCAATTTCTTTAATTTCTTGCTGATAATCATGGCATTCTCCCTTTCCCTTAGGTTGTTAAGAAAACTAGTCTTGCTCGAGATATTAGCAACAAACTAGCCCCTTGTCAATTTGCCCCAGGTGTTTTTAAAAGTTTATTAAGAAGAACTTCCCTAGGCTATTTAGCCGAGGGAAGTCCTACCAATCATCGATAGAATATATCTCTCCTGGCTTCTTCCAATTGTTCTATAAGCTCTTTGAGTTCAATGATTGTTTTTTTGCTCGTATCTATGTTGCGAACTCTTTTTATTTCTTTTTTTAAATTTTCAATCTTAATTTTTTCCTTGGAATCATCATGTCTGACTTGCAAACGAATACTTTTCTTTTCTATGAATCTCAAGTTGGGCCAAAACCAAAATTTAATTGCCAGCTCTTTAGCTAGCTCATAATTTTTTCTGGTTTGCATATTCTTTATGCGTATATGACGTAATAAAGAAAACAAGACCAGCAAAACAAAGACCATTCCCAAAAACGCAGGCATACTAGGTTCACAATCCATAGTCTGCTCCTTAAAAAAATAGAATTAAAAAAATAAAAACGAGCCACCCTTTTCGCATACCTCTATTTTCGGTGATTAAAAGTCGACTGTCAAGAAAACTATCATTATTTTGCTATTTAAACTGATAAAATTGACGAGCACCCTAGATAAATATATACTAAGGGTAGATTGGAGCAGGTGCTATAATTTTAAACTCCTCAACGAGGAACAAAAAATATCACTCATCTTTGTTTGATGAAGTACTAATCAGATAAAGATTATTTTTTAGAGAGAATACTTTTTTATCTCTCGCTACCAATCATATGTCCTCACTTTTGTCATCGCACAATTGTGAGGATGTTTTTTTATCTTAAAATTAAACGCCTAAACGAAATTTCCGTTTAGGCGGTTGAGCAAATGTGGCGAAGTAGTTTTTGGAAAATTCAAAACATTGTTGAAATCAATTCCAACTAATTATCGTCAGCTATGCATAGTTTTTTCAATAACCAACTAGCAATTATGCCGATGAACAAAAAAAGAAAACCTTGAGAAGTTGATCCCATGCAAAAACACATTACTATAAACGCTAGCCACACCAAGATTGCACACAGATTTACTCCCAATACAAAAATAATTGATAATGACTCTGTCCAACTGTTAGCATCACCTTCTATAACTATTTCAGTTTTCATGTAAAACCCCTTTGTATTGGTTGAAGTACTTTCCTTCTCGTTTTTAGTTTCTAATGTTACTCTAAAGAAAAGCCCCTCTGATGTCAATAAAAAAACTCGCGGATAATATTCTTTTCCGCGAGCTTCATAATGATATTTACAAGATAAAAAAATAAGATCCTTTTTTGAATATTTTTTTGCAAATTATTTTTTTATTGCCCTGTGCATAAGTGCCAAAAAACCAATAATATCAACGCCATATTATTATATTGCGTCATTTTTTAAAAATGGTATAATGTATGATAAAGCTTTTGATTTCATTCAATAAATGTCCCGTGGATGAATACAAGAGGGCCGAATGTAACTCGTTGATATTTTTGTAAAAACTTTTTAAGCGAGTACCCGCTGGTTATCCTACAGGATAATTGGAGGGACAAAACCAATTATCTATATTACAGATAGAAATTGGCGGGTATCGGCTTAAGAAGTTTTTTTGTTTTCTCTTATATGATTATGGAGGGAAGCAAAACTGATGGCAGAAGAAAAAAAGAACGATCAAGAAACAAACTTAAAACAAGATCAACACTGTTTCGTTTTAGGAAATAGGATGTTGTGCAACTACATTGTCAGAAATGGTAAAATAGTGAGACCGACAAAAGCAAAATATCTTTCTTTTCCGGTTCCATTTTCAAAAAAGAAAAAAGAAAAAACGCCGATTAAGGCGTTAATTCTAGCATTGTAATTTAACTCAATTTTTTAATATACTAGTAATATATTAAAAAAATAATTTACTCCCTTCATAATCATTATGAGGAAATAAAATTTCCATCAAGCTTTTTTTATTTGCTTTCAGGAGGGTGAATTTGTGGGGCTAGTCCAAAAGGTCTTGGAGACGATCTCCAAAATCGTTATGCTTGCAGGCATTGGGGTTCGATTCCCCCTGGCTCCACCAATTCATTCTTCTAAAAATAATTTTAAAAATTTAGAGTATAAAAAAACTCAAGTAGCATCTGACCACTTGGTTCAACTATAATTTTTTATTGCTTTTTTTTTCATTTTTTTGTGTTTTGTTTTTATTGACAACTTCAACTATCCACTTGTCAATATTTAATATATACCCTACGCAAAAACTTGTCAATAACTTGTCAAGCGTTGACAAAATACATTTTTATTGTGTAATTTTAATTATTTAAAAAAATCCCTGTTTCAGTCTTTATTCTTAATAATAAATTACCAATAACCTCTACTGTTCCCATTATTTCAGCTGATATTGGCACAATTTTTGCCAATTCGTTAATTGTAACTATTGCTAACATTGTAATATTAAACCAAATAGACAACAAAAAACCTAGGTTTTATCCTAGGCTTTTTAAAGCAAAGTATGCACATTTACAACAGTTAGAACATTTAGAACATCACTCTACTTGCCATGACATTTCTTGATCTTATCCCTGTGTCCGCAGGAAGTTCATTACCAATTCTTTCTGTTTTTTATAAGACCCCACTCCTAAAACAATATGCCGTTCTTTATTTGGAATTTCTTCTTCAGCTTTAATCCCAAACAAGACCTCATCATCAATTGTTCTGTGGTAGCGTTTCATCAACTCTGATTTTAGATTACTCCTTTTCTCAATTCTTTTAAGTGCTACTTCTGTTGGCGTCTTGAACCAGAGTAATACATAATCAGCTTTCCGCTTCTTGGCTATATCTTGGAGGCGCTTGCGATAAATTCTTTTAGTAGAATTTGCGTCATAGATTACACTGACCCCGCGTTGCAACAGTTCATCGGTTAAGAAATCCATCGTCCGAAAAACTGTAGCGTGTTCTGGAGTGGTGTAATTTGGGTTCGGAAAAATTTCTAAACGCAATCGATCGCTATTAAGATGGAATAATCTAAGATCTTTAGCAAATCTTCGTGAAAAGAAAGTTTTTCCTGAACCCGGGTAGCCAAGAGTGGTAAAAAGAATTGGTTTTTTCATATTTCTATTTCCCATGACATTTCTTATACTTCTTTCCACTGCCACAAGGACAAGGATCATTTCTGCCAACAGTGTTAGTGTTAACCAACGGTTTTTGTTTAGGAGCTTCTCCACCGGCGTGGTTATAGCTAGCGCTATCTTTCATTTTCTTTAGCGCACCAAATTGTTCAACCTCATCTGTCGCTCCAGAAAATTTCAAATCAGCCATTTTTTGTAAGTTACTTTCAATCTCTCTAACTTCGCTAGTCGGAGCTGGCGCAACTTTAAAAATAGTATTAACGATACTGGAGCGAATGTTATCAATCAAAAGAGAAAATAAATTGTAAGATTCTTTTTTGTATTCTATCAATGGATCTCTTTGTCCATAACCTCTAAGTCCAATTCCTTGGCGCAAATAATCAATCTCGTCCAAATGATTCATCCAAAGAGAATCGATGGTTTGCAACATCACCATTTTTCGCACAGTTTTCATATTCTCCTCCCCTATCTGGGCTTCCTTGGCGGCTAGACTCTTTTTAAATTCTCCAAAGATAAACTCTATGGCGTTACTTATTTTTTGAGATTCATTTTTAGTCTTATCGATTGAAATTTCTTTAATTCTTTTTTGGACCAAATCTCCCAGCGGGGTAATCGTATTTAACTCAGCAAACATTTTCTTGGTCTGCCATTTTTCCTCCCCTCTGCTGCTAAAGATGGCCACTATTTTTTTAATTTCATCTGAAATCATTTGCAAAAGCATGTCCCTAGTATCTTTATCCTCCAACACAGCTTGGCGTTTTTTATAAATCACTTCTCTTTGCTTATTCATCACATCATCATAATCCAAAACATGTTTTCTGATATCAAAGTTAAAGCCTTCAATTTTGGATTGAGCGGATTCGATAGTCTTAGAAATAATGGCATTTTGAATCGGTTGATCCTCGGGCAAACTTAATTTATCCATCATAGCCTTCATCTTATCACCTCCAAAACGACGCATCAGCTCATCTTCTAGAGAAACATAAAACTGACTCATACCCGGGTCTCCCTGCCTTCCTGCGCGACCCCTGAGCTGATTATCGATACGTCTGGCCTCATGACGCTCAGAACCGATAATGAGCAATCCGCCCAACTCTCGCACTCCTTCTCCTAATTTTATATCAGTTCCTCGACCAGCCATATTGGTGGCGATGGTGATAGAGCCCTTTTGTCCAGCACTAGTAATAATTCCAGCTTCTCTTTCGTGTTGCTTGGCATTTAAAACTTCGTGCGCTACTCCCGCCTTGGTCAAAAGTGAGCTTAAATATTCTGATTTTTCAATAGCGATAGTTCCCACTAAAATCGGTTGTCCTTTGGCGGAAATTTCTTTAATATCTTTAACGATTGCATCAAACTTGCCTTTTTCTGTCTTATAAATAATATCCGCTAAATCCTTACGCATCATTTTCTTATGGGTCGGGATTTCCATCACATCCAATTTATACACTTTGGCAAATTCCTCAGCACTAGTTAAGGCTGTTCCGGTCATACCGGCTAATTTTTTATAAATTCTAAAATAATTTTGAAAAGTAATAGTGGCTAAAGTTCTAGACTCTCTCTGTACCGCTACGCCTTCTTTAGCTTCAATAGCTTGGTGCAAACCCTCACTATAACGTCTACCCTCCATCAATCGCCCAGTAAAATCATCCACGATAATCACTTGTCCATCTTTAACGATATAATCTTTTTCTCGCTTAAATAAAACTTCCGCTTTCAAAGATTGCTCCAAATGATGTACGTAGGTTATCTTAGTTGGATCATAAAGATTTTCAATATTTAAAAATTTCTCCACCTTGGAAATTCCTTCTTCGGTCAAACTGACGTGTCTTTCTTTTTCATCCATCTTATAATCCACCTCCGGTTTTAAGCGCGGAATAATTTGCGCAAATTGTTGGTAGAGCTTGGTGGACTCTGTATCAGGGGCAGAAATAATCA
>JAVEXR010000065.1:0-5385 GCA_034003925.1 Candidatus Moraniibacteriota bacterium
CACTTTTTACCTGAGAAATAATACTCCAATATTTTTCAGCTTTAAAAGCTTGAATTTCTTTTTCTCTTTCAACTAAAATTCTAAGCGCTGGAGATTGAACTCGACCGGCACTTAGTCCATAACGAACTTTTTTCCAAATTAAGCCACTTAGATCATAACCGAAAAGCCTGTCCAATACGCGTCTGGCTTCTTGTGCATTTTTTAAATTTAAATCAATTTCTCGTGGATGCTTAATGGCTTCGGTAACAGCTTGCTCAGTAATTTCGTTAAAAACAATTCTTTTGGCTTTTTTTAAGCCCAAGGTTTCAGCCAGATGCCAAGCGATAGATTCTCCTTCGCGGTCAGGGTCAGTTGCCAAAAGAACCTGAGTAGCTTTTTTAGCGCTCTTTTTTAAATCATCAATAACTTTTTCCTTTCCTTCCAAAATTTCATAATGAGGCAAAAAGTCATTTTCAATTTCGATAGCTTTCTTGTTACTCTTGGGAAGATCGCGGATATGTCCAATGGAGGATTTAACTTCATAGCCTTTGCCGAGATATTTTTTGATAGTTTTTGATTTAGAGGGAGACTCCACGATAACAAGTTGCATATTTTTTAAATCTAGATTTAGCTTACAAGCTAATGGATTAATAAGTTATTTTTGTTTTTAAATTATATCGCTACGTAGTTTTGTCCGCCGATATCCTTAACTATTCCTTTCATTTCTAAAATAATTAAAATTGAAGAAACACTACTGGTACTTATTTTAGAGAGTTTAATGATTCTGTCAATGTGAGTAGGTTCATTGGAAATTATTTTGAAGATAGTTTCTTCTTCTTTGGAGGCGGGGATAAATTCTTGAATAACTTTTTTTTGTTGAAATTTTTCTAAGTTCAGCTCTTCCAGGATATCACTTACACTGGTGACAATTTTAGCTCCTGATTTGATAAGCTGGTTGGTGCCTTGGGAACTGGGAGAAAAAATACTTCCCGGTACAGCAAAAACTTCTCGATTGAAATCTAAGGCCATACTGGCTGTAATTAGTGTGCCACTAGCGGGCGCAGCTTCGATAACGACAGTGCCCAGAGTGAGGCCAGCCATCAAACGATTGCGGGCGGGAAAAGTCTGTGGAGCGGCGGGAGTTGCCAGCGGGTAATCACTCACAAGAGCGCCATTGCTAATAATATGGCGAGAAAGATTAAAATTAACTCTAGGACCAATGTTTTTATCTTCGAGACTGCTACCCAAAACAGCCAATGTCTTTCCATTGCCAGCCAGGGCACCTTTGTGAGCAAATGTATCAATTCCAAGAGCTAGTCCAGAAACTACCGTGAGGCCAGCTTTAGCTAAGTCGTGAGCAATTGAGGTGGCGACGCGCTCTCCGTAACTGGAAAATTTTCTTGAACCAACGATAGCAATCATGGGAGCGGAATTAAAATCGTAATCACCTTTGATATAAAGTATTTGCGGAGCAGATGGGATCTCTCTTAAGAGAGTGGGATAGGCATCATCAAAAAAAGAAATCGCTTGAATATTTTCTTGGGCTAATTTATCCCATTCAATTTGGGGATTAATTTTATTTCTTTCGGTGATAATTGTTTGCGCTAGCTTTTCATTTATGCCACTGGATATTAGTTCACTTAGTGGACTATTCCATATCTTTTCTCCACTGCCAAAGTAACTCATTAAGATTTTTATTTTTTGAGGGCCAACTCCGTTTATTGTATTGAGAGCATTTAAATAAAGCATTTTAGTGGCTTAGCTCCGCCAGTTGGCAGATTAACTTGTTTGCATAATAACATAATATTAAATAATTAAAAATGAAGAATTAATAATTAAGAATTAAAGTGTGTTTATCGATGTAAATTTTTCTTAAACTTCCACTATGCTAAAATGTTAACATGCTAATATGTTAAAATGATTAGTTCTCTAGACAAATATTTTTTTATGCTATATAATTTATTTTAGTTTGAAAAAACAATTATTTAGGCCGATAGCTCATCTGGTCGCGGAGACTATTCAGTCATTCATAGTCTCTTGCACAGAGAAGGTATCATACAATTTAATAGTTTACCATTTAGAAATAAATGGGCCGATAGCTCATCTGGTCGCGGAGACTATTCAGTCATTCATAGTCTCTTGCACAGAGAAGGTATCATACAATTTAATAGTTTACCATTTAGAAATAAATGGGCCGATAGCTCATCTGGTAGAGCGCCTCATTTGCACTGAGGAGGTGGCGGGTTCGAGTCCTGTTCGGTCCACAAATAATTCCCGATTTATATCGGGTTTTTTTGACCGAAAGAAAGCAAAGAGTTTTGCTTTCGTCAGGACTCGAAAGTCGGAGCGTAGTGTGAGTTTTTCCGACTTTAGGAGGAAAAGGCGAACACCGCGAGACAGGGTCGGAGAATTTTTTCGTCAGGAAAAATATCTGTGACCGTAGTCCTGTTCGGTCCACAAATGATTCCCGATTTATATCGGGTTTTTTTGACCGAAAGAAAGCAAAGAGTTTTGCTTTCGTCAGGACTCGAAAGTCGCCTGCCTGCCGGCAGGCAGGGAGCGTAGTGTGAGTTTTTCCGACTTCAGGAAGAAAAGGCGAATGCCGCGAGACAGAGTCGGAGAATTTTTTCGTCAGGAAAAATATCTGTGACCGAGACTAATTTGATCCACAAATAACCTGTCGTTCTCGAATAACGGGTTTTTACTTGTTTGACCGAAACATTGACTTTTTGGTATATTTGTGATATACTATGAAATTGGTTAGATTTTTGACAATTAAATAATAAATTTTATCATCCAATCTTTATCCTTAGTTAGTCATCTAATTTGGGATAAATATTGGGTGATGGAAATATGCAGACTTTTGAATTATAAAATTTTTCATGGAGGCTTATTGTGAACAAAGAAACTATGAACCATTTTATTGGTAGTGGAAAGGCTACAATGGATCGGAGCGGGCAAACGACTATGGGAATTTTAACCCCGTGCCCGTTGCTCTATGAAACAGAAATTATCGGAGAGGAGAATATTGTTTTGTATTGGTATGGAGATAGGGATAATATGCAGAGGGAATTTCCTTTGCTTATTACCCCAAGGCAATTCAACCAAACAGCGGCCGCCAATATAATGTTGTCCAGCGTTCTAAGCGTCGGGACGATGGCGGAATTCAAGAGAAATAATCTTGCTGTAAAAAGTTCTCGCGGGGTTATATACTGCGATGAAACTTTAGATAAAAAAACAGTCTTGGTTGGTGGTATAGTTCTTGGAATAAGTTTTCTTTTCCAGGTATTGCCACTTGAGATAAATGAGCGAGTGGTTGTTCCTCGAAGCTATTTTGGGGATTAAGCTGCTTAAGCAGTACGATTGAGCCGGCGACAGTGAATTTCACTGGAGCCGGTTTTTTATTGAAAAGATGACTTATTTTATTGTTTCTTAAGCTTTAAAAACCTTATAAATAAAAGGACCTTCTGTGTTCTTAGCTATCCCTAAAAAGTGTTGACAAGATATAGGTAAGTGGGGTAAAATGATAGTGTAATGTAATTAAGTGGGGAGAAGTGGGTATATCCATTTTACTCACGAAAAATCTACATGTTCATAGGAGAATATCAGCATACAATTGATCTCAAGAAAAGAGTAGCGATGCCATCAAAGTGTCGCGTTGAGCTTGGGAAAAAAGTGGTGATAACTCGAGGAATGGATAAATGTTTGTTTGTTTATCCGATGAAGACTTGGGAAAAATTGGCTGAGAAATTAGGAAGTCTGCCAGTTGGAGAATCAGGTACAAGAAGTTTTATCCGTCTGATGTTAGCTGGGGCAGCGGATGTAGATTTGGACAAGCAGGGCAGAATTTTAATTCCTGATTATCTAAAAGAATACGCCGGATTAAAAAAGGATGTAACAGTAGCAGGATTATTTGATCGTTTGGAAGTTTGGGATAAATCCAAGTGGAATGTTTATAAAAATAAAGCTGAAAAGAGCAGCGATGACATAGCAGAGCAGTTGGGAAAGTTGGGGGTATATTAATTTTGAACATAGGAAGCTACGACCTAAGAAGCTAATAACCTAAAGTATGACGATTCATAAATCAGTAATGTTGGAAGAAGCGATTGAAGGGTTGAATTTGAAAGAGGGGATAACAGTAGTGGACGCAACGCTGGGGGGCGGAGGGCATTCCATAGAAATTTTAAAAAGAATTTTACCTGGAGGAAAATTAATAGCCATCGATAGAGACGCGGATGCGATTAAAAGATTTAAACATAAAGTAAAAGAATTAAAAATAAAAATAGAACCTCAAAATTTAATTTTAGTGCAAAGTAATTTTTCAGAGCTGGGTCAAATTTTGAGAGAAAATGTAGATGAAAAAGTAGATGCAATTTTGGCAGATTTTGGACTATCCTCTGATCAGTTGGATGATAAGGCTCGAGGATTTAGTTTTAATTCAAAAGCGCCTCTGGATATGCGGATGAATAAGCGCCAAGAGATTAGTGCCAAAGATGTAGTAAATAGATATTCTAGAGAAAGTTTGATAAAAATTATCAGAGATCTAGGAGAGGAAAAACTAGCTGATAGAATTGTATCTAAAATAATAGAAGCCAGAGAGGAGAAAGAGATTGAGGGAACTGATGAATTGGTAGAGATTATCTCCCGAGCTATTCCTGAAAGGTACAAGCACAAGAAGATTCATTTTGCTACCAAGACATTTCAGGCTATCCGGATGGAAGTTAATCAAGAGTTAGAAAGTATTGATAAATTTGTTACAGAAGCTATTGATGGATTAAGCAAGGGTGGCCGATTAGTAGTAATTTCTTTTCATTCAGGAGAAGATAGGCTGGTCAAAAAAGCTTTTAGAAAAGCTCAGATAAATTGTGTCTGTCCAATAGAATTTCCAGTATGTCGTTGCAGTGTTCGAGCTAAGATAAAAACAATCACTAAAAAACCAGTGATGGCTAGCAAAACTGAAATAGAAAGTAATCCTAGATCGCGAAGCGCTAAGCTCCGAATAGTCGAAAAAATTTAGATAAAAATCCCAATTAAATAATAAATTTAATAGGGTAAAAAAATAAAAACAAAAATAAATAACCTTGGCTGAGTGTGGAATAGTTAACCCGTCAGTTAAGGGAAAATAAAAAAATGGAAAATAAAAACGAGAAATATTCTGGTTTTACAAAAGTAAAAATGGCGGCAATATTTTTGTGCCTATTGGTTTGCGTGGCTTATTTAGGTATTATAAATACCACTGCTGTTAAGGGTTATGAGGTTAGAAATGTGGAGGAGAGAATAGAGGCATTAAGAAAAGAAAACAAGCAATTGCAGATAGAGGAAGCCGAATTAAATTCTTTTTATAACATAAAGGATAATATTGGCAATTTGAACATGGTAGAAACTGAAGATGTGGTTTATATCGAT
>JAVEXR010000066.1:0-5313 GCA_034003925.1 Candidatus Moraniibacteriota bacterium
TTCCGGAAATAACCATTGAGCATATTATTGAATACCATTATCGATTTGAGTCCATACATCCTTTTCAAGATGGCAACGGCAGAGTAGGACGACTCATTATGTTTAGGGAATGTTTAAAAAATGGGATTATCCCTTTTATTATTGACAACAATCATAAACAGTTTTACTACAGAGGATTACGAGAATTTCCTCATATCAAAGGGTATTTAAATGACACTATTTTATCCGCACAGGACACTTACAAATCGTGGATTAACTATTTTGCACCACATTTATTGGGGTGAAAAAGATAAGGTCTTCTGGAAGGAAGCTCTTACTTATTTAATTCTTTAATAAATCATAGTGATTCAATTATAAATTTTCCAAAAATTCATCAAATAATTTATCAATAATTAATAGATCTTTGAGGCTAATCTTTTTATTATTTTGGGCTTGGAAAATGATGGCTTTTTTGGTATCTTCAACTTTTTTAATAAAACTATCAGTTTTTATTCCAGAATACTCATCTATAAAAATTGTTTTTGAATTATTTAGTGCATCCTCAATTTGTTGTTTTAAATCCAGTTTCATTTTTTTTGATTTTAATTATTATTTATAATAAATACGAAGAAAAAATATTTTATCTTGAAAATTTTGAAAAATATTTCATAAAAATTGTTAAAATTAATAATAAAGCTGTTATTAGTAATATTGATAATTTTGCCATGAATTTTTAGACTGGATTATTGATAAAAAACTAAAATTTTTCAATATAAAAAAGGAAGAAATAGAACATGGTAAACATATATTCTAACTTTTTGAAATACATTTTGCTTTGTTTTTTTTTAATATTTTGATGGTCTTCCATTTAGGCCATCTTCAAAACCTTCACAAAAGCAATCTGTTGTGTGCTTGGTATTACGTCCTGTTTCGTAATTATAAGAATTAACATATTCATTACAACTACATGAACCGCCTGTTACTCTAATCATATTACCTGAAGCATTACCATTTTGATATTCACTTTGACTGTTTTCACAATTTGAAGAAAAATTAAATATATTTCCACTAAAAATCCAAATTGCTCCGATTATTAAAACTCCAATTAAGATATATTTTGGAATTTGTGTCATTTTGTGAGCTTTGATTTCTTCATCTGACATTTCTTTTGCTCCAGCATTTTTTAAAAAATCAATTATTTCAATTTTATTCTTTTTTTAGCGTAGTAAAGTGGATTCATTTTGCTTTTAGATTTAAAATTCACATCAGCACCATTTTTGATTAATGCTTTTACATTTTCAATCTTTCCTTTTTTAATTGCAATAAAAATTGGAGACATCCCCTTTTGGTCTTTTTATCGTATTAAAAAAAAGGGGAAAGGGATGCTTTTAATATTTTACAGGAATGGTGAGGGTTACTTGTGTTCCTGTTTTGTTTTCATTGTTTTGTAGATCAATGATTTGTAGTGTGTATTGGTTGGTTTTATGCAAATCGTTGAGTAAGTTTACCCTTTTTTCAATAACACTTAACCCTAAATGCTTTTTCTTGGTGCTCGAATCCATAAGTTGGGCCGCTTTTCGTCCTATCCCATTGTCTGTTATGGTAATCGTAAGAATCGATTCATGAATTTTAAAATGGATCTGAATAAGTCCAGTATAATCGCAATTTTGTATGCCATGTTTGATGGCATTTTCAATGATCGGTTGGACTAGCATGGGAGGCATACACAAATTCTCCGGAATACTCTCACATTTGCATTCAAATTGAAACTTGTTTTTGAATCGCAATAACTCTATTTGAATATAATTGTTCAAAAATTCAATCTCCTCTATAATCAAAATGCTATTTTCTGATGCAAACTCCAGATTCGTTCTGATAATTACAGCCAATTTTCCAAGATAAGTCAATGTCTCTTTGATGTTTTTGGATAATACCAAATATTGGATCGAATTTAAAGCATTAAAAATAAAATGAGGATTCATTTGTATTTGTAATGATCTTAATTGCAATTCGGAATTTTGGATACTTAACATTGTCTTCTCTTCAGAACGTTTTTGTACACTTCTAATTCTCCATTTGAATAGTAAAAAAATTAAAACACTCAAAATAATAATTACAATGATCCAAAACCAAAAAGTTTGCCAAAAGGGTGGTACTATCTGGAATTGGAATTTTTCAAAATATCTTTGGTTTGTATTTTTGTCAACTACTTCTAATGTAATATGGTATAAACCTGTTCTTAAAGATTGAAAATCTACTTGATTTCCCATTATCCACGCTTCATTGTTAATTCTATATCTGTAAATCAAATTTTTAGCGGAAGGAAACTTTACTACTCTGAAATGAAAAGCAATATGATTTGTCTGATAAGAGAGTTTTTTATTCTTTAAAAAAGATTTGTCTTTTTTAAAATTATTTATCAGCACATCATAAATCTCAATATGAAATGACTTGTTAAGAAAAGAGTTATTTCTAATCCAAACAATATCGTGATTGGTATGTGTAATAATGTCTCCATTTTCATCAATTTGAGGATGATCTGCAGAGTTAAAAGGGTAGCCATTCCATTGGTTGTAATATACAAATTGAATATTTCCATTAAGTAAAGATGAAGATTTGTATATATAAAGACCATCATTAGCGGCAATTAATAACTGATCTTTCCTTTGTTTAATCCATTTAATACTACTCCCTTTTATTCCAATCTCCTCTAATTCAAATTGTTTTTCAATAGTTAATTCACTTTTGTAACTCACTAATATCAATCGTTGATCACTAATTCCCCATATTTTACCATTACCAAATGGATCCATATCGATCCATTCCTCGTTTTCAAATTTTGGATTGTTGTTTTGTATTGTATATTCTTGGTTTTTATAAATCGAAAATATTCCGTATTGACTAGATAAAAAGAGATAAGTATCATCAACTGTACCCATTTTTATAATCCCATTGAAAATTTTCTTTTTCTTTGAAATAATCTCGTAAACATAAGGTTGTTTTAAAGATTGATAATAATACAAATCTGTATAATTAACATAATTATAAGCTCCTTGATCAGATTTAAGGTTAAAAACGCCAAACCCAAAAGGGAGATACGTTTTTAGATCAGGTATAGAGAGAGAGCCTTTTCCTGTTTGCACAAAAACTTGATTTCGGGTAAATACCAGTTTTACTAACTCAGATCCCAAAGATATATCAAATTGATTTTTAAAGTAGATGCCATCCTTACGTAAATGTTTATGATATTCCCGTTGAATTATTTTTGATATTTTTTCTTTTTCGATAATTTTTTCAAAAGTGCCCTTGTCGTATAAATAAACACCCCTATCGGTTAGAATGTACAATTGTTTATGAGCATAGCAAATATCAATAATATTTTCAGCAATATTTGGGGTAAAATGCTCAATAGGCGTATTTTGAAAGGCAACTAGTTCATTTTCTTTACCAATCCAGATCAAATCAAATTTTGGATGATATAAAAGAGTATTAATACTTTGACTATTTTGATTGATACTCACTTTTTCGACTTGATCATTTTGAATATTATATTCAAAAAGCCCCCCCTTAAAACGACCATCACCCAATCCACCAATCAGTAACTTGTGATTTTTATAAGGCAAAATATTCCAAACAAAAAAATCTTTTTCAATTTCGATCTCTTGGGGTTCTTTATCTAAATCGGATAAATCAAATTTTAATAATTTATTATGCTCTCCTGCAATGAGATAGTTATCAATCAGATTGCAATAAAATCTTCCTTTGAGATAGATTCTTTTTGCAATCGTTTTTTCAGGACTTTTTTGATTGTAAAAAAGTTTGTAAATGCCTTCAGATTTTCCTTTTAAAACAGTAAAAAATATCAAGTTTTCTCTTGCACATATTGATAAGATAATGGATCTTTCGGTAGTGTCACGATTATATAAAACGGGTATTAATTTGTTATTATGCAAAACAAAAATCCCATTTTCTGTTCCTACAAATAGTGTGTTATAGAAATCACTGTATAATAACTTCCTATAATTATGCTTTTTATCCGATTTATCAGTAACACAAGGTGATATGGAGTCGTTTTTTATTTTCACTAATCCTCCTTTAGAGCAACCTACATAAATACTTCCATCTTTATCTATAGCCAAAGCACCTGTTTTCTTTGAAGGCAATCCATGAGTTTGGTCATAATTTTTAAATTGATTTCCATCATAAATGGAAAGACCATTTTCAGTTGCAATCCAAAGAAGGCCGTTATTATCAATAAGAAGATCTCTAATGTAATTTCCAATTAATCCATCATTTTCTGTAAAAGAGAGCGTAGTTGAAACTTGCGCATTAAGCGAAAAGGAAAAAAAAGTTAGCAAAAATAATATAAAGAGTCTCAATTTTGCAATAAGTTTTTAATTAGTGTGTCAAATTCAGTGTTTTTCCGAACTGAAACTGGAATTCTTTTTCCACTTTTAAGTATTACATAATTCTCATCAGCTCTCACATACTGTCTAATATACAAAATGTTAACTAAAAAAGATTTATGTGTTCTAACAAAGATATTAGATGGGAATTTTTCCTCCAAATATTTTAATGGTTTTGAAATAATAGTTTGTTTATTATTGTTCGAATGAATTATTGAATAAGATTGATTGGCCTCACAGTATTCAATATTTTTGGTATTTTCAATAAAAAATCCGTGTTCTGTATTAATTACAATATTTGTACCTGGAATATTGGGTGCATTCAATTGTTTTAAATAATCATCTAATTGAAGAAGATGTTGTTCTTCTTTCATTTTTTTAATTAACTTCTTTAAAGCATCATCTAATTCTAAATAATCTACTGGTTTAAGTAAATAATCCAAAGCAGATTTTTTTAATGCTTCAATTGCATATTGAGAATAAGCCGTAACAAAAATAATTTTAAAATGTGGATTTGGAAAATATTTATAAATATTCATACCATTTTCTTTAGGCATATTGATATCTAAAAAAACCAAATCAGGTAATAAAGAATGGATTAATTTAACGCCATCAGGCAAGTTTGAAGCAGTTCCTACAATCTTAACATTCACAGATGTAAAGTTCTTTAATAATTCTGTTAAAGATCCAATTCCGTCAGGTTCATCATCAATAATAATTGTCCTTATCATTCTCTCAAATTTGAATGGTCAAAGATATAGAATTTATAGATTTGTTCATCAAATTAATTTCTAAACGTTGTATTTTAGTTTTTTAATGTATCAATTATTTATACACTCCTCAAAAAATCATATCTTTGGATTGGGATTATTAAAAGAATTATATAGCAAAAAAACAATTCACTTTTTATCTATTAAACCACCCCGGC
>JAVEXR010000014.1:0-13239 GCA_034003925.1 Candidatus Moraniibacteriota bacterium
AAGCATCTAGTCAAAAGCGGAATCGTACTTTGGGCGAATAAACTGAGAGAAAGAAATCCAAGCACCCAAAGAGTAGCTGTTGTGTCTTCCCAATCAAATTCCCCTGCTCCCAAAACTGCCCGCACAATTTCTGCTCGCAAAGAGAATATGATCAAACTAGATGGGATTACAAAAAATAAAATTCGCTTAAACGTCCTAGTAAAAACATAATTAAACTTAGTCATATTTTCCCTAGCTGCCAGCGAACTTAATTTAGGAAAAGCGGCAATAGAAAAGGCGATACCAAACACGCCCAAGGGTACACTTTGTAAATTATTAGCAAAATTAAAAACTGCCAGTGAACCCGAAGCCAGTGTTGAAGCAAAAATAGTCACAATCAAAAGATTTATCTGACTTACTCCCATCGCCATACTTCGAGGAATCATCAGGCGAATAACTTTTCTTATATTGGCATCTTTGATTATTTCTTTTATTTTTCGAAATTGGTAAGAAAAGCCCACAAATTTAACGGCCAAAAATTGCAAAATAAAATGCATCAAGGCTCCCAAAACAACTCCCCAAGCCAAACCGGCCACCCCCATAAATCTCACAAAAAAAAGAGCTCCGATTATTATTCCAATATTATAGAAAATAGGAGCGATTGAATAAATTAAGAATCTTTTATAGGAAACTAATATACCTCCAAAGATTGCACTGATTCCCAAGAAAAGAGGGCTCAAAAACATTATTCGAGTCAGAATTGCTGTATGCATTATTTTTTCCTCATGAAAACCAGGAGTAATCAATCGCATTAAAGCTGGAGCAAAAAAGAAAAATATAATTGAAATAGCTATTACTATTATGACTTGCAAAGTCAATAATCCCGAAGCTAAATCCCAAGCTTTATCCTTTTTCTTTTTCGCCACTAATCCTGTGAAAACTGGGATGAAGGCTGCGCTCAATGCTCCCACGATTAAAAAATTATAAATCAAATCCGGCACCCGAAAGGCTGCATAGTAAATATCAAGCTCATCTCCGGCTCCAAATTTTGAAGCTAAGATTCTATCTCTAAAAAGACCCAAAAGTCTGCTCAAAATTCCCGCCACGGAAACAATCAAAGCAGCCCCAGCAATCGTTTTAGTGGGACTCCCATTTAGCACCTTGTTGTTAATAATTTTTTGAATCAAAGTATTAAAATTTAACTTAAACAATCTTTTCAATAAAAACATCCTTTTCCGCAAAAACGCATGGTTTTTCTCACCACAACCAGGCAAAACTCCTTTTGAAATTTACCACAAGCACCGATAAAAATCAATCTAATGACCTAATTTACTTCTTACCAAAAACTACTGCACTAAATTTATCTACATTTAAATTTCCCTCAAAGCAAGTTCTCAGATATCCATCTTTGTCCGAAGAGCAATTTTTCAAAAATTCACTTTTCCACTCTTCTTTCCAACTGCTAGGATAGTTTAAAGAAAGAGTAAATTTATCTCCCAAACTACCTGATTGCTTTTGATTTAATAAAGAATACGTAGCAGTTTCACTGTTTCTATCAACTTTAAAGGGCAGCCTATATTTATATCTCACTGTTACCTCCTCCTGCGGACTGACATAAACCCAGTTAGCAAAAACTGTTTTATGAGATTCATTGTAAACTCGAGTGCCTGTATTCGAATCAATTTTCATTTGTGATTCTTCGTTTTTAATATCAGTATCCTCCTCATAACTAAGAGATTTATAATCTAAAACATTCTCATTTATTTCTCTAGTTTGTCCTTCAACTTCAAGCAAAGTTGAACCCTCTGGAACATATACTCGCATATAGTCAGCATTAACTTTATTATACCATTCATATTGGCTATTTCCCCCATTATGCTTTCTAGTAATTGAAACTGTACTAATAATCTCTCCATTTTCTAAAATATCCACTTGTTGATCAATTTTTTCTTCTATTACGCCATCTGTCTTATATCCATTGATGTTAGTATTTATTACACTCAAATAATCCTTGGAGGTTTCCAATATTTCCCCCGACCATCCCAAATCAGAAACTATTTTCTGCAATTCACTATTACTAAAATAAAATAAAATATGTCTTTCCTCTAATGCTTTTTCAAAAGCATTTAATGCACCCATTAATATTACTGGATCTTTAGAATTGAGAACTTTATCCAAAACGATAGGAGCAAGATCGGATAATATTTTCTTGGGCTTATTCTCTACCTGATCATAATCCTCCTCTACCTCATATTGGATATTTTCGATAAAATTATCCTTAGTCAAAACAACTCCGTAGTCCTTCATTTCTATCGGACCAGTAAAACTTAAAAGCTCTTGCATAACAGTGGGTGTCAAAGTCATAACTCCATCCACAGTTGGGCCACCAGTCTTTTCATAAAAAAGCATTGCTTTTTTGGCAGAGGTTGGAAAATTAGGAAACCAATTGCTATCATGCAAACTCCAAGCTGCACTTATTTTCTGAATTGGCTTTGGTGGAACAACCTTATCCAATAATTGTCCATCTGGATTAAAGATTCCATCGATAAAAAACTTTCTTATTCTGCCGGTACTATCAATGTCTAAGACCCCATAGCTCCCGATAAATCCGCCCGTTGGCCTCATCTCGTGATTATTTTGAAATAAAAATAAATATTTTCTTGGACCATTAACTCCCAAAAAATCAGCTATTACATGACTATTGTTAGAAAATTCACCCAGGGCTTGAGTTATGATGGGAAGCTTATTTTTTAATTCTGTTATTTCCTTTTTGTTTTCAGTTGGAATATCACTTATCTTTACCTTATCCAAATTATTTTGAGCACTATTCAAATGCACCTCTATTTCCCCTAGAATTTTCTCAAAAGAAAGAAAGGTCTCTGACAATGAGACATTGCTTCCGCCATTTTCTTGAGGAGTTTTGTTTTTCAGATCAGTCATAATTTTTGCCAATTGACTAGCTTTTTCTCCTGCTGAAGATAATTCTCTGCCAGCCTCAATAGCATAATAACCGGAAGACAGTTTTGTAGCTCCAGGAATAAAACGAGAAACAGCAATTACCCCACTGCCTAAACTCTCCAATGAATTGGAGATTTCTGAAAAATTTTCATAAGCTTGATTAAATTTATCTGCCGATACTGAAAAATCTTGATTCTTTAATCCATCCAGCGCTCCATCAATATTGCTAAAAGCTTCTTTACTGATACCTAATACTTGTTTTTTTGCATTCATCCCCCTTTGAAAATACCACACACCACCAACAATAAGGCACAACATAATGGGAGATAAAACCATCCAATTTAAAAAATTTATTTTTTTAAATCTTTTTTTCTCAACTATACCTATATCATCCTTCAAGGAATCGATATTAGTAACTTCTTTTAAATTTTTGTAAATATCATGACTCGGAATAAATTTATTTTCTTCAATAATATTTTCTGAATTATCTACAATCTTATTATTGTTTTTTTTGCATTCCAATAGTTCTCCATCATCCACATCAAAAACTTGGCCAAATCTATAGACTTGAAATTTCGGTTTACCATTTTCAGAAATATTATTCTTTTTACACTCAGAAAAATGCCTCTCAAAATTTCCGATATTTCTTTTTTTATTTTTAATAATATCCATGCTCATTTTGATGTTTACGAGGAATTAAATTTCCTCATATATAAGCCTTGTCTCTTTGGCCATTTTCTTCCAATTATATCTTAAAATTTGTTTATAGCCTCTACTGATCAGTTTTTCTCTCAATTCAAAATCAAAAAATATCCTTTTGATCGCATCAACTATTGAAACCTTATCCCTTCCTTCAAAATAATAAGCACTACGCCCTAAAATTTCTCGCATACAACCATGATTGCTAGAAATAACCGGCACACCTTTTTCCATCGCTTCCAGCGGAGGCAACCCAAAACCCTCATATAAAGAAGGAAAAATGTAGCTATGCGCCTCATGATAAATACTACCCAATTCATCATCGTTCACAAATCCAGTCAAGATAACATTTTTTATCTTATTTTTATTAATTTTTTCCGAAAGCTTATCATAGAAATAGTCCTGCTTGCCCACCAAAACTAAATGGGGCATTTTCTCAAATACCATTTTTTTACCTTTTATTTCATCTATAAAAATTTTCCAAGATAACATCATCCTGTCTAAATTTTTATGCGGATAGGCATTACCTACATATAATAAGTATGGCTTTATTATACCATATTTTTTTATTTTATCCTCTGCATCCAATATTTCTTTTTGCTTATTTAAGTCGCAAGCTTCATAAGTTACTACCACTTTCTCTTTCTTTAAAAAAGAATAATTTTTTAAAATATCTTTTTTGCTAAACTTAGAAACTGTAATTATTTTCTTTGACCTTTTTATAGCATTTCCAATGATTATTCGATAGGCCAAAAATTTAATCCAATAAAAAATAGGATTGAGCCTTGTTCCTTTTAAGGTTGGAAATTTTAACAAAATCAAATCATGAATAGTGATGATAAATTTCTTTCTATAGAAAATGGGTACATTAAAATGAGGAAAATGTACTACATCTAAATCGTATCGATTTAGAATTTTGGGCATACCTATTTGCTCAGAAAAAGTATACCAACGATAATTAGCTAGAACTTTTTTAAAATTTTTATTTTTTGGCTGAAATTCATCGAAATTCTCTTCCAATAAAAAAATAAAATATTGATTCTCTTTATCAATCTTTTCTAAATTTTCTATTAATTTTTGCACATAACGCCCCAAGCCCTTACCTACGCTTCCATAAAATCGAGCGTCAATTCCAATTTTCATAGAATTAAAATATTAAATTTATCTGTATCAAAAATCAAATATAAAGAAAATATATCTTATTTATATTTAGCCAAGGTGTCTATTCTTATTTTCTCAAATATTCTTGAATACTATTAGCGGCAATTGCCCCTTCAGAAGCAGCGGTAATAATTTGTTTAAACTTATTTGATCCCGTAGTAATATCTCCAGCGGCCCAAATACCATTTATTGAAGTTTTTCCATCTTTATCTATTTTAATATAGCCCTCCTCATCTAATTCGACACCGATCTCTTTGACAACTTCTGAACTAGGAATAAAACCTATTTCAACAAAAACACCATCCAGCTTCAGATTATCGGATCCTTGATAAATATTATCCAATAAAATTTCCGAAACCTTATTCTCTCCTCTAATTTCTTTAACGTTGGTATTGTAAATTATTTCTATTTTTTTATTTTTCTCCGCTGCTGACACCCAAAAATTTTCCGCTCTCAGTTTTTCTCCTCGATAAATCAAATACACTTTTTGGGCAATATCCGCCATAAAGACAGATGCTGAAACTGCACTGTCGCTCCCGCCAATTATTCCCACTATTTTATCTCGATAAAAAAAACCATCGCAAGTCGCACAGTAAGAAACTCCTTTACCTAAAAATTCTTTTTCACCAATAGCTCCCAGTTTTCGATGTTTTGAGCCAGTAGCAATTAGGACTGTTTTAGATTGCAGCTTAGTACCATTAGCTAATAAAAGACTAAAAATGTCATCCTCATTTTTATTCATTTCATCCACTAAGGAATTTATGATTTCCGTCCCAAATTTTTTAATATGCTCAGTTGAATTTTTAACAAAATCAAAACCAGAAATTTCAGGCGAACCCAACCAATTGCCAATTTCATGAATTTGCGATGTCAGCCCGCCAGGAATACCGCCCACAATTATATTTTTTAAACCATAACGCGAAGCATATAAAGATGCATTTAGCCCAGCTGGTCCCGCTCCGATAATAATTAAATCATACACGCTATTCATAATACAGAATTATCTTAATATTTATTAATGTTTTAATATTCTCATCGTTGAATTACTTTATCTCTTGAGAATAATTTTTTATAAATTCATTTAGTAATTTTATCAACTCCTTAGTTTTCTCACCCACTTGTCCATTTTTGACTAAAGTATCATCAATATTAACTACTGGAATAATTTTTTTATAAGTAGCTGTTAAAAATACCTCATCCGCAAGTAAGAATTCATCCATCGTGATGTCTCTTTCTTCTACTTCAAATCCATTATTTTTCGCTATCTTTACTACCAAATTTCGAATTGTTCCCAAGAAAACATTCTCTCTTGGGGTTATGATAACCCCATCTTTAATCATAAAAATATTACTCGTAGAACATTCTAATATTTTTCCATCTTTTTTATAAACTATTTCTTGTGCTTCGCGCGCTATTTTATTATTCTGATTTTTTATAGGAATCAAATAATTAAGTGTCTTGATTTCTGGTAGAAATCGTTGCGATTCTAAGAAAATTATTTTCCAACCCTTCTCGTAAAATTCAGGAGCGACTAGGAATTTATTTAAATCATCCACCAAAATCAACAAAGTTGAATTTTCCAATTTATTAAAACCATTATCAGATTCTCCTCCAGTGAGAATAGTTTTTATAGCTCCTTCTTTCAAATTATTTTTTTTCAGAAGAACATCTACGGCCTCCCTAAAATCATTTTTAGCGATAGGCAATTTTAAGCCTAAATCTTGAGCTGACTTTTCAAATTTATCCCAATGTTCATCAAAACAAAAAAGAGTCCCATTTATGGTTCTCATTGCATCAAATATGCCATATCCTCTCATGAAACCAAGGTCATAGGGACTGATTTTTACTTCACCTAATTCAACAATTGCACCATTGTAATAACAAAATCTATTCATAAACAATAATTATTTTTTTAAATTTTTTACCGCCCTCTTAAACTTATCTCCCCGATCAAACTCGTTTTCAAATAATCCAAAACTAGCAGCTCCGGGTGAAAGTAAAACCACATCCCCTCTATCAGCCACTCTAGCTGCTTCCTCTACTGCCTTATCCATGGAGTCAAATATTTCAAATCGCTTATGCTCTCTGTCGGGGGTATTTTTTATTAATTTTTCTATCAATTTCTCAGTAGCATTTCCTTTTAGGAAAATTATCCCCTTAACCTTTTCAGAAATTAATTTGGCCAAATCAGAAAAGTCTAGATTTTTATCAGATCCCCCTGCAATTAAAATAACTGGTTTATCAAAAGACTCAATTGCCGCAATGGCTGCATCAGGAATAGTGGCTGCACTATCATTGTAATATTTTACACCATCAGCTTCTGTAACAAATTCTAATCTATGACTGATAGAATGTATTTTAGAAACTGCTTTTTTAACTTTATCAAATTCTATTCCTAAAGCAAGAGCCACCCCGATAGCCGCCAATAAATTTGAGATATTATGCTTGCTAAAATTTGCAAGCTTATCTTTGTTCACAACCTCCCGTATGTCAATACCGTCATTGATATAAATTCTCTCATCTTCATAAAAAACAGAACGCCCTTCATCTCTTCGACTAAAAGAGAATTCAACCAATTGAGATTTAACCCGCTGAGAGATATTTTGAATAATTTCATCATCCCTGTTAACTATGCACCAATCATTGGGTTTTTGAAATTTACAAATATTTTCTTTATCGGCAATATAATCTTTCATCCCCTTGTAATAGTTAAGATGATCTGGAAAAATATTTTTAAATACTGCTATCTGAGGACTTAGTTTAGATCTGCCCAGAGCTGACAACCTCCAGCTAGACAATTCAAAAACAACGATTGAATCGCTTCTTAATTTTTCTAATTTATCTAAAACTGACTCCTGACCCACTCCTACCATAATAGGATTTTTTCCTGAATTTTTTAAAAGATCAAAAATCATCGAAGAAGTCGTGGTCTTTCCCTTGGTACCCGTAACTCCAATTATTTTATTTTTGCAAAGTTTAAAAAATAAACTAGAATCCATTTCTACTGGGATTTTTTTATTCAAAGCTTCTTTAATATATTTATTATCCCAAGGAATTTGAGGATTTTTTATAACCATATCTACCTGGGAAAAATCTTCAATTCGATGATAGCCTAAAATAAATTCTATATTTTTTATGCCTTTCAATTTTTCTATTGACCTCCTTAACTCCTCCTTGCTTTTTATATCTGTCACGATTATCTTTTTAGCCCCATGTTTTGCGATAAATTTAACTACGCCCAGCCCTCCACCTAAAAGACCTAGTCCAAAAACCGTTATTTTTTTATTTCTAAAATAATTCGTATTCAATTTTTTATTATTAAAATTTCTTTAAGATGATTTGACCATTTCTCACATTGTTATAAACTCCTTTTTCTAGCGTCACTTTTCCATTTACCAAAACATACTCCATACCTACCGGATATTGATAGGGCTTATTAATAGTCGCCATATCATTTATCGTTTCTGGATCAAAAACTATAATATCTGCATAATTACCCTTTTTTATAATTCCTCTTTTGTGAATTCCAAATTTTTGAGCTGGCGCAGCTGTCATTTTATTTATAGCTTGCTCCCAATCCAAAAGCCTCTTTCTTTTTACATAACTAGCCAAAATCTTAGGGAAAGCTCCAAAATCTCTAGGATGAACCAATTCTCCCGTACTTTTATGCTCGATATTATAACCGGAACCATTAGAGGATATCACACTTAGGGGATGTTGTATAGCTTTTTCTAAATTTTCTTCATCTAAAGCATCAGTTATTGTTATAATTCTTCCGCCACTAGCTATTAATAGATCAATTACTGTTTCCTCGGGACTTTTACATTGAGATTGGGCAATATCGGCTATTATCCTGCGAGTAAGAGTTTTTCCCATTGAATATATGGCCACGATTATTCTAGCATAATCAATACTATCCTCCCGCATTTCTTTAATTATCTTATCCCGCAAACTCTTATCCTTTAATCTAGCCATCATCATCTTTCTACCTCCTTTTGATACCCACTCTGGCAGAAAAGTATAAAGAACTGAGCCCGTAGCTGTATATGGAAAAACATCGAAACTAATATCTATCCCAGCGTCCTTAGCTTGATCTATTTTTTCCAAAGCCTTAGTCATAAATGACCAATTTTTTTCTCCCATTATTTTGAGATGGGATATGTGTAATTTTTTATTGGAATTTTTAGCTGTTTCAATAGCTTCATCCAGTGAAGATAAAATTTCATTTGATTCATTTCTGACGTGTGTAGCATATACTCCGTCAAATTTGGCTACGACTTTGTTTAATCTTTCTATTTCATTTTTTGGAGCTAATTTAGCATGTGAATAAATGAGTCCTGTAGAAATACCAAAAGCCCCTTCCCTCATCGATTTCTTTAGCATGTCTTCCATTACTCGCAATTCATCCTCAGTCAGATCTCTGGTTGCATCCCCAATAATACCTCTTCTTAAAGTACTGTGTCCCACCATTGTTCCAAAATTGACTGATAGGTTAGCTTTTTCTACCTCAGTCAAAAAATCTTTGACTGTAGCCCAGTTTATATTGATACTATTAATATCAAACCACTTTCTGATAGACTTGATCATTTCTGAATTATGTAATGGAGCCAAAGATGATCCGCAATTTCCTCCAATAATTGTCGTTATTCCCTGATAGATAAGACTTTCTAAATCCGGATTGGAAAATATCCTCCAGCGAGTATCGGAATGATTATCCACATCGATGAAGCCGGGAGATACGTACATGTTCTTTGCGTCAATTTCTTGATCTGATTTTTCATTATGCAAATCTCCAATCTCTGCAATTTTTCCCTCTTTAATTCCAATATCCCCTTTTTCCATAGGCTTACCAGTTCCATCGATAATAACCCCATTTTTTATAATAATATCAAACATAAGGCTTCTTAAAATCAAAAAACAAATTTGATTCTATATTTTATTTTAAATTTTATTTTAAATTTTTCCTATATTATTAGCCATATCCACCAAGCGACACGAATATCCCCATTCATTGTCGTACCAAGCAATGATTTTAATAAAGTTCCCGCCTACTACTTTAGTTAGTTCCTTCTGCACAATAGCAGAATGAGAATTCCCCACAATATCATGAGAGACTAAAGCTTCATCGGTAATCTGCAAAATTCCTTTCATTTCTCCATTTTCAGCCTCAATCAAAGCAGCGTTGATTTCATCCTCAGTCACTTCTTTTTTTAAGATAGCAGTCAAATCACAAGCAGAACCAACAATAGTAGGGATACGAAAAGCCATTCCATCAAATTTTCCTTTTAAATCAGGAATAACTAAAGTTGTAGCCACAGCAGCTCCAGTCGTTGTTGGAATAACACTTTGCCCAGAAGCTCTTCCTCTTCGCTTATCTTTTCCAGTAGCCACATCAATGATAGTTTGGGTCGAGGTGTAACTGTGCACCGTTGTCATCATAGCTTTTTCTACACCAAAAACATCATTAAGTATTTTCATTACAGGAGCTAGACAATTGGTCGTACATGAAGCATTGGAGATTATATCATCTTCGCTTGTTAAATCTTTTTCATTAACTCCCATTACAAAAGTTTTAATACTTTCATCTTTAGCTGGAGCAGAAATAACCACTTTTCTAGCACCAGCATTAATGTGCCCACTAGCCCCTTCTCTAGTAATAAAAATTCCAGTACACTCCAAAACGACATCAACACCCAACTCTTTCCAGGGAAGATTATTGGGATCTTTTTCACCAAACACAGGAATTTCTTTTCCATCTACAATTATTTTTTTATCTCCAGCCTTAACCTCTCTATTATAAACTCCGTAAGCACTATCATATTTTAAGAGATAAGCCAGACTCTCAGCATCAGCTAAATCATTTATTGCTACAACCTCCATATCCTCTCTTTCAAAAATTATCTTAAAAGAAGGGCGACCAATTCGGCCAAAACCATTTATTGCTACTTTCAACATATTTTTATTTTTCTTTACTTATTAATTACGCTTGTATTTTAACACAAAAAAAATGCTAAAACAAATTTGATTTTTACTATTATTTAAGGTAAACTAAGATGTACTGTATTTATTATAAATAATTTTAAAACTTCAAATATTAAAAATTTTACAGTTGTTAATATGCTAAGATGTTAATATGTTTAAATATTACATTAAAACTTTTGGTTGTCAGATGAACTTTAGTGATTCAGAAAGATTGGCTTCTTTTTTAGACTCTCTTGGCCTAGAGCCACTTCTTATTAAAGCTGACACAGATTTATCTTCCAAAGCTCTAACTGAGGCGGACTTAGTGATTTTTAATAGTTGCGGGGTCAGAAAAATGCCAGAAGACAGAGCCTTTGGACAAATACACAATCTTCGAAAAAATAACCCCAATATCAAGATTGCCCTCACTGGGTGCATCGCCCAAAGAAAAGATGTCCAACAAGTCCTCAAAAATAAAGTTGATTTGTTTTTTTCTATCAAAAATATTAAACTCTTAGAGAATTTCGTCATTGAAAATTATTTCAAAAATTTAAAATTAAAAATTAAAAATTCACCATCCAATCAAGAAAAAATAGCTTACTTATCCATAAACCCCAAATACACCAACACTTTCTCCGCCAATGTTCCAATCATGACCGGCTGCAATAATTTTTGTACTTATTGTGTAGTTCCCTATGCGCGAGGAAGAGAAACCTCTCGACCAGTAGCTGAGATTATTGAAGAAATAAAATCTCTAGTAAAAAATGGGTACAAAGAAATAACCTTACTGGGACAAAATGTAAACTCCTATCGTGGAGAATTAAAAATTAAAAATGAAAAATTAAAAATTTCGGGGTCACAAACTCTAAACTTTTCAGACCTACTAAGGAAAATAAACGAAATCCCTGGAGATTTTTGGATTCGTTTTATAACCTCTCATCCCAAAGATATGGATGATGTACTGATAGATACAGTTACTAAATTAGAAAAGGTCTGTGAATCAGTCCATCTACCTATTCAATCAGGTAATAATAAAATCCTAGAAAAAATGAATCGCAAATATACTCTCCAGCATTACTTAGATCTGACAGAAAAAATTAAGCAAAGCTTTAAGAAAAACAAGCCCGCCACTATTTTCTCCCTGTCTTCTGATATAATTGTCGGTTTTCCAGGAGAAACAAAAAAACAGTTAGAAGACTCTGCTCTGATTATGAAAAAAGTGAAATATGATATGGTTTATTTTGGCCAATTTTCTCCCCGTCCAGAAACTGTGGCTTGGAAAATGAAAGACAATGTCAGCAAAGTTGAAAAAGAAAGACGCGAAAAATATCTCAATGAGATTCTTAAAAAAACAGCTCTAGCTAATAATAAAAAATATTTAAATAAAATTTTTGATATCTTGATAGAAAGTAAAAAAAATGGCTCTTATTTTGGCAAGACCCGCACCCTTAAAAATGTTTTAGTGAAAACCGATAAAGAAAACTTAATTGGTAAAATTGTCAAAGTCCAGATAACCAAGATTTCCACGTGGAACTTAGAAGGGAAACTATATGAAGAATAAAATAATTATCATTCTTGGTCCTACTGCCAGCGGCAAATCATCCGTTGCTATTAAACTTGCTAAAAAATTTAATGGCGAAATAATCTCTGCTGATTCCCGCCAAATTTATAAAAAAATGGATATCGGCTCAGGGAAAATTACAAAAGAAGAACAAGCTATGGCTCCCCATTGGATGCTAGATATCGTCAGTCCCAAGACTGATTTTAGTGTAGCTAAATTCAAAAAGAAAGCTGAAAAACATATTGCAGATATTTTAAAAAGAGAAAAAGTTCCTATTATTTGTGGCGGAACCGGTTTTTGGATTCAATCTATCGTAGACAATACAGTTTATCCTGAAGTAAAACCTGATTGGGAGTTGAGAAAAAAGTTAGAAAAAAAATCCCTTGCCCAACTTTTTTCTATGCTCAAAAAATTGGATCCGACACGAGCCGAAAATATCGATGCTAAAAATCCAGTTCGCCTTATCCGAGCTATAGAAATTTGTCGAGCTCTTGGATGCGTTCCATCTGTGAACTGTGGACCAAAAACTAAAAACTATGAAATTCTACAGATTGGAATAAAAAGAGATAAAGAAGTACTTCACCAAAGAATAAAATTAAATGTAGAACAAAGACTTAAAGCCGGGATGATTGCCGAAGTTAAAGAGCTTCATAAATCGGGACTGAGCTGGAAAAAGATTGAAAGTTTCGGCTTAAGTTTTAAATTAATTCCGCAATTTTTAAGGAGTGAGATAGAAACTATTGAAGAATTAAAAGAAAAAATTTATCTAGTTGAAAAACAGTACGCCAAACGTCAGATGACTTGGTTTAAAAAAGACCAGCGTATCAAATGGCTAACAGATTATAAAGATATCCAAAAAGAAGTAAAAAACTTTTTAATAAAATAATTTGAGGTGGCCAACTAATAGCTAACCACCTCTT
>JAVEXR010000014.1:13339-18898 GCA_034003925.1 Candidatus Moraniibacteriota bacterium
TGTGACGGATCAGTACCATTTTTATACATCTCTTCCAAAACTATCTGAGCTGCGCTGGAATTTATCTTTCCATCTGCCACAATTCCGATTAACTCCGCATAATTTTCAGGTTTAATTTTGATATCACATATCTTCTCTTGACACTCCACGAGATGTTTTCTAATTTCTGTGTTTAAATAATTCACTGCTAATTTAAATAATTTTTCACGAGAAGCTTTAATTTCTCCTGAAGTCATTTTTTCTTCCAACTCACTAATTGTTTGCTCAAAGTAATTAGCTAAATCTCTTTCAGAAACCAAAAGTTCTGCCTCTCTTTCTCCTATTCCATACTCTTTAATAAATCTTTCTAATTTATTTTTGGGTAATTCTGGTAATTCCCCTTTCAAGGTTTCAATATAATTATCATCAAATAACATTGGCGGAATGTCAGGCTCTGGAAAATAACGATAATCAGCCGCAGTCTCTTTTACTCTTTGAGAAACAGTAACATTTTTAACCGAATCCCAACCTCTGGTTTCCTGGACTATTTTTTCTCCACTCTCCAGAGCTTCCACTTGCCTAGCTATCTCATACTCAATTGCTTTTTGGACAAAACGAAAAGAGTTAATGTTTTTAACTTCCACTTTGGTTCCACTCAATTTATCTGCGCCTTCGGGATAAATAGAAATATTGGCCTCGCAACGCATGTGACCCTTTTCCATATCAGCATCGGAGATTTCCAAATAACGACAAATTTGTTGTAATTTTTGACAAAACTCCCGAGCTCCTTCACCTGAATCAAAATCCGGTTCGGTCACTAACTCCATCAATGGTACTCCAGCTCGATTAAAATCCACTAGAGAATAAGCAGCTCCCTTGGGATGAGTCAGCTTTCCAGTATCCTCTTCGAGATGAATTCGAGTAATTCCTACTTTTTTTCCTGAAATTTCAAGTTCTCCTTTTTCGCACAAAGGTTGGTCATATTGAGAGATTTGGTAACCCTTGGGAATATCTGGATAAAAATAATTTTTTCGATCAAACTTTGTATCTTTAAGTAAATTACAATTCAAAGATAGACCTGCTAATTGCACAAATCTAATCGCTTCACCATTGGGCACTGGCAAAGTTCCTGGCTGAGCAGTACACACTTCACAAATATTAGAATTAGGATTTTTATCCAATTCCATATCATTTTTACAACTACAAAACATCTTGGACTTAGTCTTAAGTTCAACATGAATTTCCATTCCAATAGTAGCTAAATATTTTGACATATTTTTTATCTATAATTATTCGCTTTTTCTATGATAATATAATGCAAAAGTTAAATCAAGGCAGTCCCTACAAGGTGAAAATTTTTCAAAAAAAATGATTTAATTTTTAATTCTTCATTATTAATTCTTAATTGCTTCATCTTATCCCTGTACTACCAAATCCCCCTTCTCCACGCTCAGTATCATCCAAAACTTCTACTTCTTCAATATCCGGACTTTCCACTTTTTGAATCAGCATCTGAGCCACTTTATCACCCTTATTGATGACATAAGCCTTGTCTGACAAGTTGACTAGGATTATTTTTATCTCCCCTCGATAACTGCTATCGATCACTCCGCCCATAGTTTTAATTCCGCCTTTAAAGGCCACACCACTTTTGTCCCAAATTAATCCCACATAACTAACAGGAATCGCTACTGCTATCCCAGTTCCACAAGTCAATATTTTTCCTGGCTCTACAATTAAATCTTCGACTGAATATAATTCCATGCCTGCATCATTTTTGATAGCGTAAATTGGAATCTTGGCTTCTGGATTTATTTTTTTTATTTCTATTTTCATAAAATATTTAAAAACTCTTGTATCTTAATCTATTTAATAATCTTTGAAACATTTTCTAAAATCTCCTGACTTATTTCTTTTATTGTTCTTAACTTTCCACCCTTGATACAATTCACCGTAATCCAATTGTTATTGTCCTTAAGCATTTCAATAGCACTCTTTCTTGATTTTTCCAAATATTTTAAATCATTTTCCACTAAATCCTTTTTGCCATTTTGATATTTTTTCTTTTTTTGATTATCATCTTTGGCCAGTAATTCCTGAGTAATATTAACTGGCACATCTAAATAGATGATGGCGTTAGGCTTAGGTAGTTTAAAAATTCCAAACTCCATTTTTTCCAGCCACACTAAAAATTCTTTTCTTTTTTTATTGTCAGTTATCTTTCCACCTTGATGAATCTGATTAGAGCTAACGTATCTGTCTGCGATTACATTAAATCCGCTGTCCAACCACTTTTTAATCTGAGCTGATGATTCAAATCTATCCGCTGCATAAAGCACAGAAGTAATTTTGGGATTAAGTTTTAAAAAATTTCCGTTTTCTCCCACCAGACATTCTCCGATAAATTTCCCAAAAAAATTATTATAATAACGTGGAAAATCGATGGTCTTAACTTTTATTTTATTTTTTCTTAAATTTTTAACCAACTCTTTTACTTGAGTTGCCTTCCCACTCCCATCAGTCCCATCAATCACGATAAATTTACCATTTTTCATAATTATTTAATAAATAAAGTTTTTTTTAAAGCAAACCTATTTTAACATACTCAGAAATAATAAAAAAGGTCATCTTAATAACTCAAGATGACCCCTGCTTCATGTGAAAATTTTTACTCAGAGCGATGTTTTCTTAAACTGCTCTGTATGCAAAATAACCTTCACTCTTCCTTCTTTTTATATCACGTCCACAATAACGTGCTCCTTCGGCACATTTTCCATTACGATAGCATGGCGGCTCAAAAATTTGCAGAAGCTTTGAATTAATTCCGCATTTTGACTTTATGTCTTGACGCAAAAATAATCCAGCATGATAAATCTCCTCTTGAGCACACCAACATAAACGCTTTCCCTGTTCATGTGCAATGGCATTAAACGATCCAACTTTTTCGTAGCTTACCATCGCGCCGTAGGGAGCCAGAACCATAGCGAGTGTTTTTGGAACTTTTTTGCCAATTTCCAACCAGGTGGCAAAATATTTCTGTGCTTCTTTTTCAAGCTTTAACTCAAAAAGAATTGGGGCCAAATAAAACCCTCCTGTAAAATTTGGAGTCCCCCTCCGGATAGTTCTGTGTCGTTGATCTTGCCCCATTGTCGCCGTTGAAACTGTAATTTTGGTTTTTATTTCTCCCGTAGAATTATCCATATATTTTGGATGAAAATGCATTAAATCCACGGGATGTTTATCACCATCGTCAATCGCAACAAAATTTTCTTCTCCAGAAATCGATATCAAATCATGACTTGGATACCTTTCTATGGCGAAAAATTTTTCGTTGGGAAGCTTCATCGCCCATGAAACCTGACTCTTGTTTTCTGGCAAAAACATAAAGTTCAATTCGGGATGTTTCTGAATGACAGCTTCAACCATCCTTGAAATAGCATGTTTCATTGCCGGTGTCCAAGCTACCCGATACATTGCTGCAAGAGCGGTAAGATTGATAGTATAATCCAACCCTGTGGGGAAGATAACCGGAATAAACATCCGCATTTGCTCTTGGGCTATCTTTGGCGCATTTGCTTCCAAATACTTGTCCGACGCAAATGGTCGCTCCTGCTGAATCATTACTTTTGCAGTCTCGGTAGCCTCAGGGATATTCTGGTGATACAACTGCACACCCTTTTTTATATAATCCAAAACCAGATTCCTTTTTCCCTGCGAAACCTCTGGCCAATAACCTTTTATATATTCTTCTATTTCAAAAAAATCCGGTTCCAAAAACATTTTAGCACAATAGCGACCGCTTCGTTGATCAGAATTATAAAAAGGATGACACAGATGAAGGCCAAAAGTAATATCTCCTACGGAGATACCTTCGATGGAGAAAGTAAAGAAAGATTTGGCATGCTGCAAAGTTGTATGATGACTGGGTTTAAAAAGTCTACCCTCCACATCAATCATTTGACCCATGACAGGGTTCTCAGCTTGATAACACTTAAGCGCGGCATGACTGGCTATCTCTAGCGGTTTTCCATCCAATAATTCGATTTTCTTAATCATGACATTCTCCTTTGCGTTGAATCATTAAATTTTAGCATAAAAAACCTGCTAGTCCTTTATCCGACCTACTTTAAAAAACATTTCAAAAAACTAAAATCAGCTTATGAAATATAAGCTGATTTGTCAAACAATTTTCTATTTGGTCAATTCTAAGAATTTAAATTTATAAGCACCTTCACTGTCTTCTTTTACGCTGATAATGTTTTTAAAGCTTGAATACTCTGGGAAAAAAACATCCGCCTCAAATTCGCCCGCTACTATTGTTAAATACAATTTATTTGCAAGATTTATTGTTTGAGCGTAAATACTTCCCCCACCACAAATAAAAACTTCATCCTTTTCTAGCTCCATCGCTTTTTCAATGCCTTCTTCTAATGATCTACTCACAACTATATCTTTTGGATTAAAATCTGGATTATTGGAAATAACTACGGTCGTTCTTCCTGGTAAAGGTTTACCTATAGATTCATATGTTTTTTGCCCCATTAGCAAAACATGTCCCAATGTCTTGTCTTTAAAAAATTGAAAATCTTTTTTAATATGCCATAACAGCTGATTATTTTTTCCGATTGCACGATTTTGGGCAATGGCACAAATTATACTCAATGTTGGTTTTTTCATTATTATTAGCTACACGGATATAGGCGCCTTAATGGCTGGGTATGGATCATATCCCTCTAGGATAAAATCTTCATATTTAAAAGCAAAAATATCTTTTATTTCTAGATTAATTTTCATCTTAGGAAGCTCTCTGGGAACCCTGGATAATTGCTCGTTGACTTGATCAATATGATTATTATAGATATGCACATCACCAAAAGTATGCACAAAGTCCCCCACCCCTAAATCACAAGCTTGCGCCATCATCATTGTTAGCAGTGCATAGCTAGCAATATTAAATGGCACGCCCAAGAAAACATCTGCACTGCGTTGATAAAGCTGGCAGGACAGTTTTCCTTCTGAGACATAAAATTGAAACCAAGCGTGGCAAGGTGGCAAAGCTGCCTTACCCTCAGCTACGTTTTGAGAAAAAGACTTTTTTGTATCAGGCAAAACGCTTGGATTCCAAGCTGACACAATAATTCTTCGATTGTTGGGATTATTTTTTATTTCATTTACAGCAATAGCGATTTGATCAATCTCTTCATTGTTCCAATTCCTCCACTGTGCTCCATAAACTGGACCCAAATCGCCTTTTTCATCCGCCCACTCATTCCAAATGTTAACTCCATTATCTACAAGATATTTAATATTAGTATCACCTTTTAATAACCACAAAAGTTCATAAATAATTCCTTTTAGAAAAACTTTTTTAGTAGTTAAAAGTGGAAAACCATCAGCTAAATTAAATCTGAGTTGTCTGCCAAAAATACTACGAGTGCCTGTTCCTGTTCGATCATCTTTGCCAGCACCATTATCTCTAATATCCTTAAGCAAGTCTAAATATTGTTGCATAATTATTTTATTTTTTTATTATTGCATCCACTTGAGCGTAAAGCTCTTCCAAAGTTCCATTATTATCAA
>JAVEXR010000014.1:18998-25274 GCA_034003925.1 Candidatus Moraniibacteriota bacterium
GGAAATCCATTATAACCCAAACCTACAACTATATTTCTATCATTTACAATACAGGCACCTGTCTGTGTATTGGGATCTTTGGATCTCTTGGCTATTAAATTGGACATTAAAATAAAAGTGTCATCCCAATTCAAATGCTCCTTGTTCTTATCATTCTTCATAAATTACATTCCTTACTTTTTAAAATTTTAATAATAATTCCTCTATCACTTCTACTCTATTATTCTGTCCTACTTAGAAAGAATAATTCTATCAAAAATATTCCTGCCGCTACCAAAAGACCTATCCACCAGATAAGATAACCATGAGCGTTTAAATAGATAATAGAAATTATCAGCAAAGCTAATAGAAAACCTTGGCGAAAACTGAGACCCATAGTCTCAATAGCACCCTCTCCTGTCAAAAATCTTATCCTTAGCCACACCAATACATTCATCCACACTCCCAGCAAAAACAGCCAGAAACTAAAATAAAAAAAGATTTCTCCAATAATACCTGACTCAAAAGGATCAATATTAAATAAAACAAAAAGCCAAGCACATAAAGCCAGTACCATACTTAATATTAAACTCCAGATGTAAGTTTTTAGAGACATGAATTTAAATTTTCAATATTCAATAATCAATGTTCATTAAATTATCAATATTCAAACTTTTAAGAGCTGTTTTCTAAAACAAGATGCGCTTAAAACTGAACCATTATAAATTCATTGTAAATTGAAAAATGTAAATTGTAAATTTATTTTAAGTATATATAAATATTAACCCAATAACTCCGAAAAAACAACCTTGCCAATTAACCCTTTTGCCTTTATAGTTTAATTATGGAAAGCAATAAAAATAATCGAGATTACAATTTTTTTATTTATTTATCACTTTTTGGGGTAACTATCTGTTGGGGACTTTTTTTACTGACGCTTTTGGGTATTTTTTATTGGTGGAGCATATCGATTCTTATCGCCATTATTACAGCTGGGGGAGCCAGATTTATCTTATCCAGCTTGCTTAAGACATCCAAACAATTTTTATTAGTCAATATATTATTAGCACTAATTGCTATAATTTTTGTTATCTTTTCTACTCCGACAATTTTTTCTGGTCGCGATCAAGGCTCACTTAGCCAGGCCGCTATCCACCTAGCTCAAACCGGACAACTAAAATATTCCACACCGACTTCTGCTATTTTTTTTAACATCAACACTACCCACAAAGACAATCTTAAAAACTGCCTAATTGATAACCTTGATGATTTTCAAAATACCAACTCTTTGAAATCAAGATTTTATGGCATTTACTGCCAAGCCAAAACATCTGTTAAGGCTTTCAACTTTCCTGGATTTTTTTATACCGATGACGGCAAGCTAATAACTCAATTCCCTATTGTATATATTGCCTATTTAGCCTTGTTTTTTTCCTTTTTGGGGGTAGCTGGATTTAAGGTTGCTAACGCAATTTTAATCTATGCCTTCTTCTTGTCTTTATATTTACTCATTGATCGCCTTACTAATTTAAAAAAGGCTTCTTTTCGGACAAGAATTCTTACTCGAGTGTCCGCTCTTTTTATCATCACTACTTCTTTTTGCTTCATGTGGTTTAGTAAATTTACCCTAACGGAAAATATTGCCGCACTTCTTCTCTGGAGTGGCATACTGGCCTTGGTAATTTTAACTGAGTCAAAGATTAAGAAACTTAGCGGAAAAAAATCTACTTTAATTTTATTTCTTCTTAGCTTAGGCCTGCTTATCTTCACTCGCATTGAGGGAATAGTTTTTTTCTCTTTAGCTATCATATTTTTACTCATAAATAAAAACTCTGGAGCAT
Organism: Candidatus Moraniibacteriota bacterium; assembly: GCA_034003925.1. GTDB lineage: Bacteria > Patescibacteriota > Minisyncoccia > Moranbacterales > UBA9337 > UBA9337. The sequence goes on from JAVEXR010000014.1 coordinate 20,819, forward strand.
ATTTTAGGAAAAATTTTATAAAAATAATTTTACCTGCTCTAGGGCTGATTGGATTGGTTTTTATTTGGAATTTATATATAGATGTCTATTTTTACAAATCAATTCTTAAAGCAACTCTGGAAAACATAAGCGAAAACTCCTCAGACATTGCTAAAAATAACAGCCTACTAACTATTTTTAATTTATTTAAAATTTTTGGACTCTATGGCATTCTTGCTCCACTTATCTTTGGAATAGTCGGAATTTTTTATTTAACCAAGAAAAAAAAATACACCCAGTTAATTCCACTCTTTGTCATCTTTCCTTCGTTTTTCTATATCCTCAGCCCTCAAATAACCTTTGAACACCCCTGGATGCTTAGGAGATTTTCCTTCTCAATTCTGCCGATCTTTATCATTTATTCATCCATCTTAATCAATAGAGCTTATCATAAAAAAAATATTCTCTTAGGCGCTCTTATTACAATCATCATTATTTCCTCTAATTTGCCCTCTTTTTCCAGATATCTGACTTTTATCCCCAATGAAAATCTTTTTCAAGAAACCGAAAAAATCAGCCAAAACTTTTCTGCCAAAGATTTAGTCTTGGTCGATCAAATGGCGAGCGGTGATAACTTTGAAATGCTCGCCGAACCTCTTACTTCTATTTTTGGAAAGAATGCTATTTATTTTTTCAATGTATCTGACTTAAATAAGATAGACAAAAGCCAATACGAAAAAATATATTTAATTATTCCACAAAATAAAGAAGCCTACTATCGTTCAACTTCATTAAAGGACAAGTTGGTTTTTGTTCAAGATTATTCTATCCAATTCAATACCCTCGCATCAGTTAAGAAAAGCTTTTCTTTGCCTGCCAAAGAGGTTAAAATAACTAAAGGGATAATCTTTGAGATAATTCCCTAAATTTCAATCTAGCTAAATTTCTAAAAGATGAAACATTCAGACTCGCTCCAATTAAATAAGAAGGATAAACAAATTTACAGATTTGCTAATTTTATTATTTTCTTTTTACTAACATTATTTATCTTATTTATGCTTGTGAAAGTTATCTTTCCTTCTCAATTTTTCACTTATTCATTCGCCAATGTAAACAGTTTAAAAAACACTCTTACAGATATCATTCAAGATGAAAACTGGATTAATTTCTATGCTTCTACTCCATTAAATTTCTCTCGTATAAAAGTTAATCTAGAATTGGATAAATCCTCGCCAAAGCTGGACAATCAAAAAATAATCGTCGAAAAATCTTACAAAGCTTTCTTTTATCCAGAAGGTAGTGTTTTGACCAATTTAGACAGCAAAGAAGAAAACACCTTGATTTCTATCGATGACTCTGTTTTTATCATAGGTAATCAGCAGAAAACCCCTATCGACAGCACAGTCACTTTTGAAAGCTTGGGCTATGATTGGAACAACCTTGCTGCCAACACTACGGACCTAAGCCTTTACGAGAAACAAAAATTAGCCGACATTAATGCAGCTCATCCTACTGGCACAATTTTAAAAACAACCGGAAACAATTATTACTATTTTGTAGAAAATTACACCAAAAGAAAAATTGTTAATCCCGCTGCTGGAAATATAAAAAATGCAATCGCAGTCGATGAAAAAAGCTCAGCTAAATATGATGTTTGTGTCTTGGAAAAAAATAAACTGTTTAATAGAAAATACTCTTGTAGTGTACCTCTTTCTCAAATTGTGAATTTGATCGGAAAAGATTACCGTTTCACAATCGCTGATTTACCTACTGATATCAAAATTAAAAAAATAGATGTAGAATTTAAAAAATCCCTAACCAAAGATAATTTTCAATTTTTCCTCAGTGAACTAAAGAAAAAAGTATTATATCGTTTTGGTTTTAAAGAGGCTTAATACTAATATTACTTTATGCTAAAAAATATCTTGAAAAAACCTGTCATAATCTATAAGCTCCTAAAAAATATTTTAGTGACACTTTTGATTATCTGGGGATTAGCTCTACTAGGAGAATCCCTTTTGCCAGAATTTGTCTCTGCTCAAATCAGTTTTCTCAAATTAACCCTCCTCACTTTTATTATTATCTTTGCTCTCTATATCGTTAGTCAAAAAATTGAGCTTCCAAAACCAACTCAAAAAAATAATCAAAAAGTTACTCTGTTTACCTCTATTTTTTTTATAATTATCATCTTAGGACTAGCTCTCCTGAAATTTGATTATTTTTCCAATGTCACTATTGTACTAACTACCCTCTTGATACTTTTTTATTTTTATAAAGAACTCCTTGAGCATGAAAATTAAGTTTATAAAGTTTACAAAGTTCGTAAAGTTCCTAAGGTTTATAAAGTTTGTAAAGTAAGCACAAATAGCCAAGATTGTAACGCCTTATTAACTACAGAAAAACTGTCATTGCGAAAAATTATGTACTCATAATTTTGTGGCAATCCTAAGCGATACGCCTTAATCCGAACGAGATTGCCACGTAAATATTGATTACAATATTTACTCGCAAAGACGAAACAACAAGTAACTATATTTACGATTTAATAAATCCCAAGGTTTCTCGAGCACATTTTTCCCAAGAAAATTTATCCACTTGGGCTTGACCTTTAGTTATCATCTCTGCTTGTAAATTTGCATCGCCAATGACTTTGTTTATTTTTTGAGATAATTCTTGAGCATCTAAACTTTCAAAATATTGTGCTGCCTCACCACCCACCTCCTCCAAGCTCGAATTTCTCGCCAAAATTACTGGGGTACCAGCAGCAAAAGCTTCCAAGACTGGAATTCCAAAACCTTCATAAAGACTAGGAAAAACAAAAGCACTGGCATTTTGCTGCAAGACTGCCAAATCCTCAAAAGGAATTCGACCAGTCAAAATGATACTGCCCCGCACTGGACTATTTTCAATTGCAGAAATTGTTTCTTCCCAACACCAAGCCTTACCCCCGGCGATAACCAATTTAATATTGTTCTTGTTTTCTTTTTTAAATATTTCAAAAGCCTTTACTAAGGTTTTTAAATTTTTCCTAGGCTGAATCGCTCCTACATACAAGATGTATTTTTTTGGTTTTAAATTATTTTTTTTCAAAACTTCCTCTACAAACTCAGTATAAAATTCTCTTCGATAAAGATCCCCATCAAAACCGTGATAGATAACTCCGATTTTTTCTTCTTTTATCTTTGGGTAAAATTTTAAAATATCATTTTTGGTAGACTGTGAAACGGCAATAATCTTATCTGCCCCATTTACGGCCAAATCAGTCAGAAGATTAAGCTGAAACAAATCCCTCTTGGGAAAAGTCTTGGGAAAATGTTTAAAAGCTAAATCATGAATAGTGACCACTGTTTTTAAATTTCTTTTTCTTACTAAGGGAATATTGTGCATCGGCATCCAAAGGGTATCTACTCCATCTTTCCAGATATTATAAGCAAATCTGGTTTGGGTCCAAAGTTTAAAAAATTTCAGTTTTCTCACCTGGTAATTAGGAAAGTTTGGTGGAGTCAGTTCTGGATTAAAATTATTCTTGTGATAAATCACAAATTCATCCTCAGAAGAAATTTTTCCCAAATATTTAAGCACATTTAAAAGATACACCCTAGTTCCATCAATCCTCTTATTATCCAAATCAGCCGCCTGAATTGCAATTTTCATAAATAAATCAATTAATAGTCATAATGAAATATTAACATATTATCTTGTTAACACAAAAACCCCACATTTAACTTTTGACATTAAATGCCCGACATGTTAAAACAATAACACCAAAGAAAGTTAATTTTAGTACCTCTTATAAACTCAAGCGCCGCAAAGGAGTCACTGATGCAAAAAAGAATAAAAAAAATTGGGTTAGATTTCGATGGAGTGATTGTTGCCTCCAATCATAATTTCGCCGATGAATTTATTACTATCGGTAAAAATATGACTGGCAGAGAGATTTTAGCCGAAGACATTTTTTCTATCTGGGGACTGACGCTTTCAGATTTATTGGAAAAACTCTACCCTGAAATAAGCCTTTCTGTCTATTTTCAAGAAAGAGAGCGCCTGGGATTTCATCGAAATTTTCCTACGCTTATTCCTGGAGTTATCCAAGCATTAGAGTCAATCTCTACAAAAATTCCCATTTCAATAATTACCAACAGGGAAAACCATACTCTATTTGAAATATTGGAAGAATTGCAAGTGGACACCGGATTGTTTGAAAAAATTCAATCCAGCGATGACACTGACTACGATAAACCTCACCCAAGAGTTTTTGATGATTTTTTGATTCGCTACAAAGCCAAGGAGATGCTTTATGTCGGCGACCATCATGAAGCTGATTATCGAGCAGCTCACGGAGCTGGAATTCATTTCGTCGGCGTTCTCTCTGGAGGCATTAGCACTCGAAAAGATTTTCTCAATGCCGGAGTTTCGGAGAATATGATTCTTGACTCCATTGCAGACCTGCCAGCGATTCTTGGTCTCTAAAAAAGAC
>JAVEXR010000067.1:0-5176 GCA_034003925.1 Candidatus Moraniibacteriota bacterium
TAAAAGGAATTGCTACGGGGATTAAAACCACAAAAAGCATAATAACTTCGGCTAAAATACTGGAAACCATCGAATAAACTCCAATATACCCTTATATACCCTGTATATCGAAGTTTTCACACTTTAAGAAATATACAAAAAAGGAATATTATAGGTATATAATGGCACCGAATTGACACCGAAAACAAGAACTATCTTTTCTAAATTACTACTTTCCCTTATTCATATATTTGCTTCCTAATCCAAGGAATACTTCGCTTATATTCTGCTGCTAAATTTTTGAGAATTTGTCGTTTATACACATACTTTCTTGTAGGTTTTTTGGTCTTCTTAGCGCCTATAGTATCGTAGTTTACTTGAGTTTTTACGCACCCAAATTTTTCATTAAGTCTCTTTTTTCATGGCGGCAGTTATAGCCAATTTACCTGTTTTTTTGCTAAAACCATAAGAAACTTTTAGATAGTTGTCTGTTTTTGTGAGCTTTTATAATTAAACTTATTGATGAGTAAAAAAACGATTAGCATTGAAATCATACCTGCTTGACTAAATATAACAACGGCGTCAACTCCGTATGCTTTCCATATAAAACCTATTGCCAAAGCACCCAAAGAGCCAAAGATTGCAACACCGCCATAGAACACTCCGTATATAAAACCTTTAGAGAGAGCTTCCAAAGAGATCATTGTTCTTATGGTGTTTAGACTAAGAACAGTAAAAAGACCAAGAAAGACAAATGAAGCCCACAAGTTTATCTCTATAAAAAAGATTGATATTATTGCAAATACAAATGAGATAGAGAGACTTTTTTGTGTTCCTATTTTGTCTATTAGCACTCCGCTGTAGTAACTTGTAGCTGCTTGGACGAAGGTCAATGTGACTATAAAAAGAGGAATCATACTTAAATCATATCCATCCTCTTTTGCTTTTACTATGAAAAACTGCTCACTCATAAGAAAAAATATAAACCCGAAATATATAAATAGAACATAGAGCAGTCTGAAATCTTTTCTGTTTACAACCAAAGTTTCTTGTGATGCTTTTGGAGTAAGCTGTTTATCATCAACGAGTGCAAAAATTATGTAAGTAGCAATGAGACCTGGAATAATGGTAAAAGCAAATATATTTCGTATTGCTACTTCATCTTTTGCGTAGAGAATAAAAATAACAAAGACGATCAAAGCACCAGCAAGCTCACCAGAGATATCCATCATCTTATGAAAACCGAATGTCCTGCCATGCTCTTTATTTTTCACAAAACTACTTATAAGAACATCTTTAGGTGAGCTTCTTATCGCCTTTCCCATCCGCTCAACACCTCTTAAAACCGCAACTGAGATATAGCTTGTTGAAAAATACAAAAGAGGCTTTGTGATAGCAGAAATAGAGTAGCCTATCGTTGCAAAAGGTTTAACAATCTGGTACTTGTCACTCAAATAACCAAATAAAATTCTAAAAATATAAGATACAAAAGTTGAAATGGCTATGATGATACCAAGCTTATCAACACCCTCATTTAGGATGTAGACAACAAATATAGGCAAAAGTAAATTGACCATGCTAGAACCCATGTCAGTAAAAAAACTAACCCACCCAAGGTAGATAATATTTTTGTCTATATTTTTCAACTTTTCCATCTCAACTATTTCCTTTATGATTTTTATTTTTCAAATTACTTTCCTCTTTTATTGTGTCACTATAACAGTTACAATTATTACAATAATAAAAATTATTCCAAAATTATTTTAAAATTGAAACGAATAAATTAAGCCACCAAAAGTGTTTATCTTGTTTTGCTCATATGTATATGGTGATTGCGATTGATAGAATAGAGTAAGTTTGTGAGCGTCATAATATATATCTGTTCCTAGATATATTGAAACATTTATAGGTTGTTTGTTAAGATTGTAACCATTACTTTTAGCTTCATCTAAAATATATGAGTAGGCTAACAACTCTCCATTTATTCCAATTGATAAAGACCATCCCAAATCGCTATGCTTCTTATCTAGCCTTAACATAGATGCCTCTTCTTTTAGATATGGATAGTGCAGGTTGAAGTTTTCATTATAGTTATAGCCGATTCTAAGCATCGTTCCGGCAAAAACATCTGATGTAAAATTACCAAGTTGAAAACCATAATGGTTAAACCAATCCATACTTAAACCATTTATGCTATCTTGTTTCCAACTAATCTCTCCATATCTAAAGAGCGTGTTTATTGTATATTGAGTTCCTAGTTGTGTATCCCATCCTTTTGGCTCATCAGCACCAATGAATTTATGAACTGTTTTTTGCGCAAATCCTGCTCCTGCCTCTTCTCCGACTACTCCAACTTCCATCCTGTATTCGGTAAAACTTTTTTCGTCCCATTCAAACATGTAAAAAGCCAGCATTAAATATCCTGCATATGGTATATCGTCATACTGCGGAGTCGATACGGATGTTTCATTAGGAGTAACCATGATTTGAGTAATACTCATACCTGCATTATGATTTTTTAATCTGTCCAACGTGTTCAAAGGAATACTCTCAATTATTTTATCCGTAAAATTTGTGTATATACTTGATGTATTGTTCTCACTGTTTGGAGCTCTATATGTCTCATCCAGCCAACTCAAGCTGATTCCGTTTGTAAAATGCCTGTCTGTTCCTGCAAAAAAATCATTATAAAACGAGAATGAGAACTGATCCGCATTAAGCGCCAGAGAGAGAAAAACTACAAGCCATTTGAATCTTTGTTGCATTTAGAATAATTTTCCTATTTTACGAAAACCATACCAGTAAAGTATTACTCCAAGTATTGTCACTCCTCCAAAATACGGTATCAGGTCAACAAATTCGGTTCCTCTAAAAAAAATACTCTCACTGCCCTCTATATAATAACGCAGAGGCGAAAATATGGATATTTTTTGCAAAATCGGATGCATAGAATATAGAGGCGTCCATGCACCGCTTAAAAATATGAGAGGCAGCATTATTATTATAGAATATTGCGCAACCTGCATGACATTTTTTGACACTGCCGCGATAAAGAGACCTAAACCTGAGATAGAAAACGCGTATAAAAAAGTAAGTAGCATAAAACTCCAAAAGGAACCGTTCATAGGCGTATCAAACACATAAAATGCCACAAAACCAAGACTTAAAACAACTCCCACAATGACTATTATAATTTGGGACATACTCTTTGCCAAGATAGTGATTTTTGGATTTACAGGCATCAAAAGCATAATATCCCAAGTCCCTTCCTCTTTCTCTTTAACAAATACAATAGCCGTTAATATCATAACAAGCATGGTTGTCAAAGAAAGCAACTCCGTAATTGCCATAAAAGAGCTATTGTCTGCATTTTCATTAAAAAGTTTATGAGATTTTATTTTGATAGGAATATTCAACTGCACGAAGTCAAGCAAAATATTTTGCAAATAAGTCATTGTAGTAAAACTTTGAGAAGCCGCAGTTGCATCAAGCAAAACATTGAGTTCTGCGTTTTTACCCTGACGATAGGATGTTTCAAAATTAGAATCAAACAAAATACCGACCAATATCTCTTTATTATAAATCGCTTTACTTAATGCTTCTTGGGAATTAAATCGAATGGAGGGAGCAAATTCCGGTTCATGCAATCTCGAAAGTATTTTTTGACTCATCCCTCCTCCCGTATAATCCACATAGCCGACTGCCACATTTCTCGGTTCCAATTTCATTCCGCTGCCTGCTATGTAAATATCCACGGTAAACGCATACAAGACAATTACAACCAACATGGGTGAGCGTAAAAAAATGAGAATCTCTTTGCTGAATACAAGTATAAATATACGAATCATCGCATCTCCTTCTTGAGTAAAAGCGTACCGGCTGTAAAAAAGAGCACAAGATACCCGCCTAAAATACTCAAATAAAGAACTATTTTCGGAGAGTTAAATCCTTGTCCTATCAAAAAAGAATCATATAATATTTGATTATAATACATAACCGGGAATATATGCGCCTGAATATAAGAAATCCCCTGCATAGACGCAATAGGCAGCAATATTCCGGAATACAAAAATCCCGGTAAAATCGTTACAATTATTGTTAAGACAATAGCTACAATCTGCTTCTTGGTAATAATGGAAATGAGCATGCCTATTGAAAGACTTATGAGTATATATATTTCGCTTGAAAGCCAAAATAAAAAGAAGTTTCCTCTGAAAGGAACCTCAAAAAGATAAATAGCCAATAAAAATAAGATAATTATATTGAGTGAATAGAGTAAAAATAGAGGAAATAGTTTGGCAATTAAAAACTCTCCTTTACTTATCGGTGAAGCATAAAAGTTGAATATGGTGCCTCTTTCTTTTTCTTTGACAATCTGAAGAGCTGCAAAAACAGCAGGTGCTATAAGTAAAACAAGCCCTATCAATCCAGGGACTATGGCATCTTCATCCCTCATAGCTTGATTAAAGAGACTGCGGTAGTTGAGGCTGATTGTTCCTTTTTGCTGCATACCCATGTTGGCACTCGCTTCACTCGCAGCACTAAGTATCGCTCCTTGTGCATAACTTGCAATGGTACTGCCCCTCGTAGCAAAAGCGGAGTCTACAAAAACTCCTATCTCACTCTCAAGTCCATGAAGAAGGTTTTTTTCAAAAGAGCTTGGAATTATTATAAGCATATCAATTTTCGCTTGTTTTATAAGTCTGAGTGCTTCATTTTCGCTCATTTGAGAAAGCGTTCCGTTAAAATATCTGGAGTGCTGAAACTTTGAACTCAACTCCATCGAATACTTGCTATGGTCATTATCTATGATAAGCACTCTGGCATGCGTTACGTCCATCCGAATGCCATAGCCAAATAAAATAATTACCATTGTAGGCATCAAATAGATCATAATAATCATACGGGTACGAAATAATTCCATAAATTCTTTGAGCATATACGCTTTTAAAGTATTTATTCTCATTTTGCATCCTCATAATAACTGCGGAAAATATCTTCAAATGTCTCAGCCTCTGGATGTTGTTTATAAAAATTTTCCAAACTCTCATCGGCAACCTTTTTTCCTTGCTTTAGCAAAACTACTCTGTCGCAATATTCGGCTTCACTCATATAGTGCGTAGTAATTAAAATAGTGATGTTCCATTTTTCTTTTAAAAGATGTAAAATTTGCCAAAATTGCGCCCTTGCGATAGTA
>JAVEXR010000068.1:0-5156 GCA_034003925.1 Candidatus Moraniibacteriota bacterium
GATTATACGACATTTTATACAATAAAACCCTTTATTTACTTGATTTTTTAGCTATTAGATGCCTGTATAAGTATCCTTTTTGTGCTCTTTGATAGCTTATATAATGTTTCTGATTAGTATTTATAGATAGCACAAATCAACAAATTAAATTCAAATAAATTAATTTTAAAATTTCAATCAAAAAATATTCTTAAGACTTTTAATAATTCAACAATAATAAGTCCAGATAGTTATTCATGGCTCACTACAATGACTTTTAAGGCCTATGGTTTTCTTCCGAATATAACTATGTATATCGATTCACTCAAAACTAACCTTTTCGATTTGTACTCATATCTAAGTATCTCATTTTTAGGTACCACTCCCCTAGCGTATTTTAAAAAATAGAAACAGTATCAGTAAACTATTTTTTATTATCTAAATTACTAAATATTTATTGAGAAAAATATTTTTTAGTAAACGCTTTAAAATATGGTTATGAAAAATAAATTTTTTGATTAATTTGAGATACATATATGTATCTGAAATAATCGTTTTTTTGTCATTTTTTTACTATTTTAAAATTGATCAAAAAAACATCATTTTTTAATATTATAAGGGGTAAATCCCTGCCTGCCGGCAGGCAGGTATGTAACCTAATTTTTAGTAAAAAAACAAACTTTTTTTCCTGAAATTACAAATGAGAATTTAGTTCATTTTTTTCTCAATTTCTAGGTACATCTATGTATCCCCATTTAACTAAAAACAAGGGTTTTTTCTAGGCTTATTTTTTAACCCCGTGGTGATACATAGATGCCTACTATTTTTATCAAAAAAACGATTTTTTTAGCGAGTATTTCTTATGATTATTTTTTGAGTTATATGGATACATCTATGTATCTAAAATCATTAAATTTTAGATATTTTTTTAACTTCTTTTAGAACTTGACTAAAGCCTGGCAATAATCTGTATTTTGGAGCCTCATCTATGTCTATCCATTTAAAACCCTGAGCCTCCCGATCAAGTTTAATTTTATCTGCATTTACTCTAACAAGGACAGGATGCACTATCCAAATTTTATTGTATTTAGGAGCTTCTTTATGAAAAATATTTCCCAGAGAAATAGATTTGATTTCTGAGGCCTTCAGTCCTAATTCCTCTTGAATTTCTTTTTTTACTTTTTCTTTGAGGGTTTTATTATCGTCTAAGAATCCAGAAATTCCATTGTAATAATTTGGATAAAAATTTAAATTTTTATTTCTTTGAACAATTAAAATTTTTCCTTGAAATTCCAGAACACAATTTATAACCGGTGCCCATGTAATATTAGTATAGTCAGTTTGACCCTTAGCTGGTTTAAATTTTTGCATACAAGTTAGTCACCTATTTTCAAGTGCAGATTATTATAAAAAATTGTGCGACATAGGAGATATTGCCCCATTACATCTCACCTTGTGTGTTTATTTATATATTATCATTTGATTAACTGCTCTTTTAGTGATGGAAACTTTATAAAGTTTGGACAAAAGTTCAATACTTGAGTCAAGATAAATATTAGCCCCCCAATATGGATCATGTACCACATATTTACCGTTGTCGGCCTTATGATGAATAACTACATAGTGCCCTGCCCCATTTCTAGCATTAATAAAAACAATTACGGGATTATTTGCTTTTATTTCCTTATCAATAGTACCCCAGTTAACTCCAGCATGAGCGGTACTGCTGGAAAGAGTCAGGCTATCCCAGCTAGTTGGCCAGTTAATCAAATCCCAAGAAAAAATAGGCTTATCTGACAACTGCTTAGGATTAACATGCTCCCCCTGGCAAGTAAAAACCATAGCCACGGATGTAACTGCGCAACCTAAATCTTTCATTTTTGATTTAGAATTTCCAATATTTTCATTACCCCAGCGCGGATCTTTTTGGGAATAATACCAGTTTGTGCTACCTAATCCGCTAGTGGGTCTTTCCAGTCCAGAAGCAAAAGCACTAATTTCAGCAAAATTAGCATTATACAATTCATCAATATCTCCCAATAGCTCTTGTTTTTGTTTTTCTATCTTATCCAATTTAGCCTGATAAGTAGCTTCATCTCCTTCAGTTTGAACTAAGAGATTATTTTTTTGAGTCTTGGTGGACATCAAATGAGTATTTTCTTCCTCTAGCTTGGATTTAATCTCCACCAATAAATCTTTATTTTTAAGAACTTCACCTTGAGAAGCTTTTATTTTTGCCTGAAGAGTTTTTAAACTATCCGTTATCTCTATTATTTTATCACTAGTTTGATCCAAATAATCATTGTTTCTGCTAGCAATAGAAAAATTTTCTATATTAAAAATAATTTTCGTATAAGCATCATCGTTATTTTCTTGATAATCTCTTATTATATTAGCCAAGATCTTGCGTTGGCCTTGAATCAATAAATCGCTCTTGGATATTTCGCTCTGCAGTTCATCGTTTTTTTTATTAAGTTCAGCTAATTTATCTGAGTTTTCTTGGATATTTTTTTTGATACCATCTATATTGGCATTCAAATCATTTATCTGAGCTCCTAAAAGATTTTTTTGCTTTTGTTTAAGTAGAAGCATTTTTTCATAAGTAGCAGCTTTTTCATTAAGTTTTTCTATTTCATCGTTTTTGTCTTCTATTTCTTCTTTTTCCTCCTCAGTTAGACCAGTGGTATCCTCTGTTGCTTGAATTGGTAAAACAAAAGAAAAAGCTACGCCAAAAAAAGAAAGGGCTATTAATCCTAAAATATAAATTTTATTTTTCATTTTATTTTTCATGATTAAATAAACTTTTTATGTTATGCCAATTTCAAAAATGCATTTTTAATTCTTTGCAAAGACTCTTCTTTGCCCAATACCCAGGATACTTGAAATGGAGAGGGTGATTTTTTCTCTCCAGTTAACGCAGCACGTAGCGGAAAAAGCAAATCTCCGCGCTTATCTCCAGCCGCTTCTAGTAATAATTTTTCGATATTTTCTAGTGTCCAATTTTCCTCAGAAATATTTTCCAAAACCTCTTTGGCTTTATTTAAATTATTGCTCGTGTCTTCATCTGAGTTGTCTTTCCAGCGCATGTCATCAGCACTTGGGTTAACCTGATCTGCTTCCATAAAGAAAAATTTATTCTCCTCCCCTACTTCGGACAATTTAAGTAATCGCTCTTGTTCAACTACTAAGACTTTTTTTAAATAAATTTCAGTTTTTTTATCATCGCTGGTATTATTATAAAAATCTTTTTGCTCAAAAAATGATAAACTTTTTTCATAAAGTTCATCTATGGATAATTTTTTGACATATTGAGCATTGAGCCAATCTAATTTCTTAAGATCAAACACTGCTCCAGCTTTATGCACCTTATTTATATCAAATTTTTCAACCAAATCTTCAAGTGAAAAAATTTCTTGAGTCTCTCCCTCTCCAGGATTCCAACCTAAAAGCGCCACAAAATTTATAATAGCCTCTCGCAAATATCCTTTTTTGATATAATCTTCCACTGCCACATCGCCCATTCTTTTGGATAGTTTTTTCTTATCCGTACTTAAAAGGAGCGGTAAATGAGCAAACTCGGGAGCAACCCATCCAAAAGCCTCATATAACAAAATATGTTTAGGAGTGCTTGGCAACCATTCTTCCCCCCTAATTACGTGAGAAATATGCATTTCATGATCATCAATTATATTCGCTAAATGATAAGTCGGAAATCCGTCCGATTTCATCAGAATTTGGTCATCTATCGTATTTGTATTTATCGAAATTTTTCCCCGCACGATATCAACAAATTCAATAACCCTATCTCTAGGAATTTTTAGTCTGACAACGTAAGGCTCATTGTTTTTTAATTTTTCCGTTATCTCCTCAGTAGACAATTCATCCAAACAATGGCGATCGTACATTGGAGGTTTTTTTTGAGATATTTGTTCTTCTCGCATTTTTTCTAAACGTTCCGAATCACAGAAACAATAATAAGCCAATTTCTTTTCTATCAACTGCTCTACGTATTTTTTATAAACCTCCAACTTTTCCGATTGGATATAGGGACCGAATTTTCCGACCTCTAAGATATTTGGATAATTCTTTGAATTTACTACATTTTCCGGATCGTCTTTGATCTCTACGCTCTGAAAAACACCCTCATCTCTTTGCAAACCCACCCAATCCAGTGATCCAACAAGACTTTCAACTGCACCTTCTACAAATCTTTTTCTGTCCGTATCTTCAATTTTTAAAATAAAGGTGCCATTGTTTTTTTTGGCAAATAAATAATTATAAAGAGCACTCCTTAAACCCCCTACGTGTAAATAACCAGTTGGACTAGGGGCAAATCTGACTCTAACTTTTTTATCATTATCCATAAATTTACTTAAATGCATTTAATCATTAAAAAACAAAAACATTCTTACCGATCATCATCAGTATTCCCAATATTATTAAAAGGATGCCGCCAATAAGCAGCGCTAAATTCGAATATTTAGCTCCAAATTGATAAAATTTTCGATAACCAAAAATGGCTAAACCAAAAACGATGAAATCATCCACCATATAAAATAAAGTGTAAATTCCAGTGTACCACTGCTGAGTCCAAAAACTTAAATTATTTAGTTCAAGTATTTTTGTAAAAGATTGAGCCAATCCAACTGAACAAGCAAACTCAATTATATTAACAGAAAAAGCTAAACCAACAATCACAAAAGCGCCAATGATACTCAATGGCCTAGTGGCAATATCTTTTATCTTGGTAGTTGTTTTTCTTTGGTGTTCAAGACTAGTCACATCGCAGACTAGCTGTCCTTTATTTTTTCTAAATTTATAGAGAAAATAAATTCCACCGCCCAAACTTAAAAGTCCTACTAGTGGAAGCATCAGCCAATCTAATTTGATAAAATCCCAAGTCTTATACCAAACATTTAAAATCAAAAAATACATTATTGATTCCGCTACAATAAATAGACCAGCCACAATAATCATCTTTAACTGACTGCCCACTTGAGAAAGTGCGATCAAAAAAGCCACTAGTACCCACATCGCACAAGGATTGAAACCATCAATAAAACCTAAAAGAGCCGCTAGGGAAAATAGTGAAAAATCCTTTGTTTCAATTACTCCGATGAGGGGAACTTTGACCTTTTCTAAAGTGTCTTTTTTTATTTCACTTTGAGTGCAAGCTT
>JAVEXR010000015.1:0-6298 GCA_034003925.1 Candidatus Moraniibacteriota bacterium
CCTCGTGCTTTAGCATTATATAACCAGGTTCCCGCGTTTCCTCCCCAAGGCACATACCTTTTTTGAGCCACATACCAAGTACAATAACCATAAGGAAATTTATGTCCTGTTCCAGCTTTGCCATCTAATTTTTTAGTACCAGAAATCTTAGGATCACCTCCGGATGGCGTAGCATATGTTCTTCTATCAATTCCAGCAGAATCTTCAACAACTGGAGCAGGTATATCTTTTTCTCCTCCAGGAATAATAATTTCTTGATCTTCCTTCACTTCACCATTAGCTGGCAAATCATTAAAAGTTATGATTTTTTCTTTTTCAGCTTTATATTCTTTGGCAATATTATCCAAATTTTCGCCTTTCTTTACTATATGAGTAAGTCCAGCTACTGGTAAAATAAATATCTTGTCTCCAGGCTTAATTTCATCCACATCTTCAATGTCATTAGCCCAAAGGATTGTATTAGTAGTAATACTAAATTTCTGAGCGATAGTACTAACTGTATCTCCATCTTTTACCATATAAACCTCCACTCCGCCACCTTCTTCTGGATCCTTTAAAACCGGACTAGACGGAGCGCTCACTATTTTTCCTTCTACTGCATTTATTTGATTTAGATCATCTTCTTTGAAATTTGGATCAACGGCTTTACTAGCTACAGATATAGGACTAAGTTGAGCTCTTTTAGCATTCTCCACTTCGATATTCATATCATTTACAACCCGGCTTTCACCATTATCTCGCCATTGCCCAGTTAAAAAATTACCCGATTGACCCTCAGCTGCCATATTGGTAGCGGTTACCAGCATCGCACTAGAAACGACCACGGCAAAAGCAGAGTATTTCCTAAAGAGGTGTAATAATTTTATCGTTCTATGCATCTTTATAAAAAGAGCAATTTTTCTTTGTATACTGTAAGTTTTTGTCTGAAAATTTTTACTTTTAACAAGGATTTTCGAGAAAACCCCTTTGATTTGTTTTTTACAAATACAGCAAAAATCCTTCTTTTAGTTCAAATTGTTAGAATTCTGCAATAAAAAAAGCATCTTTCATTAAATCTGAACTCTAATTTTTATACTTGAACTAGTATATTATACCCACTCGATTTGTCAATGAACTTATACACAGTTTATCAACAGAATTTATAGCATTATCCAGTGCTAACCGATATTTTTCATAAATTTTAAATTAAAAATCGCTTCTTTGACACCTTTTCCCCACATTTTAAGGCTCAATTGTTTTAATGTTTATTGCATGTTAAACTATCTCTATGACGCACAATCATTTAGAATCACTCGTTAACGACTTTCTGGAGCACCTAGAGATAGATTTAAATAGATCAAACAAGACTATTGAAAATTATAATCACTATCTCTGCCGCTTTTTGGATTTCTCAAAAATAACTCAAGCCAAAGACATCGATTTGGATCTAGTTAAGAAATATCGCTTATATCTCAATAGATTTGAAGATAATAAAGGTAATAAACTTAAGAAAATAACTCAAAACTATCATATAATTGCTCTGCGAAATTTTCTTAAATATCTTGCCAAGCAAGACATAGTCACTCTTTCAGCTGAAAAAATAGACGTTGGTAAAAATCCCCAGCAAGAAATGATTTTCTTAAATTTTGAAGAGATAGAAAGAATTCTAAATGAAGCTAATGGAAGGAGTCTTCAAAGTCTAAGGGATCGAGCTATTTTAGAGCTTCTTTTTTCGGCTGGACTACGCGTTTCTGAATTATCAGATCTCAATATTGAGCAAATAAATCTCAAAACTCAAGAGTTTAGCATCATTGGAAAGGGTTCTAAAATGCGAGTGGTTTTCATTTCTGATTCAGCCAAGGGTGCTCTGGAAAGATATCTCTATCAAAGAACTGATATCGATCCAGCCTTATTTATCCGAACCAATAAAATTGGATTTAAAAAAGAAGACGATTTGCGCTTGACTGCCCGCTCTATTCAACGAATAGTAAAATTTTATGCCAAGAAAGCTGGTATTGTCAAAGATGTTCACCCACACACTTTTCGTCATAGCTTTGCTACAGATTTGCTAGCCAACGGAGCTGATATCCGCAGCGTCCAAGCTATGCTAGGACATTCCTCCATTACCACTACTCAGATTTACACGCACGTCACCAATCAACAACTTAGAGACATTCACAAAAAATTTCATCGAAAAAAACTAACGTAACTCACAAGAATACAAGAAACAAGATACAAATAAATTAAAAATCGCACCTGCAAAAAAGTTAAAACCAACTTAATATATTTGAAATTTAATAGTTGAATATTGTTTGGAAATTGTTTCTTGTATCCTTGGAAATTATTTTGATATATTATTCTAATTTGCTAAAACACCTTAATTGTATATGCTAAATCTACTTAAAGATCTCAACCTTTCTCAAAAAGAAGCTGTCACTACCACCGACGGTCCAGTTTTGGTTATTGCTGGAGCTGGCAGTGGCAAGACCAAGACTTTGACCCATAGAGTAGTCTATCTTATCCAAGAAAAAAAAGTGGCTCCCTACAATATCCTGGCAGTAACGTTTACCAACAAAGCTTCCACTGAAATGAAAGAGCGCATTATGAAACTTCTTAAAGAAAGTAACCAAAAAGCTTCTGGATTTCCTCATATCGGGACCTTTCATAATATCTGTGCCAAAATTTTGCGCAAAGAAATTGACAATTTGGGTTATAAAAAAACTTTTAACATCTTTGATGATCAAGATCAGCTAGCTTTAGTTAAGCGAATTTTTAAGAACTTAGGAATAAACAAGGACCAATTCAATCCACGTAGCATTTTAAGTATTATTTCCAAAGCCAAAAATGAACTAAAAAATGCTGAAATGTTTGAACTTGGAGCCAATGGTTACTATGAGGAAATCGTTTCCAAAGTTTACAAAAATTATCAAAAAGAATTAAAAGAAAATAACGCCCTAGACTTTGATGATTTAATTCTTTTGACTGTTATTATTCTTGAAAAATTCCCCCACATACTGGACTACTATCAAGAATTATTTAAATACATCATGGTAGACGAATATCAAGATACCAATCACGCCCAATACCGACTAATTAAGTTACTCTCTTCGAAACATCACAATATTTGGGTTTGCGGAGATGATTTTCAAGCCATCTACGGTTGGCGCCAAGCTGACATAAAAAATATTTTAAATTTTGAAAAAGATTACCCTCAAACTAAGGAGATTAAACTTGAGCAAAATTATCGCTCCACTCAGATCATTCTTGATGCGGCTGCCGAAATTATCGCTAAAAATGTTAATCAAAAAAATAAGAAAATTTGGACCGAAAAAAAAGGTGGCCATCTTATTACTTCATTTGAAGCTGCTGACGAAAGAGAAGAAGCTCAGTTTATCGTGACTGAAATTAAAAAAATTATCACTAAAGAAAATAAAAAATATTCTGATTTTTCTATTCTTTATCGCACCAACGCTCAATCACGAATCATTGAAGAGATTATGCTAAAAAATTCTATGCCCTACCGAATTATTGGGGGGCTAAAATTTTATCAAAGAAAAGAAATTAAAGATATTATCGCTTATCTTCGCCTTATCCAAAACCCCAGCGACTCCATCTCTTTAGAGCGTATCATTAATGAACCTAAACGTGGATTAGGAGAGGCTACTTTAAAAAAATGGCTATCCTTTGCTCAAGAAAAAAATATTAACCCCATAACTGCTGGCACTCTTTTGAAAGATGAACCACTTTTAAATAAGGGCAAAAGCCTGGCTATTTTTGAATTTTGTAAATTTATCAAAGAAACTGCTCAATTAAAAGAAACTCTAACCCTACCCCAACTTATCCGTAAAATTTTCAAACTCTCTGGCTACGAAAAAATGTTGGATAATCTAGGTGAAGAGGGTGAAATTAGAACGGACAACATAAAAGAGCTTTTAAGTGTAGCCAAAAAATATAAGGATGAGCTAGCGGTTGATTCTCTTGATTTATTTTTAGAAGAAGTTGCTCTAGTTTCAGACACGGACAAAATCGATCAAGAACAAAACTCCATCCATCTAATGACATTGCATAGCGCCAAAGGCCTAGAATTCCCAGTGATTTTTATTGCTGGGCTCGAAGAAGGCATTCTTCCTCATTCTCGAAGTATGCTTAGTCACAAAGAAATGGAAGAAGAAAGAAGACTGATGTATGTTGGCATTACTCGCGCTAAAGAAAAAGTTTATTTACTCTTTACTAGTTTAAGGACAATTTTCGGCTCTACTCAATGTAATCCTCCTTCTCGCTTTCTTGATGATATCCCCAATCACCTGATGGAAATTTTTACCCCCGAAAAAAATAATTTCCTAAATACCTTCTTAAATAAAAAAGAGTCAGAAATTAAGCCTAAAAATCCTTCTAAGTTTAAAGATGGCGAAAAAGTTTCTCATCTAGAATTTGGCGCGGGAGTTATCATTTCTAGCGATAAAGAAACTGTTACTGTAGTTTTTAGAAAATTCGGAATCAAAAAACTTTCCTCTTCCTACGCTAATCTCAAAAAAATCTAGCAATAATCATATCCTCCTTCCATTTACTTGCCCCACTAAGCAACTGAGGTATTTAAGGAGAAAGTCAAAAATGATTTTTTTACGTAGAGACGTAGCATTGCTACGTCTTTTACAATTACGCGCAATACTTTAATTTGCTATAATTAAAATATAACATTAATAATTATTTTTTAATTCTATGAAAAATCATTCCAAGCTAAAAAAACAACCTGGCCTTGCCAAGTTTAGAACTCCATCCCCTTTTCAAGCACGAGTGTTTGCAATAGTAAAAAAAATCCCTCGCGGGAAAGTACTAACCTACAAAGAGGTAGCTCAAAAGATGGGATCTCCCAAAGCCTACCGAGCCGTAGGCAATGCACTTAATAAAAATTATAACAAAGATGTGCCTTGCCACCGAGTCATCAAATCAGACGGCACCCTGGGAGGCTACCGCCTGGGCACGCGAGCTAAAGCCAAAATTCTTAAAAAAGAAGGTTATCTGAAATAATGTTCAATACAAAAATAACCAATATTCATTCAACAATAAATAAACTAACATTCTATTTAATATTGAGTGTTAAAATATTAAATGGGTGTTGAACACTGTTTATTAACTGTTTAGACTTAAACCCCTAATTTATAATCTTAATTTCCGCCCCTTTAACCGCTTCCTTTATTAACTCCTCTACATTCAATTTCCCTTCCGCCAATTTAACTTCACCTAAATCCGCCTTAGTTTCTGGGTGCTTAGGAACAAAACGTGTGCAACAGTCCTCATGTGGCAAAATTGATGTTTTATAAGTGCCGATTTCCTGGGCTTTTCTCATAATTTCAATTTTATCTAAACCAATTAGCGGTCTAAAAATTGGAAGGGCTACAGAATTATTAGTGACAAATATATTTTCTAAAGTTTGTGAGGCTACCTGAGAAAGGACCTCTCCGGTTACTAGCGCTAAACATTTATTTTTTTGTGCCACTTCCTGGGCAATCTTCATCATCAATCTTCGATAGAGCACTACTCTTAATTTTTCTGGACAATTAATCACTATTTGCTCTTGAATTTTAGCAAAAGGAATCATGAAAACCTTAGATTTACCCTGAAATTTAGAGAGCTGCACAGCTAATTCGATCACTTTTTCATTAGAGGCCACACTAGTATAGGGCAAAGAATGAAAATGAATAAAATCTGCTCGAGCCCCTCTTTTAAGGATATAATACGCCGCCACAGGAGAATCAATTCCGCCCGAAAGAAGTGCTAGCACCTTTCCCCCGCTTCCTACCGGCAGACCTCCGGCACCTTGGATCTTATCTTTATAAATAAAAGCTCTTTTATTGGTAATCTCAATAAAAACTTCTACCTGCGCATCTTTAAGTTTAACTTGCGCCCCTGTTTTTTCTACAATAAAAGACCCCACTTCTTTGTTTATCTCCATGCTGCTCAAAGAAAAATTTTTATCTGAACGCGAAGCAGATATTCTAAAGTTATCAAATTTTTCTTTTTCTAAAAGTTGCCAACAAATTTTTTTCAATTCATTTAAATCTTGAGAAGCTTCCTGAGCAAACGAAAAATTAACTATTCCAAAAACTTCTCTTAAGATTAAAAATTTTTCCAATTTTTTTTCTAAATCATTCTTGACCTCTATTAATATTCTCCCAGCCATTTTTCTTACCTTCCAACTATCTAAAAAATGAAGCTCTTTTGTTAATTTATTTTTAATGTTTTCTACTAATTTCTTTTCAAAATAATCTCTGTTTTTTCCCTTTAAAGCAATCTCATCATAGTGACATATTATAATCAT
>JAVEXR010000015.1:6398-24482 GCA_034003925.1 Candidatus Moraniibacteriota bacterium
CAAATCATTCTAGACTATCTCCAAAATACTAAAAGTCATCCCTGTGCTGAAGAAGTTTTTCAAGCAGTCAAAAAGAAACTTCCGCGTATCAGTCTTGGCACCGTTTATAGAAATTTAGATAATTTTGTCCAAAAAGATACCATTAAAGAAATCTCTGGAGAAACTAAGCGTTTTGATGCGGACTTGAGCCAGCACCATCATTTTGTCTGTAAAAAATGCCAGCATGTTTTTGATTTAGATAATTTTAATCCCAATTTAAAAAAGATAGAAAAAAAGACTCAGTCCATAGGCTTATGTCATAGCTACCAAATTTTTGTTTATGGTATTTGTAAAAAATGTAAATAAATAATTAACCTACTATTTTATAGTTATGCCTAAAAAATTAAGTGCATAGCTACAAAATAAAAACCATATGACCTGTAAAAAAATAAAGATTAAAAAAGGAACCAAGAAAAGAAATGTCTCCAAATGCAAACCTAAAAAATAAATTTATAATAAACTAAACAGACGTTTGCGCATTCATACATTCGCCCGCCTGCAACTATATTGCATTCGGACAGGTATGAGTTCGTACTTCGTAGAGAACCCCATGCAAAAAACAATTGAAAATTTAACCAAAGCTTTCATTGGAGAATCCCAAGCCAGAAATCGCTATTCTATGTATGCTAAAATTGCCAAAAATGAAGGCTACGAACAAATTTCAGCTATCTTCGAAGAAACTGCTGACCAAGAAAAGGAACATGCTAAGCAACTCTTTAAAATGATTAATGAATTAAAGAAAGAATCAGGAGAAAGTAAATACGAAGAAATTATGGTTGAAGCTTCTGCGCCTACGACTCTAGGCAATACCAGGGAAAATCTCAAAGCTGCTATCGGAGGTGAACATTATGAATACGAAAGTATGTATCCTGAATTTTCTACTACAGCCAAAGAAGAAGGCTTGGAAAAAATTGCTGCTCGACTTTTGCATATTGCTAAGGCTGAGGCCCACCACAAAGAACGTTATTCAAAACTACTATCTAATCTAGAAAATAACACTGCTTTTAAAAAAGAATCTGAAGTTGAGTGGATTTGTAGAAAATGTGGTTATGAGCATACTGGCAATAATGCTCCTGAAAGATGCCCTGCTTGCGATCATCCGGCTGCATATTATCAAGTCAAAAGTGAACAATATTAATCAATTTTAAAATTAACTTTATGAATGTAAAAAATAAACACGAAATCTATAAATGTGCTATTTGCGGAAATATAGTAGAAGTTTTGCATGTAGGCGGAAGTGAGTTAATCTGTTGTGGTCAACCCATGAATCTGATGGAAGAAAATACTCAAGAAGCTGCCACCGAAAAACATATCCCTATTGTAGAAAAAACAGCTATTGGCATTAAAGTTACAGTAGGAGAAATTCTTCATCCCATGGAAAACACTCATTATATAGAGTGGATTGAGGTTATATCTGAAGGAAAATCATATAAGAAATTTCTCAATCCAGGAGATGAGCCCGTAGCTGAGTTTTGCATAGAAAGCAGTGAAGCTTTTTTAGTAAGAGAATACTGCAATATCCATGGGCTTTGGAAAAATTTATAGATACATTTTTAAAACGTACCCAACCCTAGCACACCAGGAAATCGCGCCTTCCTGGTGTGTTTTTTGAAATAAAATTTAATTCCATTGAAAAAAAACATAAAATAGGCTAGGATTATAAAAAGTATAAAAACCCTATTTATGCTAGATAAATTCAATCAAACAATTTTTTATTTTTTTCTCTTCTTTTTACCGTGGCAAACTATTCTTATTTTAAGAGAATTAACAATAGCTAATGAAAAATTCCAATATGGCACCATTGGAATTTATTTTTTTGAAATTATATTATTTATTTGGATATTACTAAATCTTTCTATTTTAAAAAGTTGCCATAATAAAAAAATACTTTATTCTGTTTTGGTTTTTATTATCTACATTTTACTGTCAATCTTTTGGTCCCCAGACAAACTTATTTCCTTATATTTTTTAATTCCCCTACTTTTGGGCGGACTCTCTTTTTTGATTTTGCAAAAAAAGATGCTCAGTTTTAAAAAATTTACTTTTGTTTTTGTTTTTTCTATTTTTTTACAAGGAATCCTTGGCGTTTACCAATTTTTAAACCAAATTATCTATTCCAATAAATGGCTAGGTATCTCGGAGCACTTGGCCTGGCAGGGCGGCTCTTCGGTAATAGAAACTTCTGCTGGAAGATTTCTAAGGGCCTATGGAGGAATGCCTCACCCCAATATTTTGGGAGGCTTTTTGGCTATTGCTATCCTCCTTGGCGTAGGAGCCTATTTAAAAGCTACTGAAAAAGAAAAATATTGGAAATACTTTTTATTAATCTGCATCGTCTTAAATTTTTTCTCCCTACTGGTTACTTTTTCTAGATCCGCCCTCTTTTCTCTTTTTTTAGGATTATTTTTATTCCTTGTCTATTATCTTTATAATAAAAGGCTACACTTAATTAAAAATCTTTTGTTCATTATAAGCATTTTCTTTCTTATCGGAGCTTTATTTTTCTCTTTATTTTCCGAATTGTTAATTAACCGCCTAGACGTCACTTCTCGTCTTGAAAAAAAATCAATCAACGAAAGACTTCTCTTTATTAAAGAAGCTCAAGAAATTATTACCCAAAAACCTATTCTGGGAACTGGGGTAGGAAATTATACTCCCTTCCTCTTAAAAAATAACCATACTCCCAAAGAAGTATGGCAATTTCAACCTGTTCACAACATCTATTTACTAATTTTTGCTGAATTGGGAATTATTGGCTTCTCTCTCTTTCTGTTTATTATCATTTTTATAATCTGCGACTTTCTTGAATCTTTTACCAAAGAAAATACCAATCGAGTTATTTTTTCTATTGTCACTATCTCCTTATTGTTTCTCTCACTTTTCGATCATTGGCTCTGGACTACTCACTCAGGCGTTATTGCTTTCTGGCTAATTCTCAGCTTTTCTCGAGAGAAATATATTAATCCTACTTAATCTTATATCCCAAAAGATATAAAAATCTGAAAATTTTTGAAAAATAACAGACTGCCCGACTAAACCATTTACTATAATAGTATTCTTGGGATTTAAAATATTCTACTTTTTGTTCATATTTTTTATTTGAACTTTTTCCCTCCAAGTGTTCTATTTCAAATAAAGGACAATAAATTATTTTTTTGCCTATATTTCTTATTCTTTTACACAAATCCACATCTTCATAATAAAGAAAAAAATTTTCGTCAAAACCGTTCACTCCAAAAAAAACATCCTTCTTTACAAATAAGCTAGCACCACTAACCCAGTCTACCTCTTGTTCCTTATTGCTCTGCCAAATTTTTTCACTTTTAGCTATCCCAACTTTTCCTCTCAAGATTTCATTCCAAGTCATATCCACCCCCACACTCCAAGGCTGAATAATACCATTTTTTAAAATTTTTGGACCGATTGCTCCAATGGAAGAGTCTCCATTAAATTTCATTATTAAGTTTTCGATATTTTTTGAAATAATTTTTGTGTCTGGATTTAAAAAACAAAAATATTCCCCCTGACCCCTCGACGCTCCAATATTATTAGCCTTAGAAAAACCTACATTTTTATTAACCTCAATAATATTAATTTTTTTATTGGGCTTATCTATTTTTTTTGACTCAAATATCTCCAAACAATTTTCTGAGACACCTTCTATTCTTTTAATTTTTTCCTCATCATTGTTAACAACAATAATTTCAAAATCTATTTGAGTGACTTTTTTAAAAATAGAAGCGATGCAATTTTTTAAATATTGCCTACTTCTATAATTTACTATAATAAAAGATAATTTCATATTTTAGAACTAAACAATCTATCAAATTTCATCATAAGCTCTTTTTACTAAAAAAGCTTTTTCTACATCTATATTGTTTTTTATATCATATTTATTTTTAACTTTTCTCATCGCCAAATAAAATTCTATATAAATTCTAAATAAAAAATTAGAGTTTTTTCTAAAAAATATAATACCCGATCGAACTAAATAATAAATTTTATTTAAACTTTCCGAACTCTTTTCAAAATGAAAGACTTTTGCCTCAGAAACTATTTTTAGTTTAAATCCGTTTTTGGCTGCCCGAAAAGAAAAATCAGCATCTTCGTAATAAAGAAAAAAAGTTTCATCAAGCAATCCTATTTTTTTAAAGACATCTTTTTTTATTAGCATTGCGCAACCGGTAATATATTGGGTTTCCTCAATATTATCTAAATGTTCAGTCCTCATTCTCAACCAATCAATTTTTCCTCCCGAAAACCAGATTTGACTGCTATTGCCTTTATAGATAACTGGACTCAAAATTCCGATCTTGTCATTTTTTTGCGCTGCCTTAATCAAGTTGGTCAATGCATCTTTTTCTATCAAGGCATCATTATTTAAAAGTAAAATGTAATCTGCCATTTTTTCTAACGCCCATTTTATGGCCACATTATTGCCTGCAGCAAATCCCACATTTTGATTATTTTTTATAAAGTTAAACTTCCCAAAAGAAATTCTAGCTTCCTCGAATGAGCCATCTACGGAATTATTGTCTACTACCACCACTTCGTAATTTGGATAGTTTAATTTATACACACTCTCTAATGTATTTTTTAAAACAGCCTTTCCATTATAATTTAAAATGACAATAAAAACTTTTGGATAATTCATGTTAAATTAAAAACAAATATTATTTTTGGGTTGAAAATAGTAAACTCCTTATTTCGTAAACTGTTATTGCCCTTGTCAGCCAAAGGAACAAAATATATGCCGAAATACTTCCTACTCCTGCATAAATAAAATTCAAATTATCAAAAATCATCAGAAATAGAAACATAGCTACCCCAGAAAGAAATATTCTCCCCCAGCCCTTTACTGAAAACTTAAAGTCTACATATTTATTAGCAAAATAAGCTGTCAGCAAAACCACTAAAAATTCAGTCACCAGAGAAACTGCGGCTGCACCATTATAGGAATATCTTGGAATAAAAATAAAGTTCAAACATATATTAAAGACGGCACAAAAAGATAAAATATGCATCAACTTATTTTGCAAATTTGCCGAAAGCAAAATACTGTTAAAAAGATTACCAAAAAATATAAAAGCTAGAGCCACAATAAGTATTCTTAAGACATTAGCTGAAATCAAAAATTCTTCTCCACCTATTATACTTATGATGTCCTCAGCTAAAAATAAAGTTCCTATAACTAATGGAACGATAATAAGAATAAAAACCTTGGCCGTTTCGTTTACTATCTTAGTAAAATTATTCTTGTCCGAAAAGATATACATAGAAAGTAGCGGTAAAATTAATCCCACTATCATGCCTGGGAAAAAAGTAATATTTTCAATTATCTTGTAAGCCATATTATAAATACCCACAGCTTCGCTACCTTTTAAGATAGACAACAATATTGTATCCATCTTAAAATACAAAAATGTAACAAAAGCGGATATTCCTACTGGCATAGACATTTTTAAGAATTTTTTCCAATAAGCAAGATCAAATTTTAAAGAGAACTTAATGTATTTACGACTCAAAAAAACAATCGCACCAAAAGTAAAGATGGAGCTTAACAGAACTGAAAAAATGATTGCTGTAAATCCCCAATTATTCTTTACAGCCAATATTATAAATAAGACCTGGATTATCCTTCCTAACAACTCAGTAATTGTAACTTTATCCATTCTTAAGTTTTTTTGAAAAACCCCATTAAAAACCATATATGAAGAAGAAAAAGTATATGAAAGAGCAATAATTAAAATACCTCTCTTAATATCTTCCGAATACGGTAAAAAAATAAAAAGCACTGGAGCTATTACAAACAGCGCCAAAGAACTTAGAAGCCTAAGCGAAAAGACATTGCTCATTATATCTCTCTCATTCGCACCTTGTCTTGATATCTCTCTGGTAGCAATTGAATACAATCCTAAGTCCAATATGGCACTAAAGAAAGACAAAAAAGCTAAAACCGTTGCATAGTCTCCAAACCCCCCTATTCCCAAATATCTAGTTATAAAGCCAATGTTAACCAAAGCTAAAACTGTTGAACAAATTTTAGCAATAGTGCTAGCTGCCACGTTATAGGCTATTTTTCGAGCAAGAGCCATTGATTAAACTTTTAATTTATTTTTATATTAAAGACGCTGGTTTTATAACCACCCTTCTTTCATCTTCATCTCCAGTACTTTCTGTTACAACCTCATCATTGTCAGCTAAATACATATGCACTAATCTTCTATTATAAGCGGACATAGGCCTCATTACCACAGCCTTTTTCTCAAGTATCGCTTGATTAGCCATAGATTTAGCTAGTTCAATAACAGAAGCTTCCTGATCTCTCTTATAAGAATTAACATCTAAAATAAATTTAATATTTTCATCCGTTTGTTTTCTTACTAATAATCTAACTATGTGTTGAAGTGCTTGTAAATTATCTCCATTTTGACCAATTATAAAATTGACATCTTTTTGAGTTCTTATATCGCAAACAAATTTATTTTTATCTTCCATTGAATCAGAGACCATCACTTCACCTTCAAAACCTATTTTTTTCAATAAGTCTTCTGTTATTGATTTTATAATTTGACTATTTTTTTTATCCATAAATTTATTTCTTTATTTCATCCTCTTTTTTAAAAATATATAATTGTTGCGCTACAGAAAAAAGCGTTGAAAACAACCAATATACAGATAGCGCAGCAGCAAATTTAATTCCGATAAAAAGCGTTAAGGCTGGACCCAAAATTAACATTTGCTTATTCATAATCTCAGAAAAATCTGGCTCAGATGAACTGTCTTTATCTTTTTTGGCTAAAGCATTATTTTTATTAATTTTGGACATCATTAATTTAGTCTGCCAGAACTGTGCTGCTGCTGCCAAAATTGCGATAGGAATACTAGGTTTCAATAGGTCCACCAAGCCAATAAATACTTTATTTATTTCTCCAGGATTTGCCACAAAAGAATATAAATCCTTTCCATTTACCACTAAGCCTGCATCAGAAATATTTATAATCACTCTATAAATAGCTATTAAAAAAATCAATTGCACTATTATAGGAAAACATCCAGAGAAAGGGTTAACCTTGTTTTCTTTGTAAAATTTCATGACCTCCTTAGTTTGCTTCTCCTTGTCATTCTTATATTTAAGCTGAATTTCTTTTAATTTTGGCTGTATTTCCTGCATTCTCTTTTGAGATTGAATCTGTTTTTTCGATAATGGAATAAGCGCTGCCTTCAACAATATTGTAACAGCAATAATGGCTATACCAAAATCTCCCCCTGGAATTATATCATAAAGAAAAATCAAGACATTATAAATCGGCTGATAAATTAATCCGTGAAAAATAGTAGACATATTATAAAGTATTTTTTGTTTTTATTTAAATTAAACAGCTAGTTTTTTTCTCCCCTTTTGTCGTCTTCTTTTGATAACTTCCTTCCCATTTGTCGTACTCATTCTCTCTAAAAAACCATGTGTTTTAGCGCGTTTTCTCTTTTTTGGTTGATAAGTTCTTTTTGTACTCATATATTTTTATATATTCTTAAAATAAATTATTTATTCAATGTTCTAAAATTATCATATATATTAGTATTTGTCGAGGGGTTTTGCATTTTTATCCTCAAAATGCTTTAATTAGGTTATAATTCAAAAAAATATGTTTTCAAAAAAATATAAAATTACCAAAAAGGAGGATTTTAATAAAATCTATAAAAATGGATCGGTTTTTTATTCTGAATATTTAAAAGTTTTTGTTTTGCCCAATAACTTGAGCCATAATCGTTTTTCAGTAGTAATTTCAAAAAAAGTTTCCACCAAAGCTGTTGTAAGAAATAAAATAAAAAGAAAAATTACAAACTCACTTGTTGACTTTGATAAAAATTTAAAGCCATCTAGAGATATCATAATAATACCTCTTCTAGAAATAGCTACTTTAAAAACAAATCTACTAAAAGAAAAATTTGAACAATTACTAAAAAAAATATAACCTCCCCACTAAATCCTTCATATATCATACTATTTTAGTATGATATAATATAAAAACAAATTGTTCCACGTGAAACATAAAAAATTAGTCCTTCCCTTAGCCCGAACTCCTTATATTTAAAGCCTTTTTAAAAGTTTAACAATTTTAAAATTCTCAATTTTATACATCATCCCATTACAATTGTTTCACGTGGAACAACATCACATAATACTATATTACAAAATGTTTCACGTGAAACACTAACAACACAAACTTATAATCGTTTCGAAAAATAATATTCTAAGAATATATTTGTTTTAAAATTCACTTTTCAAATTATGTCATCCAACCAACTTTCTGCAAAAAACTATTTTCTATCTAGATCTTTATGTTTTTTTTCAAATTATTGTTTCACGTGGAACAAAAAGTCAAAAATTACACAAAATAAACCATTTTAAGGATACCCTGCAATAGGTAAAGACTTTATTATAAATTCAAAAACTTTTAAAATACGCTAATTTAATACACTTTTATCATATTTGGAAATTAATTAGTTCAAATAAATTTTTAATAACCTACAAAATGTTTTATGTTTCACGTGAAACATATGGGTGAAAAGAATATTAGCTAAATTTTTTATATTTTAAGTAAACTCAAGCATCATCTAACGCAAAAAGTTCCACGTGGAACTTTAAATTTAGAATTAACCCAAATTAGAACGTTTTAATGTTTTTTACAAACAAAGAATTTAATAAAATTTGTACAACCCCCTAAAATATTATCTTAAAATCATTTTTCATAAAAATTGTTTCACGTGAAACTTTTTACATAGTAATAGTTTAAATAGTGTTTATTTTAAAAAATTATAACTATCCCGGTAACTTCTGCAATAAATTATGTTTCACGTGAAACATTTATGTAATACATTTTTTTATTTTACAACAGATCCATCTATACAGCATATTTTATGCATGATAAATTATATAAATATTTTAAACTAATTTAATTACATACAAAAAAACTTATCCACAAGAAAATATTTTTATCACTTATTCTTTTCAATAAATTAGCATTAAATTAGTTCCACGTGAAACATTAATTAGGATTTCATTTAGTTAATAAAGTTCCACGTGAAACATTAGAAAAAAATTTAAGATAAACATTAAATATTACCTAAAAATCCTTATAAACAAAGGGTTTTTGAAAATTTTGACAACAATTAAATCTAACTATTTTGTTATTTTTTAATTCAATTTATGACTTATTGTTTCACGTGAAACAATTATTTATTGCACAAATATTTTTATTTTATTTTTTTCTTATAAAAAAGTTATTAACAGTTTGTTAAATATTTTTATTTGACAAAGAACATCTTTTATTGTGTAGTATGAGTAGCCTTATAATTGTCCTGTTTTTTATTAACATAGTCTTGGATTTTTAAACTTTATATCTCATCTGTGTGTTATTCTCAATTTAAACTAAAAAATTTTACAAAACTCTATTTTGTGCTAATATATAAAAGTTAACTTATCCACAACTTACTAAGTTATTGTATTTTGTTATTTTTATTACTGGTTTGTGCTATAATTTTAAAAAATAATTTTACTTCTTTAGTTTTAAAAACATTATGAATAATGAAGATTTATGGAAAGCAGTATTGGGTGAAATAGAACTATCCCTCTCTAGACCACAATTTATAACTTGGTTTAAGGATACATTCATATTATCTAATGAAAATGGTAAGATTGTTATAGGCGTACCCAATGGTTTTTCTAAAGAATGGCTAGAAAATAAGTTTAACACCAATATAACTAAAGCCTTAAAAAACTTTCAAGAAAATATAACGGAAGTTTCTTGTGCTATCTATTCTCCCTTAGAAAAACCCTCTAGAAATATTGATGGTGCCGGAAAAAACACTCAAGGAGAGCAAACAGTTGATTTAAAAAATACTAAAACAATCACTCCTCAAATAAATTTTTTTCAAAATACCCACCTCAACTCAAGATATACTTTTGATAATTTTGTAATAGGTGAAAACAATGAACTAGCTAGAGCAGCCTGCTACGCTGTTTCTCAAAATCCGGGCACACAATACAATCCTCTTTTTATTTATGGAGATGTGGGCCTAGGCAAGACTCATTTATTACAGTCTATAGGCAACGAAATTTTAAAAAATGACTCCAATAAAAACATTATATACATTTCTTCAGAAGGATTTACCACAGAATTAGTCAATTCCATCAAAAATCAAACTATTGATAAGTTTAAAAATAAATATCAACAAGCAGATTTATTAATAATTGATGACATTCAATTCATTTCTGGCAAGGAAAAAACTCAAGACATATTTTTTCATATATTTAACTCTCTTTATCAATTAAACAAGCAAATTGTTATCAGTAGTGATCGACCCCCTAGCAACATCCAGATTCTTGAAGATCGATTACGCTCAAGATTTGAAGGCGGAATGATTACTGATATTGGAAATCCTGATTTAGAAACTCGTCTAGCTATATTACAAACCAAATTGAATGAAAAAAAATTCTTTTTAAGTGATGATATACTGCGATTTATAGCTGAAAATATAAAAAACAATATCCGGGAGCTAGAGGGGGCTTTAAATAAATTGGTAGCAACTTTTGAATTAAACAAAAAAAGCCCTACAATTGAAGAAACTAAAAAAATATTGTCATCCATTTTAATATCCAAACAAGAAACAGCTATAACAAAAAAGGATATCATCAATTCAACTATAAATTTCTTTGAGATAAATAAGGAAGACTTAATGAGCAAGAGCAGGAAAAAGAGAGTAGCTCTTCCAAGACAAATTATTATGTTTTTATTTAAGAGGGAACTAAAGATGTCTTACCCAGAAATTGGAGAATATTTTCAAAGAGATCATACCACAGCTCTTCATGCTTTTAATAAAATATCTAATGACATAAAGAATAATTCCAAGATAAATGGTGATATAGAATACATAATAAAGACTTTGCGTTGATATTTTACTAATAAACTGTGGATAAGTGCCGATTAGCTGTGGATAAGTATGTTAATTTATTGTATATTTAAATTAAATATCTGTTAATAAAATTAAATTTAAAATATTTGCAATAGTTATCCCTAATCCATCCCTCACTTACCCCTTGGCTTATTGTAAGATTGTGAACAATATATTATTATAATATAACCTTGTTTCATAAGGAGAATTTAAGTTATCAACAGGTTTTTAATCCTTAATAATAGTAATAATAATTTATATATTTATATAAAAACATTATTAACTACCACTATACAGATGAAATTGGTTTGTACTCAAGAAAATTTTAAAAAAGCTATTTCTATTGTAGATAAAATTACAGCTAAACAAATCACATTACCTATTTTAAAAAATATTTTAATTGAAACAAAAGATGGTAGGTTGTTTTTTTCAGCCACTAACTTGGAAATAGGTATAATTATTAAAATTGGAGCCAAGATAGAAAGGGAAGGTAGAATAGTAATACCTTCAAAACTGATAAGTGATTTTATAACAAATCTTCCTCAGGAAAAAAATATTGAAATTGAATTAAATGGTCAAATATTAAATATTAATTGTGGTAAATATAAAGCCAAGATAAATTGTCTTGATTCTTCTGAAGATTTTCCTATTATTCCGGAAAGAAAAGAGGAATATCAATTTGATATCGATAATAGTAAACTTAAGGATATTATCAATAAGTCATTGAGTTCTGTTAGTTTAAATGATATAAGAGTTGAATTTACTGGTATAAATTTATCCTTTTTTGATAATAAGATTTATTTTGCTGCCACGGATAGTTTTAGATTAAATGAATATGAAGTTGAAATTGCTGAAAAAGATGCTTATAAACAGCTAAAAGATACAACCGCAATTATTCCAGCGGAAACATTAAGGGAGTTAAATAAAATATTGCACAATAGTGAAGATAGTGGAAAAACCCTTGTGACTATTGAAAATAATCAGATTTTCTTTGATGTAGGTGATATAAAGATGGTTTCGCGATTAATAAATGGAAAATACCCACCTTATAAACAAATTATCCCCAGTGAATTTAAAACTGAGATTTTGATAAATAAGGGAGATTTATTGCAAGCCATAAAAATAGCTAGTGTTTTTACTAAGAAAACAGATGGGGAGATAAATATGGTAGTTGAAAATGATAAAACTTTAATAGTTCGATCTAGTTTGCAAGAATCAGGCGAAAACCAAACAGAATTAAATATTGAAAAAAATGGGGAAAATCAAGATTTTGTTTTAAATCCTAGATATTTAATTGATGGTTTAAATGTTATGGATGGAGTAAATATTAAAATTATGATAAATGATGGACTTTCTCCAATAATTTTAAAGATGGTTAATGATAAAGATGGAAAAGATATAAATAATTTTATTTATATAATAATGCCTATTAGAAAATAAATGAAAGCGATAGGAAAATTTCTTAAATATAAGAAAATAAAGAGAAAAAAGGAGATTGATAATGAGAGTGTTTTTTATATTCTAAAAACAATTATTAAGATTAAATATGGGGAGGTAGGGGCTTTAAGTATTCAACCTAGTTATTATAAGGATGGGGTAATTTTTTTAAAAACAAGTAATTCCAATTGGGCTAATGAGATTTGGCTAAATAAAAAAATGCTTATTGACGAAATAAATAAAAAAATAGGTGAAAATGAAGTCAAAGAAATTAAACTTCAATGAAATTAAGGTTTTAATAATAATTCTGATACTTTTGTCAGGATTTTTTATTATGAGTGGAGTTTCCTGGGCAAAAGATGGGGATATTGTGATTACTGAAGTTATGTATGATCCTGCGGGGGTAGATAATAGATCTAATGAAAAAAGTTCCTATGAGTGGGTAAAACTGAAAAATATTTCTAAAAAAAGTGTTAATATGAGTGATTGGAAGATTAGATTGGATAAGTATTATTTACCTTTTGGAAGAATAAAAGATTTTAAGAGTGAAGAAGAATTTATTGTTTATCTGGGAGAGGGGTTAAGTAGGAGTAAAAACATAAATATATTTTTAAACAAAAATGGTAGTGTTTTAGGGGATGATTTTGGAGAAGTAGCCTTATATAATAAGGATAAGCACAATAAAGATATAATAGTTGATTATGTTTTTTATAAAAAAGATTCGAAAAATAAGGAACCATCAACAAGTTATAAACATGCAGTGGATGAATTAATTTGGAAGGAAGGTTGTTTTTTGGGAGATGTCAAAGAAGGAGATAGTTTGGTAGTGGAAAGTAATAAATGTAAAATAATTGATACCAATAAAGATAATGACAATGAGGTTGCTGATGATAAAAAAGATGGTTATCAAAAAACAATTAGAATTAATGAGATTTTACCAAGTCCCAAAGGTAGCGACGATGAGGGGGAATATATTGAATTATATAACTTTGGAAAAGAAGCTGTTGATTTAAATGAGGGAGATGGATGGATATTGGAAGATAGAATTGGTAAAAAAGAAAACAACAACTATAAAAAACTTTATTTTAATAAATATCTTGGAGAAAAAACAATAAAATCAGGAGGATTTCTGATAGTAAAAGGAGAAAAAGGTTTTAATTTTTCACTTACTGGAGAGGATGAGGTTAGATTAATAAACTCAAAGGGTGTTGAAGTGGATAAAATTGAGTACAGTGGTGCCAGAGAGGGTCTTTCGTATGGTTATTGTGAAAAGACAAATAAATGGCACTGGAGCGAATTTTTGACCCCTGGAGGCGCAAATGAATTTAGGGAAGTGGGCGAGATAGAAATTGATATAGATGATGATATTTATAAAGATGTTTATGCTAATTTTGAAGTCACTGTGGGTGGAATTAAAGAGGATGAGTTAAAGGTAAAATGGGAATTTGGAGATGGAAAAAATAGTTATAAAAATAAAGTAAGGCATAAATATCTTAAAAATGGAAAATATCTTGTAAAATTAACAGTTTTTAATGGAAGTGAGGATGTAAAAAGAGAATTTAATATTGAGGTGAGTGATTTTCCAGAAAGAAAGGTGAGCATTTTGGCGATTAATCCTAATCCTAAGGGAAAAGATGTGGATGGAGAGTGGATAGAGCTAAAAAATAAATCTAAAAAGAAAGTAAATTTAAAAAATTGGAGTGTGGCTACAGGGTCAAATAAGAAAAAATTAACAAATCACCCAATCAATGATGATTTTATAATTAAGGCTGGTAAAATAAAGCAATTAAATCGAGAATTTTCTAAATTTTCTCTAAATAATAAAAAGGGTTATGTAGAGCTAAGATATCCAGATGGTGAAGTTGCTTATGATTTAAAATATAAAAAAGAAAACGGAATTGATGAAGATGAAATTTATAAGAAAAAAGAGGGTGGCGGTTGGGAATGGGTAAAAAGTACTATAAATAAAATAATCAAAGATACAGAGGAGGATGCAGTGTCAGAGATTAAAGATACAAACGAAAGCGTGATTGAGGAAATTAATGATGTAGATTTGATAAGAGATATGACCGCTGAGGATATTGGAAAGTATTCATTTAGAGAAAGAAGAAATGTACTTAATGAGCAAATTGATAAGGAGCTAAATATTCAAATAGAGAGGGAGTTGATTTCATTATTGGAAAAACAAGTTTTAGGAGTATGGGATAATAAAAACAAAAAAATAAGAGAAGAGGCTGGTTTTTACTATTTTAATCCTCAAACTAAAGAAGATAAACATTACCTTTTAAGGTTTTGGGAAAATATCTCAATGTGATAGAAAAATTTGCCAAAAAATAAGATTAATGTTATTGTGTATCTATAAATAATTTAAAAAATAATGTGCACATTGGTTTTTGTGTTCAACGGAACGAATGTGTAGCAGAAAAAAAGTATGGCGCTTACAACAAAGCAAAAAGTCAAAGCTACCAAAGAGGTAAAGAGACATGACAAAGATACAGGATCATCAGAATATCAAATTGCTCTTTTTACAGAAAAGATTAAGAAGCTAACGTCTCATTTAAAAAAGAATGCTAAGGATTTTCATTCTCGAAGAGGTTTATTAAAAATGGTTTCAAAAAGAAAGAAATTGATGGAATATCTTAAGAGAACGGATGAAAAAGCATACAAAACTACTATAAAAAAGTTGGGCTTAAAGGGGTAATAAAAACTTTAAAAGAATGCTTGAAACAGCATTCTTTTATTTAATAAAAGAAATATGGCAAAATTTAAGGAACAAAGAGTGGGTGTTTTGGTGGATGTGCAAAATATGTATTACACGGGCAAGGTTTTATATAAAAAGAAGGTGAGCTTTAAAAATATTTTAATTGAGGCCACTAATGGGCGAAAACTTATTCGAGCTATTGCTTATGGAGTAAAAACAGAAGAAGGCCTAGAGGAAAAATTTTTCGAAGCTTTGGAGGGTCAAGGTTTTGAAGTTAAAACTAAAGACCTGCAAATATTTGCTGGTGGAGCTAAAAAAGCTGATTGGGATGTGGGTATTGCAGTGGATGCAATTAAGATGAGTAGGAGTTTGGATGTAATCGTGTTGGTTTCTGGAGATGGAGACTATATACCAATGATTGAATATGTTCAAAATACTACAGGTTGTCGGGTAGAAGTGATTGCTTTTAAAAAATCAACTAGTGCAAAATTAATAGAAGTGGCGGATGATTTTATAGATCTATCCTCTAATAAAAAGAAATTTTTGATATAAAGATTTAAATTCAATTTAAAAACAACCCCATGGGGTTGTTTTTTTGTGCCGCGGGCGAGACTCGAACTCGCACAGGAAAACCTA
The DNA here is from genome assembly GCA_034003925.1 of Candidatus Moraniibacteriota bacterium. Taxonomy (GTDB): domain Bacteria; phylum Patescibacteriota; class Minisyncoccia; order Moranbacterales; family UBA9337; genus UBA9337. The sequence continues at coordinate 22,168 of JAVEXR010000015.1, forward strand.
CCAGTTCCTAAGACTGGCGTGTATACCAATTTCACCACCGCGGCTACTTACTTTAGGATAATAATCTATTTTTTTTAAAAAATCAATACCAGGCTATGAACTTAAAATAGGCAAGATTCTTTCTGCTTCTGATTTTAGAGCTCCTTCATCTTCGTATTCCCCATGATGGCGAGTATCATCTCCGTAGGTTTCCTTTTTTTGATCAAGATGAATATTGATAATCAAAGTAAAAGTATCCTCTACATGGGCATACATATGAAAACGCGGATAGCCTGCTAAAGCTAATGGTCTAATAAAACTCATTTCGTTACCAACATGTTTCTGAAAGGAATAACCAGCTCGACGCAAGAGATTGGCGGGGTTTTCTTGTAGATTTTCTATTTTGATTTGCATACAGTTTTGATAAATATTTAAGTTGTGCTTTATTTGAGACGATACTGCTTCTTGAGTGGGATACTTATGCTTCATTTAGAATGTTCCGCTTTCGAGGCAGGGATCTTTACGCTTCACTAAGGATAATTTCGCTTTGTGGGCGAAATTACTTTACCCAGTGCTTGTTTTTTATTTTTCTGTCGTCTTCCTTTTTTCTTTCTGCGATTTTTTCTTTGGCCAAGCTCCTTAAATCTTCAATATTTTCCTTATCTAGCTCAAGAGCTCTCTGGGAAAGATGTTTTTTGTTGTTTAAACTAGCATCATCAATTACTTCAGAAAGGAGGATATCTAGAATAGTGCCTATTTTTGGACCAGGTTTAATTTTTAGTAATTTAATTAAATCATTGCCGTTAACTTTTAGTTGACTGACAGAAACTGCATCTGTAGAAACCTTTTCTACTATATACTTAAAATGTCTTAACTTATAAGGTACTGCCTTGGCTGTTCCGCTACCTAATCTATCGCCAATTCTTACATCGATTAAGTCATTGATATTTTCTAGGCCAACTTTTTGAATTACTCGACGCACTCCTTTTTCTCCAACTTCATCAACGTTGTAATAAAACATATGATTTTTGACTAAAAGCACAGTTTTATCAATAATTTTTTTAGGAAATTTAAGTCTGGTTAAAATAAGTTTAACTTTTTTAGCGCTAATGTATTCATGCCCATAAAAAGTAGAAAACTCACCTGCACCTCTTTTGGAAGCAGGTTTGCCTAGGTCATGCAAAAAAGCAGCCAGGCGAACTTCTAATTTTTTGGAAGGACAAGTGGTTAAGCTGGCTAAAAGATGTTTGTAGACGGTATTGTAGGGTCCATAGTAATGATGACGATTTTGCTCAACATCAATGGTTTCATAAATTTCAGGAATAATATGTTGCATCAAGCCAGTTTCTACTAGTAGGTCGACCCCCAAAGCAGGATTATCGGATAAAATAATTTTTGTAAATTCGTCTTGAAGCCTTTCTGGGGAGATAAATTTTAAAAGATCTTTGTTTTTTTGTATGGCCAAATAGGTTTTTTGTTCAATATGCCAATCTTCGGAAGACCCTTTTTCTTTTAATTGAGAAATGAATCTAATAGCTCTCATCATTCTTAGGGCATCTTCATTAAATCTTTCATCAGCCTTACCTACGGCTCTAATAGTTTTATTTTTTAAATCTTTTTGACCATTGAAAAGATCGATGATTCTAAAATCTTTTTCATTAAGTATTTCTAGAGCCATAGCATTGATAGTGAAATCTCTGCGTCCTAAGTCTTCTTCGATTTTTTTAGCAAATTTAACTTCATCTGGTCTTCTTTTGTCCGAATAGCTAGATTCAATGCGGTAAGTAGTTATTTCAATGGTGTCCTGACTGTCTTTAAGGCCTAGATATTTTTCAGCTACAAGAACTGTTCCAAATTGGTTTTCATATTTGCCAAAAGGAAAGATTTCTAGAATCTGAGTGGGTGTGGCATTGGTGGTTATGTCCCAATCCTTAGGTTTTTTGTCTAATAGAAGATCTCTTACACAACCACCCACGACAAAAGCTTCAAAGTGGTGTTCTTTGATCATGGAGATGACTAATGATACAGAAGAAGGTATTTTTTGAAGCATAGGAATATGCGGCTAAAATAGCCAAAACTAGGTGCCCCCGGGAAGAGTCGAACTTCCGTTTAGTCGTTAGGAGTGACTTGTTCTATCCACTGAACTACAGGGGCAAATTAAAAATAATTGAGCTATTTCATAAGATAACACTATATATAAAAAAAGAAAAGATTTTAATCTCGACAATTAAAAAATATCGTGCTAAAATGAAATGTAGATTAGAAATATAAAAAGAAAAATACAGACAATATTATATAAATTGTTTGTGTTCTTTCAGTGCTTTAAATATGAATAT
>JAVEXR010000069.1:0-5001 GCA_034003925.1 Candidatus Moraniibacteriota bacterium
ATCTCTTTTTCACTTTGAGATCATACACCACTACGAAGTGGTTCTGTTTCCAATGCACAATACAGGGGAGAGGGGTTTCAAGTAGTTTTTCAAAAGTAATATGGACGCCCAACGTTCTAAACCCGATTGATTCCGCAGCCTCACTGATTCCCAGCAGGCTCACGCCTTCCCTGGTGATATAGGTTTTCTGGCGCAGGGTTTCCAAAGAGTAACTCTTGCCATAATATTTGGCAATCATCTTCAGGCAGGTCGCCCCACAATCCATAGAGTCGTGGTGTTTGTAGAAAGGGAATGGGTTACTTTTCAACTTTTTTCGTTTTTTTACGTTTATTCCATTTTGGATTTTGAGCTCTCCATTCGGATACAGAAATATATTCTTCTTCACCTTCCCATTTACAAATATAGGGATTATATTTACACTTTGCCGGTTGAGAATAGATATCATTTTCATCCTGTATAAAACATCTGCAATCCGGACAAATATATCTAAATTCACAATCTTGACAAACATCAATCTGGTCTTTATTGATAAACCAAATTTTTTGAAATTCTTGGGAATGAATCACTTCCTCCAAATTGCACTCACTAATATGCCCAAAATGTTGAGTCATACTGGGACAGTTTTTCACATACCCATTTTGATCTATGCAAAGCTTACGATTGAGACAACTATTAAAATGAATAGATTCTGTGATACTCTCTATCTCATGTGAAAAATATTTTGGATCAACAATTCCACATTGTGTGGAGTCAGATAATTCCCTTTTATAAAAATAAATTTGAGAATTAACAGCATCTGTAATTCCTACAAATTCCTTTTCCCAATTATAAATTTCCAATTTACTTAATTTCCAGTTTGATTCAATACATTTCTTATAAAAAAGAACATCATCTGTGATTTTATTAGTACAAATATTAAAAGTGTAAATATTCGAATGATTTAAAAATGAGATTATTTTTTCAAAACGATCCAGATCTATTGTTTTAAAAAATCTGATTTGGATATGAAAACAATTGATTTGAACCAGTTTATTGATAGCATCAAAAATTGAAAAAGCATCTTCATTTACAATATCAATGATTGCATTAGAACAATGAGTAGGATAATCCCATTCTAAACTCATGGGTGGAAATCTTTTCAGATCATCTTTTTTTAATGGTGTAACAAATTCATTTTGAATAAGATATTCAAAATATTCTAATATAATGCCTTGATCTTCATTTGAAAATTGGGATAAGATTTCCTTTAATGTTTTTTTCTTTGATAAATTTAAGATTTTAAACAAAGAATTTGGAATATAATGGACTTGCTTTCGATTTGTATCAACGAGAAGTGTTCTGCTAAAACCAACATGAGGAATACATGAAGAAAAAAGTGGGTAATAAAAGTCTAAAGAATAATTTTTGTTTAGCATCTGGAGATCACTTTATAAAACAGAAAAATATTTGATTTACTATTTTGGATAGATTGAATCTCTCCTTGATTAAAATTTTTTTTGGACTCTACACTTTTTTCCAAGTTTGTCAGAAAAGAATAATTATAAGGATAGAATTTTTTGTTTTTATTATTAATTTTCATTGTTTGCTTTTAAAAAATTGGATATTTCTTTTTCAATATAATAGTTGCAGATTCTATTTAAAAAATGAAATTGCCCGACCGGATTTACTTCTAGAAAGTAAAATTGATCATTGGTATCAACAATCATATCAATAGATCCTGATTCCAGTTCCATCTCTTTCATAAATTTTCTAATTTTAATTTTTATGTCTTTAGGTAGATTGTACGGAACCATTCGCAAACATTCAGGGGAATTGACATCAACTGTTCTGAAATCGAGTGTTTCTTTCCTAGGAAAAATGGCCATTGTATAGAAGTTCCCCATAAAGTAGAAAATTCTCAGTTCATATTTTTTCACAATTTCCTCCTGAAAAAGGGAATACCAAAAGTCATTTTTTATAGAATTTGTAATTTTTTGAGTAGATTGACTTATACTATACCCATCAATATTTCTAACTAAAATAACATCTTGAATATTTTTTGTTATAATTGATTTGCATGCTTTTTGAAAAGAGGTAAATGTTTTTTTTGAATCTGTTATTAATGTATTGGGAATTTTTAATCCATATTTAATAGCTATATTTATACTTATTAATTTGTTTGAATTATAATGCAAAGGATTATTGATATGTGGTTTTTGCATTAAAACCGAATATAAGAAATTCACTAAAGTTTGTTCCTCGAAATCAATATGTTCCTTGATTTTTTCCTGAACTTTTGAATTTGGATAGAGGTGTTTTTCCGGTTTTAAAAAATAGAAATTACCTCTTCTAAACCATACCTTTTCAAATTCTGATATTTTGTATGAATGACCGTTGTTTGTAAGCAATATTTCAAATCTATTGTTATCAGACAACATTTGAATTTTATATTGATAAAAATCTTCATTGTTAATCCTTACAAACTTTTCATTTTTAAAAAATAACCATTGACAGACACAATCTGTCATGACATCATTAACTTCACTTAATATTAAAATCATATTTTTTTTCAATAAGAGACAACTAACCTTATTCCTACCCAAATATATTTGCAGGGTGATCCCTGTTGAATCAACCCTTTTCTTGAGGATACACGTGAATTATACTCTACCTGACCCCAATTTCCACCTCTAACTATTTTTACCACTCCCGTTTCCGAACCTTGCGGATTTACAAAAAAAGTGTCAGTTTGATAATAGCTTTCACTGTACCAGTCACTACACCATTCAGCAACATTGCCACTCATATCATAGATTCCTAAGCTATTCGGTTTTTTTTGACCCACAGGCATTGTTTTCTGATAAAAATTGTGTTGACTATTTCCATAATTATCATTTCGTTTAGGATCAAATTTATGCCATTTTACTTCATCCAAAGAATCACTACCGGAGTACCGATAATAATCATGGTTAATACCTCCAGAAGCTGCGTATTCCCATTCTGCTTCTGTTGGAAGTCTAAAAGGTAAACCGGTTATTTTTCTCATGGTATCTATAAACCTTTGCACATCGTACCAATCCAGACTCTCTATAGGTGATTGCATGGAATATCGAAAATAGGCGGGATAGTTTTTCATTACGGCAAGATACAACTCTCTGGTTACTTCATACTTACTGATATAAAAGGGATCCACATAAACCTGATGTTGAGGTCTGTTTCGGGGAGGACAATCTTTGTCATTAATTGAATCCGAAATACACCCTCTAGTATATACACCTCCCTTTACACAGATCATTTCAATTTTAAAGTTTTTTACAGGAATAACAAAAAGTGAGTCTTGGGCAGCAATCTCTTTTATAAAAGTGAATAATAAAATGAAAGAAACAAGTAATTTGAATCTACTTTTCATAAAAAGATTTATTTTTTTTCTCTAATAATATATTCTCTGATATAAATCCCTTTTTGGTGTTCTTCATCGATTTCTTTTATTAAAGAATTGATATCATCTTCACTCATCAATCTTTCTACCTTAGAGTAAAACTGAAAATTATTAAATTGAAACTGATATTTTATTTTTTTCACATATTCATACCAAGTTTCATCTAATAATATTTTTTTTCTTTCATTGTTAACTCTTTCAATATCATTAGGATAGTTAATTATTAATACATTTTTTACAGAATAAATTTGCCCCCATGATCGTCCATATATTGTTGGTTCTCCTATCATGTCTAAATAAAGATCAAATAATTGAATATAATCTTTTATAAAAAAATCTCCATCTATTACTGAACTTAATAAAAGTTCTCTAGGACTATATAAATTTTTGGCGAAATGAATTAATAATGTTTTGTAATTAGAATTACATCCAATTTTGTTTTCATTTAATGATCCAAATTCTTTTTTTAATGAAAATATTTTAAGAAAATTTTTATTATCAACATCCATGATTTTACATATATCCATTTCACCATGCCTCCATTTTTGATCCTCCTCAATCATTTCCTCTAGGATCAACTTTAAGTTTTTATTAGTTAGCGATTTCACAGTATCTTCCAAGATTTTAAATTTGAAAGTCCAAAGTGAATCTTTGGTATCTATTAATCTATAAATCCAGCCAATTTCAAAATCCTTTTGAAGAAGTTGTCTTGAATATTGTAATGCAAGATTATATTTTTTTGTAAATTTGACATTTAAAATGGTTGCATTAAAAAGGTCATTACAGAAAGGGTTTTGATACTGAAACGCTTTCTCATAGTACTTAGAAGCTCTATCATATTCAAAATCGCAAATTGCTAGTTCGGCAAGATTTATATATTTATTGTATTTTTTACAACCATTTTGAGCAAAACTACACAGATATAAAAATATGAAAAAAAAAGTTAAAACATTTTTCATGATTGAATTTTATTTAAGTCAAAATTTAATAGAAAACATTAAAATAAAAAAACATTAAAGTATATAACACAATTAAGTAATATATACCTTAATGTTTTTAAAAAAATCTATTTCTGATTAGCAAGTGCATATACGTTAGCTGCTGTAACATCATTTGCTCCTGACCAATAAGTCATAGTATCGAAATCACCATTTATGATGTCAGTTCCAGTATATTGAGTATGACAGTCAGAAGAATAATTAGTATTTTTTCCTGCAAAATACTCGGATCCACTTCCTGTTACTGTACTTTTTATAGCACCTCCTACTAATCTACCCATATCATTATTTGCTAATTTGAATTTTTCGTTATTTAAAGATTCTAATTTCATATTTATTAATTTTTTATTTGTTTTTTTAACTAACTTAAACTTCCTTTCCCAACCCACAAAAATTTATTATCTTTGCGAGTTGTTCGTGCCCATAAATATCTACAAATATATTCATGTTTGCTTGGGTGCCGGAAGCAGGGTTTGGTTATACGTTTTCGAAGACACATGCCATTCCCTGCGGTGCACCTGGTTCTCGCCTCCTGTCAGCAGCAGCACAATAGTTTTATGACAGAGGCTATTTAGCTTAAATTAT
>JAVEXR010000016.1:0-24149 GCA_034003925.1 Candidatus Moraniibacteriota bacterium
TGCAAAATATCATATGAGTTTTTAAAGTTTGTAAGGTTTCTAAAGTTTGTAAAGTTAGATACAATACAAGTGCAGTAAATTTATACGAAACTACAAATAGGAAAATGCAATATATCATTGCGAGACGGTACTCTGTTGCGGCAATCTATTCGGAGCAGTATTGAATCATAATAGTGATTTATGTAATATTTTAAGATGCCACACAATTCCTGAGTACAGAAATTGCTCGCAATGACGAGTACTGTTGTTTCCATGTTTTAATGCTTTAATGTTTTGTTGATTAACATTATGAAAATTTATAAAAAAATTATAATTCTCTTGATACTTGTCATAGGTGGGACATTTTTTGTAATGACTCACTTGGAGGAAGTTAAATTTGAAGCAAAACGAGTTTTGAAGGCAGCTAAGCTGATGACTGTTTGTGATGAGACTTTATATTATTCTCTGGGAGATATCGATCCTCGATTTGGTATTTCTGAAGAAAGGATTTTAAACGTGCTCAGGGGGGCAGAGAGTATTTGGGAAAAAGAGTTAAATAGAAATATTTTCGAATACAAGGAAGGCGCAGAATTTAAAATAAATTTTGTTTTCGATGAAAGGCAAGAACAAACAATTGAGGAGGAAAAGTTGGATGTACAGTTGGAAGAATTAGCGGCTCATCAGGGCGATATCTCAAAGAATTATCAGGCAGCAGAGGCTGATTACAATGAGGCGGTTGCTGCTTATGAAAAAAAAGTGAAAACTTATGAAGAGATGGTGAATAGTTTTAATGAAAAAATAAGCAAATGGAATGACGGAGGAAATGAATCAGAAAATACTTATAATGAATTTAAAAAAGAATCGGATAAGATTAATGAATTAAAAAATCAGCTAGAAAAAGAAAGAAAGAATATCAATAATCTAGCAACTCAGATGAATGGTTTAGTTAACAAAGAGAGTAATGTTATAGAAAATTACAATGATAAAATACAGACCTACAGGGAGCGTTTTGGTGAAATCAATGAATTTAATCAAGGAGAATATATTGGAATGGCAATAAATATTTATCAATTCCATGAGGAAAGCGATCTAAAACTAGTCTTGGCGCATGAATTGGGGCATGCCTTGAAATTGGATCATGTGGATAATCCAGAGTCAACAATGTTTCACTTGATGGAGAAGCAAAATCTGGAAAATATAAAATTAACAGAAGAAGATAGGAGTGCTGTTATGAATATTTGTGGAATTAAATAGACTGTTGATGGAAGGCATTAAATGTTACAATATTAAAGTAAGATTCATAAAATAAAAATGAAAAATAAAATAAGGATACTTAAATATTTTGAATTGCTGATGATTTTCTTAGTAGCAATGATTATTTGGTATTTAGCAGACAGCCTATTTGGCAATCCGCATTTAAATAATTGGAGTTGGATAATTTTGGCTTTCTCTGTTTTTTTTGTGGCTTGGTCATTGGGTGTCGTAATTATCAGAGATAAAAAGACATTTTTAGCGATAACTTTGATATCTCTGCTAGGACAGATAGTTTTCACTAGAAGTATTATGTCTGGGTTTGTTATAATTTTTTCTTTTGTATTATTATGGTTGGCTAGAATATTTATTAGAAAAGAGATGAAATTGAGGTTAAAGGTTGATATATGGAATTATCTGAGGGTTGGCAGACGGTTTCTCGTGTTGGCGATGGCACTAATGATAGCTGGGCAATATTATTTTTCTAATGATGTACAGATTGCTTCTGAAAACTTGCCTAAACTTAAATTTAATCACAATCAAGAAAGTTTTATGACTAAAGTTGTTGCATTTGTTGATCCAAGCTTAATCAAGGAAAATAATGAAACGATTTCGGTAGATGAATTTGTCATTAATAAATTTAATGAAAATCCTTTGGCTGCAAGCAGATTTGGGGCAGAAAGAGGTTTTAGCAGTGTTGGCTATAGTCAACAGGAAGTTATTTTAAAAAGTGGACGAGATGATGTCTCCAAGATGGTGGAGCGTCCAGTAGCGGGAGATGAAAAAATGATAGATATTTTTCTTGAAGTTATAAATAACAAAGTAGACGATGTGCTGAATGTGAGTGTGGGTTATGTGGATAAGGATATGCCAGTAGCACACTTGATATTTACGACAGCCATTTTTTTGGTTATTATGGGTTCAGGCATGCTGGCTAGTGTAATTTTGATTTTTGTAGTGGCGCTTATCTTCAGATTTTTGCTAATAGCTGATTTATTATATATTGATAAGAAAGCTGTTAATATGGAAACAATTAAGATTAATTAATTTCAGCCGAATAAACGGGGAATAGGTGCTGGTTCATAAGTAGAAGTGTTGTGGATTTTTTATAAATATGATCATAAAACTTTATGTATAAAATAATTGGGGGAGTGTTTTTTGTAGGGGTACTCTTACTTGTATCTTTGTTTTTTTTGGGAAACAATTCGAAAGATGAAAGGACGGTGAGTTTTGAAATAGAAAAAGGAGAAAATTTGTGGAATACGGCTAGTAATTTAAAAAAAGAAGGAATCATTGAGAGTAAGATTTATTTTGTCTGGTATGTCTATAAAAATGATTATCGTGGAAAAATAAAAGCTGGAAAATACATACTTAGCTCTAACTTAAAGGTGGCAGAAATTGTTATAATTTTAACAGAGGGGGATAAGAGTGGAGAGAGGGAATCAAAAAAAATAACTTTTCCGGAAGGTTTTTCCTTGGGGCAAATGGCGGAAAGATTGACAGAGAGTGGTTTTGATGGAGCTGGTTTTCTAGATCTCACAAAAGATCCTAAATATTTTGCAGATAAATATGCATTTAGCTTTTTATCCGATATTCCAGAGGGAAAAAGCTTGGAAGGATATTTATTTCCTGACACACATTCATTTTTTATAGAGGCTAGCGCAGAAGATATTATTGTAAAAATATTGGATAATTTTGATAATAGGGTTTCTGAGGATCTAACAGCTGAGATTAAAAGACAAAATAAGAGTATTTACGAAATTTTAACTATGGCAAGTATTATCGAGAAAGAGTCCAATAATGCTGAAGATAAAAAAATGGTAAGTGGAGTTTTTTATAACAGAATAAAAAATGGACAGGCGCTTCAGAGTTGTGCCACTTTAGCTTTTGTTTTAGGGGAGGATAAATCCCAATATTCATATGAAGACACCCAAATTAATTCGCCCTATAACACCTATATAAATGTAGGCTTGCCACCGGGACCGATTACTAATCCAGGATTAGATTCAATTGTGGCAGCTATCTATCCGACCAAGACTAATTATATTTATTTTCTAAATAATCCTGAAACAAAGGAAACTATTTTTTCAACTACGCTAGAAGAGCACAATCTTAATAAGGACAGGAATGGATTATAAGATGATTTTTTAAAGTTGCGGGAGTTTAGGAATTTTAAAGTTTTTAAACAATAAACAATTTCCAAGAAACAAGACACAAGCAATATTCAATTATCAATTTTCAAATTTAAAACCTTGATTACTGGTTATTTTAATTTGAGATTTGTTTGGAAATTGTTTCTTGGAAATTGTATTTTTCATCGATATGTTTTTTACCGGACAAGAGATTTTGGATTTTTTAAGCCATTGGGGATACTGGATTGTTTTGCCTATGATGATCATAGAGGGCCCAGTAGCCACTATTTTATCGGCTATGCTGGCCTCTTTTGGAATTTTTAATGTATGGTTAATTTTATTCTTTTCGATGCTGGGGGATATTTTGGGAGATGTATTTTTGTATTGGCTGGGAAAGACTTGGGGGATGCGCTTCGTCGATAGAGTAGGTAAATACGTAGGAATTACTAGAAAATTAGTTTTAAGAATGGAAAAATATTTCAATGGCCATGGCGGCAAGACCATTTTTGCGGTTAAGTCTACTATTGGGCTTGGATGGGCAACTTTTGTAGCGGCGGGAATTGTTAAAATGAACTTTTGGAAATTTGTAGAATATTCAGTTTTGGGGGGAATTGTTTGGAGCGGCTTCTTGGTGGCAATGGGATATTTTTACGGTTATATGTGGCAACAAATCAAACAGTATATAGAATGGGCCGGATTGTTAGCGATTAGCTTGACGATAGTAACTTTTGCGATAGTAACTCTATATAAGAAGTATAAACTTAAAAATATATTAAAAGATAAATCTTAGTGTATTTTTGTTGTTGTTTTAAGTAATCCCCTTAAGAGGAATCAGAATCCATTTTTCTTTTCTCAGTAAAATGGATTTTTATTATGATATAATTGAAATAGCTAATTATTAACTTTCTTAAGGATATGGCAGATAATTTTGATCAGTTAAAAGAAAGACTCCACAACCTTGAAAAACAATGCGATATAGTGATTGATGAAATGCATAAATCAGAGAGGGAATTGGAAAGAATGAAAGAAGATATCAGAGATATAGAAAAGATAGTAGAGGATATAGAGGAATAAGTGCATAAATGCGCATTTTTTATGGTCATTGGATGAGTCTCTATACAAAATAATCCAAAAGGGATAAAATTGTTTTGGACAGTTTAAATAGGGAGACAATATAAAAATTCAAGAATAGTTCGATTATGGTAAAAAAACTTTTAAAGAGAACGAGAAATATTTTACGTGCTAATCCAAGCGCTATTTATGACAAAGAAAAACATTTAGCTAATAAATCTTTCTATTTCAAAGGAAACAATAGAAAAGCCGTACTACTCTTGCATGGTTGGTCGGCCACCCCTTATGAAGTGCGAAGATTGGGAAAATATTTAAATGAGGCTGGTTATACTGTTTATGGCCCGATGCTTTCTGGTCATGGAACTTCTCCCAAGGATTTGGAGGATGTTAAATATGAAGATTGGATCAGAGATACTAATAATTTTATCAACAAACTAAGGGATGGTTATGATAAAGTTTATGTAGGGGGAACATCTATGGGGGCAACATTGGCACTCTATGCTGCCAAGGAACGTGAGGATATTTCCGGGTTGGTGTTGATGGCTACACCGTATAAGGTCAGATACGAAAAAATTGGGACGGTGACATTAAAATTTTTAAGAATATTTAAAAAATATAGAAAAAAGTTTTATCCTCCTACATTTGGCTCGCGTAATACAATAACTAGGTTGATTTCTTATCAAGAGTATCCTATCAGCAGTGTCTTGGAGTTGGCCGAGTTGATAAAAAAAACGAGAGAGGATTTATCAATGATAACTCAGCCATGTTTCATTATGCAATCCAGCACTGATCATATTGTTACTAGGAGTAGTATGAATAATATTTATAAAGAAATAGGCTCCCAAAAAAAGAAAAAGAAATGCATTCGAAAAGCCTATCATACTTTTATCTCAGATACAAAGAATGAACATATCTTTATGGATATATTGAATTTTATAGAGTCGATATAGGAGAAAAGTTTATAAAGTCCATAAAGTTTATAAAGTCCATAAAGTTTCTGAGGGTATAACTCGAATTTGTCTGCATATAGTGCTAGAAAATTGCAGGCAGGCAAATGAAAAACCGAATGATTTAGGGGGGTAATTTGTATATTCAAGTCTTTGTTTGAAAATTAGAGTCGTATGAATCTCAAGCTGCCAATATGTTAAAATGTTAATATGCTAAAATGATTATATGAATATTGCCATTTTTACTAACAATTATTTGCCAAATCCTTATGGGGTAACCACCTCTGTGGAGAGCTTTAGGAGAGAATTTGAAAAAAGAGGCCACAATGTTTATATTTTTGCTCCATACAATATTGGTTACAAAGATAAAAATAAAAATGTTTTTAGATATCCATCGATAGATATCAAATATAAGATAAGATTTCCATTGCCTATTCCTTACTCTAGAAAGATTGATAGGGAAATAAAAAAACTTAAAATAGATATAATTCATTCGCAGCATCCCAATCTTTTGGGCTGGGTTGCGATAAATTGGGCGGAGAAAAAAAATGTGCCTTTGGTTTTTACCTGGCATACTATTTATGACCAATATACTCACTATACTCCGTTTATTCCCAAACAATTGGCTAAAGGTTGGGTGATAAATAATTCTGTAAATTATGCTAATTGCACGGATAAAATAATTATTCCTACTATTTCCGTAAAAAAAATTATTGAAAATTGGGGGGTGAATAATGAAAATATAGAAGTTATTCCAACTGGCGTAGATATAAAAATGTTTTCAAATGTTAATTCAGTTAGGATTAAGGAAGAGCTGGCGATAGATGATGATAAAAAAATAATTCTTTCAATCTCTAGATTAACAGAAGAAAAGAATGTAATATTCTTAGTTAAAGAAGTTATAAAGGTTTTAAAAAAAGATCCGGATGCAGTTTTTATTTTGGGTGGCGATGGTTACCTAAAGAATGATTTAATAAAAATAATAAATAAGGCAAAGGTGGGTAAACAGGTTTTCTTGGTGGGACTTGTGGATAAGGAGGAAGTAAAGAATTACTTAAATTTGGCCGATGTCTTTGTTTATGCCTCCAAAAGTGAAACACAGGGCACAATTATCACTGAGGCGATGTATATGGGATTGCCAATTGTAGCGCTTAAAGCTTTGGGTGTAAGTGATTTAATAACAAGCGGAAAGACGGGAATTTTAGTATCAACCAAAGAGAGAAATTTTGATGATAATATTTTTAAACTTTTATCTGATAAAGGTTTAGCTAAGTATTTGGGTGAAAATGCGCAAAAAGAGGCGAGAGAGAAATATACGAGTGAAGTTTGTGCAGGTAAGATGTTGGAGATTTATGAAGAACTGATTAATAAGAATTAAGAATAAGGAATCAAGAATTATGAATGAGGGAGCTGTCATTGCGAGGCGGTACTCCGCCGTGGCCCTGCCTGCCGGCAGGCAGGAATCTCAGTTTATTGTGCAATAATTGTTAGATTGTTAAATTGCTATATTGTTGGGTGAAAAATAGTTTTGAATTTTTAATTTCGAATCAATATAAAAAATTGACTTGAACTCCAGAATTTAAATTTTTGTCTCCTTGACTATTTATTTTTTTGGAGTATTATTTTAATGAAAAGGGGGTTGGAGCCCTTTGTGGAAAAACTGAATATAAATCAAGGTGGTCTCAATGTTTTGTGGTGTCGGTAAAGCCCGACTTCGCTAAAGCTATGTCGAGGCAAGCTAGATGGAACCGCGAGAATCCTCGTTCTAGCAATTTAATTTTTTTAGATTGTTTGGAATGAGGATTTTTTTTGTTTCTCTCTGCGAAGTACCCGCCTACCGGCAGGCAGGCGAATTTGTACGAATATACGAATAGAATACTGAAAGGTTTGTAAAGTTGGAGAAATCTACAATTTCAAGAATACGAAATGACTAAAAACTAATCAATTAACATGTAAAAAATAATTTAATTTTTAACCAATTAGCTAAATACTAAAAAGCTAAAAGGCTGATAAAAAAATATGGAAAAAGAACAAAATAATTCAATGGAAAAAATAGTTTCTTTTTGTAAGCGAAAAGGATTTGTATTTCCGTCTAGTGAAATTTATGGAGGGTTTGCCAATTCTTATTCTTATGGTCCTTATGGAACTCAATTAAAAAATAATATTAAAAAACTTTGGTGGAAAAAAGTAGTACAAGAACGAGAGGATATTGTCGGAATCGATGGACCAATTTTGCTTAATTCCAAACTTTGGGAAGCTTCCGGACATACTAGCGGATTTAATGACGCAATGGTTGATTGTAAAAAATGCAAAAAAAGATTTCGTGCCGATCATTTAGTAGAGGAAGCAACGGGTAAAGACTTGGAGGGGCAATTGGAGGCAATGACCAAAGTGCTTAAAGAAGAAAAAGTAAAATGTCCGGAGTGTGGAGAATCAGATTGGACTAATGTTAGAGAGATGAATATGATGTTTAAGACTGAAATGAATGGTTACTATGGAGATGTTTATCTTCGTCCAGAAACTGCCGGAGCGATATTCATTGAATTTAAAAATATTATTGATTCTATGCGAGTGAAGGTTCCTTTTGGAATTGCTCAGATCGGAAAAGCTTTTCGAAATGAAATCGTAGCGGGGAATTTTATTTTTCGCCTTAGAGAATTTGAACAGATGGAAATTGAATATTTTATTGATCCAGAGAAAGACTGGGAAAATATTTTTGAAAATTGGATAGTTTTTCAGGAAGAATTTGCAATGGCACTGGGTGCTAAAAAAGAAGATCTAAGAAGGTATGAACATGCCAAAGAAAAATTATCACATTATTCAAGAAAAACTGTAGATATCGAATATCGATTCCCGTTTGGTTTTGGGGAATTATTTGGGCTGGCTCACCGAGGAGCTTTTGACTTATCTCAACATTCTAAATTTTCAGGTAAAAAATTAGAATATTTTGATGCGGAAAACAACAGAAGATTTGTGCCGCATGTAATTGAACCGACTTTTGGGCTAGATAGGACTATCTTATTAGCGCTTTTGGCGGCTTATATGGAAGAAAAATTGGAAGATGGAAGCGAAAGAGTGGTGATGAAATTTCCTAAATATCTGGCTCCAATAAAGGTGGCTATCTTTCCTCTTTTGAAAAACAAGCCTGAGTTAGTGGGTAAAGCTAGGGAGATTTATGATAGTTTGAAAACTAAATTTATGTGTGAGTTTGATGATAATGGTAATATCGGAAAAAGATATCGTCGACAGGATGAAATTGGAACGCCATATTGTGCAACGGTGGATTTTGAAACTCTAGAAGATGAAAGTGTGACTGTACGAGATAGAGACACCATGGAGCAAAAAAGAATTAAGATAGATGAGTTGGGTAGTTTTTTAAAGGAGAATTTAAAATAAAAAATATATGAACCTACAACAAATTTATAAACTAGCAATTGATTTTGGAATCAAAAATGATTTACGTGGAGAAAAGGAAGTTAAAAAGAAGTTAGAGAGAATTAAAAATAAATATGAGAAACTAAATAAGGCAGAACAAGATTCTTTTGATAAGGAGAGATTAACTAATCCTTATATGGACTCTACAATTCATTTTGATAATGGCAAGCAGATAAAAAAGGTGATGGTGGGAATTGATATTGATGCTGGGGAGCTATTAATTGCAAAACAATTAGGGGTAGATGCGGTGATTGCTCATCATCCGATTGGAAAAGGTTTATCATATTTAGATGACGTGATGCATTTACAGGCAGATGTTTTAGCTCAATATGGGGTGCCTATCAATGTAGCAGAGAGTTTGATGAAAATTAGAATTAGCGAGGTCTCTCGCGGAGTCAATCCGGCTAATCATTTCAAATCTCCGATGGCGGCTCAAAATTTAAAAATGAGTTTTATGAATGTGCATACGCCAGCTGATAACGGAGTGGCTACTTTCTTAAAAAAAATAATTGAAAAAAAGAATCCCGAATATGTCAGTGAAATAATTGAATTGCTGGAGAGTGTGCCCGAATATAAAGAGGCTAAAAAATATGGATTGGGACCGACTTTGTTTGCGGGTAATAAAGAAAACAGAGCGGGAAAAATTGCAGTAACAGAAATTACTGGAGGAACAGAGGGTAGTCCAGAGATATATGAAAAAATGGCTAACGCTGGAGTGGGCACTATTATTGCAATGCATCAAAGCGAGAAGCATAGAGAAGCGGCTGAAAAAGCGCATATTAATGTAGTGATTGCGGGACATATTTCTTCAGATAATATTGGCGTAAATTTATTTTTAGATGAACTAGAGAAAAAAGGGATTAAAATAGTGCCTTGCTCCGGATTAACTCGAATCTCTAGAGTGAATAAATAAAAAAGATTCATAATTTATGATTTAAGTTTTACAATTTAAATAATTAAAAAAAATATGGAAAATAAAAATAAAAGTGAAGATGTTATAGAGTTGATGCGAAGTTATGAGCTTTTCTTAAAGGATTTGTATCACTTTTTTGCTCAAAAAATTCCACAGGAAAAAGAATTTTGGCTGAGGTTATCCGAAGAAGAGAATAAGCATGCTTACTGGCTGGAGGTCTTGGGAATGAATATAGAAAAGCGAGGCATATCTTTAAATGGGGACGATAGATTTAACTTGCCCTTGATAAAAAGCAGTATTGAGCATGTTAAAGAAGCGTTAGATGATTTTAAAAAGATTGAGCTGAGTTTTTTTGATGCTTTGACTTTTGCTAAGGATATTGAAAATTCCATGATAGAAAAGAAATTTTTTGAAGTTTTTTATGGAATTGATGATGATTTTGATCGAGTGATGAAGCTACTGAAAGAAGAAACAAAAAAACATAGTGAAAGAATCGAGGAGAAACTGCAGGAGATGTCGTAAATGTTGAAATTGTTAAGTCGCTAAACTGTTTTAATGCTAAAATGTTAAAATGATTTTAGCAGTTTGACTTTTCCTTCAAATCTGCTATAATAATTTAGCTGCTATATAAATCAGGGCAGTTTTTTATTTTTGATTAAGAAAAATTATGGATATTAGGAATATTGCTATTATTGCCCATGTGGATCATGGAAAGACTACTATTACAGATGCAATAATGAAACAAACAGGAGCGGCTGGACAAGATGATAGTATGGATAGCAACGACTTGGAAAAAGAACGTGGAATTACGATTTATGCTAAAAATACTTCTATAAATTACAAAGATACCAAGATTAATATCGTGGACACTCCCGGACATGCGGATTTTGGAAGTGAGGTGGAGCGAGTGTTGCGCGCTATTGATAGTGTGGTTTTGGTAGTGGATGCCCAAGAAGGTCCGATGCCTCAAACTAGATTTGTACTAAAGAAATCTCTTGAATTAGGGCACAAGCCCATGGTAGTTATCAATAAAATTGATAAGCCGGCTGCTAGATTGGGAGAGGTGGAAGATGAAATTTTTGAGTTATTTTTAGAGTTAGGTGCTACAGATGAACAACTGGAGTTTCCAATCATCTACAGTATTGGTAAGCAAGGAATTGCTAAAAATAATCCCGAAGATGAATCAGATAGTATGATGCCACTTTTGGATAAAATATTAGAGCATGTTCCCGCCGCTAAAAATGATGTTAGTGTGCCATTGCGTTTGCAGCCTTTTTCTTTGGCTTATGATGATTATTTAGGACGTTTGGCGGTAGCAAGAATTTTTGAAGGAGTTTTGAAAATGGAATCAGTTTTCATAAAGTCAGATAATAAAGAAACTCGAAAAGGAAAAATTATTAAAATATTTTCGTTTGAAGGAACTAAACGAAAAGAAATTCAGGAAGCGTTGGCCGGAGATATAGTGATGGTTGCTGGAATTGATAATATTGATATTGGTGAAACGATTTGTGCTCAAGAAGATGCTGAGGCTCTGCCAGCTATTACCGTAGATGAGCCTACTATTGCTTTGGAGTTCTTGGTAAACAGTTCTCCGTTTGCGGGAAAGGAAGGAGAATTTGTGACAAGAGAGCAGATCCGTGAAAGATTAAAGAAAGAATTGGAAATAAATGTGGGATTGAAAGTTGATTTTGCTAGTGATAATTTTACTGTGTATGGTCGAGGGGAATTGCATGTGGCAGTGCTTTTGGAAAATATGCGTCGAGAAGGATTTGAAGTTCAAGTTTCTCAACCCAGAGTAATTATCAAAGAAGTGGACGGCGCTAAAATGGAACCATTTGAGGAATTAACCGTAACAGTACCAAGTGAATTCGCTGGAGCAATTATTGAGAAATTAGGAAAGCGAAAAGGGATTATGACTGATATGAAGCAAGCTCCAGATGGAACAAGAATGCTATTTGAAATACCGACTCGAGGAGCTTTGGGATATCGTAGTGAATTTATTGTAGATACTCGAGGAGAAGGAATTTTATCAAGTCGTTTTTTGGAATTTCGTCCATATGTGGGTGAAATTAAAAAACGAGCTGTGGGCTCAATGATTTCTGGAGAAACAGGTAAGGCTTTGGGATTCTCATTATTCAATTTGCAACAAAGAGGCTCTTTGTATGTGATGGCTAGTCAGGAAGTTTATGCCGGACAAGTTATTGGTAATACTTCTAAGGGAGATGAGATGACAGTTAACCCAATCAAGGGAAAGCACCTAACTAATATGCGCGCCAGTGGAAGTGATGACGCTATTACTCTAGTGCCTCCAATTGAAATTACTATTGAAAAAGGTTTGGAAATTATGGCTGGAGATGAATATCTTGAAATTACTCCCAAAAGCGTGAGGCTTCGAAAACAATTTTTAACTGAAGCAGATAGAGTGAGGGCGAGCAGGAAGAATAAATAGTTTGTAAAGTTTTTAAGGTTCTTAACGTTTATGAAGTAGGAAAGATTTAAGATGTAAGATTTACGATTTATGAATTTAAAAAAGTATCCACCCTGGGCGGATACTTTTTTTAATGTCAAATAAAATTCAAATGACTAAATCTAAAAATTCACTGGTGTATTATTTTTCATAAATCATAAATCTTAAATCATTTATTTATACAGCTAACTTTAAAAGTTCGTCTCTTTTTTCTTCCATCAATTCTTTGGTTTTAGCTTCGACATTGAGACGAATAACCGGTTCGGTATTAGAGCCGCGGAAATTAAATCTCCAATCAGCGTGGTCGATAGAGATTCCGTCAATTTCGTCGATTTTCACTGCACCTGCGGAGTAAATTTCCTTGGCCTTTTCAATTACACTTTTGACATCTGTGACTTGAGTGTTAATCTCCCCACTGACAAAATATTTTTCAAAAAACATCTCATGCATAATTTCGGAAAGAGATTTTTCTTCTTTGGAAAGAAATTCCATCATCATTACGAGTGGTATCATACCATTATCGCAGTAGAAATAATCACGAAAATAATAATGAGCGCTCATTTCACCCCCAAAAACCGCGTTTTCTTTGCGCATCCTTTCTTTGATAAAAGAGTGTCCGGCTTTGGTGGGAATATCGATACCATTGTTTTCTTTGACTATATCTTCGATAGCCCAAGTGAGACGAGTATCATGAATTATAGCTTCGCTATTCTTTCTGCTTAAAAATATTTTAGCTAAAAGAGCGGTGATGAAATAACCTTCGATGAATTCTCCTTTTTCAGTAAAGAAAAAGCAACGATCTGCATCCGCATCCCAAGCTACGCCAAAATCTGCCTTTGTATCAATGACCAGTTGAGAAAGTTCGGCTCGGTTTTCTGGAATGAGTGGATCAGGTCGACCTTTGGGGAAATTTCCATCGGGTTCGTAGTTTAATTTTTCTACAGAAATTTCAGTACCAGTCAAAAGTTTATCTAGCGCTCTACCAGCTACACCAAAATTAGGATTAGCGGCAATTTTAAATTTTTTAAATTTAGAAAAATCAGCAAAAGTTTTCATCTTATCCGTGTAATCTTCTAATATATCTTTTTTTTCAACCAAAGACTGATTAATTTCTCCTTCCAAAACATCTTCGTTTAAGTTCATTTGTAGGGCAATATCTCTGATTTCAAAGAGTCCGCTGTCAGAAGAAATAGGTTTGGATTCTTCGCGGACACATTTCATTCCATTATACTCTTTGGGATTGTGTGAAGCAGTCAGAGAAAAACCGCTGGCGTAATTATAATGAGCTACGGAGAAATAAAGCATATCGGTGGAAATTTCGCCAACATCAATTACCTTGATACCTAAATCAGTCACCGCTTTGATGGCAGTTTTTTTGAGTGAAGGTGAGGATAATCTAACATCGGAGCCAATTACTACCTCAGAAGGTTTTACGAATTCACAGAAAGCTTGAGCGATTTTGTAAACATCTAATTCATTTATTTCAGTAGGGTAAATCCCTCGGATGTCGTAAGCTTTAAAAATTTGTTCTTGCATATGTTTGATGTTAGTAAATTACTACTTATATTTTATAACTTATTGAGGTTATTGCCAAATGAAGTGAGGAAAAGATTTTAGATTTAAGATTTATGACTCAAAAGCGTGGGGATATAAATGGATAACATTGGTCAACCAGACGCACGTGCGTCTGGTTGACCAATGTTTTTTAAATGACATCTTTGATGAGTTGTTTTTATGCGGATTTAGTGTGTGGATGTCAATATTTACAGGGTTTATGAAATACAGTATACCTAAAGATAGTTGTTTGAAAACTAAAAATAAGATATCAATTCTTTTTTAAACTTTAACCTAAGGGAGGCAGTTATGGATGAAGAAATGTTGCTGCCTACCGAGGTGGCGATTAGAATTCCAAATCACAGATTTTTTATTTTTGAAATCTATCGATTGATTCAAGAAGAACTAAATAGAAGTGTGGGCTTTAACGATTTTTTGGAATTTCTTGACACGAACACCGAGGAGTTGCATGTTTTCATGCAAACTAGAAGACCACCAAGAGATTGGTTGGAAAAAATAGTTCGAGCTCAAAGCGGTCCTAAAGTACTAAAACATTTTGAGATTTATTATGGCGATCCGATGTTATGTTTTTCTTCTGAGCAAAAGACGGAGAGATGGGAAAGCAGAGAAATTGAAACATTGCTTAATGTCTCTGGCTTAAGTGAAGAAGTTGCCAAAACTGAAGAGTTATTGATTCAGGGAAGCTTGGATGAAAATGATTTTATTGATAGTTCAGCGCCACCTGATGAAGTTGAGATAACTGATGAGGTAATGGTTTTAGCAAAGGAGTACTTGCAGAAAGTAAGTGAATTATCTGCCGATAGTACGGGTGATAAGGCTTTGATTAAAAAAAATAGCTCAACAAGGAGATATGATATGGATACAATAAGTATAGCAGCAGATAATTCTAATAATCGAGAGTCTTTGGTTTCTCCGGAAAAAAAGAACGATGACGCAGGTGATGCTTGTGAAAAAAATTATCCGATAATCATTGCTCCAGAAAATCGATCAAGATTTTTGGCTGGATTGCAGAGCAGGGCAATTTTGGATCTTCCAGACGCTTTTATCTGTAAGGAAAGACTTGGAGCAATAGAACTTAATGCATTTGATGAAACGGGAATTGTTCCAGAAAAATGGATAACAATTCTTCGGGAAGAGGGCAAAGAAGAATTTTTAAAGGGATATCTCAATGCCGTTGTTCAAACAGAAGTTCCCATAAGGAATACTGCTGATAAATTATTGCCAGTAAGGAGAACAAACACTAGACCGGATGAAGATGAATTAGTTTCCAAGAAAGCAGCTGCCCTTGCGATACTTAAAATAGTAAAGGTAGGTGGATTTAGAAATAATGGGGAGTTAGCTGGTTTTTTGGGGTTAAATCCGGCTGCTTGCAGTATGATAAAAGCTCAAACTATGCGGCTGCGCATTAGTGATGTCGAGCTTGTAGCTAAAAAAGCAAGCATTGAAAGAAACGAATTTTTTAAGAAGGTGGGACTTGAGTACTTGGTTGAAGTTAAACGTAGCCAAGAAGAAAAAGCAGATTTGGATATTGATAAAAAAACTAATCCTGATCCTAAAAAGGAGAAAGTTTCCAGTAGCGAATCTGTCAACAGTGGTGAATGGATAGAAATCAATAAGTTTATTCAGGCGGCTCTTTTTAGGGCAGGCGGAATTTCAGATGAAAAGATTCACAAAGAGTTTTTCCTGGGAAGCTTATTGAGGCAACTGTCTGGATATTGTATGGAGCTTTTAGCAGATGAAAACAAAGTTTGTATTAAAAATAAAGACAATGTGTTTGAATTTGAAATGGGACATATACCATTTTGATTCTGACGAAATTGTCATAGTGAGTCGCAGGGTGATGTATTATTCACATCCTGCGATTTTTTTATTGTTTTGTTTTTTGGAGCGGGTGATATATAATTAGAAAATATAAATCTTTAATTCAAATTCTTAAAATATAAACATGAAAAATAATTTGGAAAAGTTGTTTAATCCAAAAACAGTGGCAATTGTAGGTGCTTCAGATAAAAAAGGGAGCGTGGGCAATGCCATTGTTCAAAATCTTTTAAATTTAGGCTATCAGGGGGAAGTTTTTTTAATTAATCCAAAATATCCTGAATTGTTCGGTAAAAAATGTTATGCTTCTTTGGATGAAGTGGGAAAAGAAATTGATTTGGCTATTGTGGTGATTCCGGCAACTTTTGTGAATGCGACAATTGAAGCGGCTCAAGGAGTGAAGAATTTTATTGTCATTTCGGCCGGGTTTTCAGAAATTGGAGAGGATGGAAAGATGAGGGAATCTGAATTGGCAGAAATTGCTCAAAGAAAAGGAATAAATATCTTGGGACCAAATTGCTTGGGATTGATTGCACCTAAAATAAATTTAAATGCTTCTTTTGCTAGTGGAATGCCTCAAGATGGCGAAGTTTCTTTAATTTCGCAGTCGGGTGCCTTGGTCGTAGCAATGATGGATATGGCTAAAAAAGAACAAATTAGGTTTTCGCAAATAATTTCAGTAGGTAATAAAATGCAATTAGATGAAGTGGATTTGATGGAATATTTAGCCGATGATGAGCAGACGCAAGTGATTGCTCTTTATTTGGAGGGAATTAAAGACGGGCAAAAATTTATCGAGGTAGCTAAACGAGTTTCTCAAAAAAAACCAGTAGTTGTCCTAAAAGCAGGCAGAAGCGAAAAAGCTCAGAAAGCCATTGCTTCTCATACTGGTTCTTTGGCGGGAAGTGATGAGATTATGAATGTGGCTTTTGAGAAGGCAGGCGCAATTAGAGCGGAAAGCTTGGAAGATTTTTTTGTTTTAATAAAACTTTTGGCTAATTTTAAAAATAATGTTAGTAGGGAATGTGTTATCGTAACTAATGCTGGAGGGCCGGGAGTTTTAGCCACAGATGCTTTTGGTGGAAAAGATATAAAATTAAAAGATTTATCTGTGGAAGCTAAAGAAAAAATAAAAAGTTTTTTGCCAGCAGAATCTTCAGTAGAAAATCCAATTGATTTATTGGGAGATGCAAAAGAGGATAGATATCAAAAAGTTTTGGAACTGTTGGAAGGCGAGGATGTTGGCAATATACTTTGTATCATGACTGCTCAGGATCAAACGCCCACCAAAGAAATAGCCCAAGTGGTAGAAAATTTTTATAATACGTCTCAAAAAAATATCATACCAATTTTTATTGGAGGAGAAAAAATACAAGAAGCATTAGAATTGTTAGATAAAAATTCTATCCCGAATTTTGCTTTTCCCAATAAGGTCATTGACGCGTTAGATAGAATATTGAGTGAAAGAGGGGTAGCTAAGACTGAAAAAGAATCATTTCTAAAAAAACTGTTTGGAGTTAAAAAAAGTAATATCGTTAAGGAAGCTTTGGAAAAAAACAAGAAAGCACTATTATTTGGAGAAGCTGGAGCGTTGATGAAACAGTATTCAATTCCCGTGGTAAACTATATAGATTTAGCTCCGGGGGAAGAAATTAATGAAAGCGAAATTATTTTTCCGGTTGTTCTGAAGGTGGATAGTGAAGACGTGCTGCACAAGACTGAGAAAAAAGGATTAGTACTGGGAATTAAAAATATTGGAGAGTTGAAAGAAAATGTAGCTGAAATGAGAGTTAATTTTCCTGGAGAGAATTTAATTATCCAGCCAATGATAGCTTACGAAACAGAATTAATCTTAGGATTAAAAAGAGATTCAGTTTTTGGACCGGTAGTAGTTTTTGGTTTAGGTGGGATTTATACTGAAGTATTCAAGATGGTGGATTTTTTAATTTTGCCTCTTGGTAAAGATGAAATCAAAAAGAGAATTCAAAAAAGTAAGATAGGATTTTTGTTTAGAGAAACCAGAGGAAAAACAGTAGGGGATTTAGAGGAGATGGCAGATTTAATTTTTAATTTTGCCAAACTAGTGCAAACAGAAGAAGAAATAAAAGAAATTGATATTAATCCACTTTTGATAACAAAAGAAGGAAAGTTGCAAGCGGTGGATGTGAAGATAATACTTTAATTAAGAGTTTAAAATGCAAAATTAAAAATTGCAATTTGAAGTTAAAAATTGAGAATAATTTTTATAAAATTGAACTTTTGACATTTCAGCATTTTACTTAAGCAGTTTTTTGCTCTAGGGAATAAGTAAAAGAATTGGTTTAAAATTTTGAATTAATAAATTGTAGCTTTTAACTTTACACTTTGCATTTTTAACTATTTTTTATGATTTGGAAATTAAAAGAAAATAATGAAGAAGTTTTTGAAGATGATTCATCAATTGGTGAATCATTATCTTTGCATCCCAAGATAATGAAGTTGCTCAATCAAAGAGGAGTCAAAACCAAAGAGGAAATTAAAAAGTTTATGTTTCCTAATTATGATGAGGACGTGCGAGATCCATTTCTTTTTAAAGATATGGAGAAAGCGATGGTGCGCTTGAAATTGGCCAAAGAAAATAAAGAAAAGATTTTAATTTTTGGTGATTATGATGCAGATGGTATCACAGCTTCTTTGATTTTAAAGATTTCTTTGGCGGAGGCAGACTTTGAAACAGAAGTGCATATTCCCAATAAAGAAGGTGAAGGCTATGGTTTAAATGATGAAACGTTGAAGAATTTTTCTCAAAAAGGATTTACTCTGGTAGTGACAACGGATTGCGGAATTGCCAACAAGGATGAGGTGGCAGGAGCTCAAAAAATAGGGATGGATGTAATTGTGACTGATCATCATCACATTCCTCCAGAAATTCCTGTAGCTGTAGCAGTGATAAATCCTAAAATTGAAAACTGTGGTTATCCCGAAGATAATTTAGCTGGAGTGGGAGTGGCTTTTAAATTTGCTCAAGCGATTTATGAAACTTTTTTACCCGATAAAAAAGAATCCACTAAATGGATGTTGGATTTGGTAGCAATTGGGACAGTCGCAGATATGGTGCCCTTGATAGGAGAAAATAGAACTATGGTGAAGTTTGGACTTTTGGTGCTTTCTAAAACTCGGCGTGTGGGTTTGCAGGAAATGTTTAAAGTGGGGAGAATTTTAATTGATGAAAATAACTTTCCGGATGCTAGAAAAATCTCTTTCCAAATCGCTCCCAGAATTAACGCGGCTAGTCGGATGACTCATGCCGTAAAGGCTTTTAGTTTGCTAGCGGAAGAAGATAGAGTGATGGCTAGAGATATGGCTCTGGATCTCGAAGATCAAAATAGTTGTCGACAAAAAGAAACTGCTCAGGTAGTGAGTGAGGCAGAAAAGATAGCTAAGAATTCTTTTAAAGATAAAAATTTCATATTATTGGCTAACGCTAATTTTCCAGTAGGAACTCTAGGTCTGGTAGCGGGTAAATTAGTCGAAAAATTTAAGCGACCGGTAGCAATATTAAAAAAAGAAAATGATGAGAGTAAAGGTTCATTCCGTAGCATTCCTCAGGTAGATATTATAGAGTCTATCGAAGCTTGCAGTGAATTGTTGGTTAAATACGGGGGACATTCTCAGGCAGCTGGGATTACTATAAAAAATGAAAATTTAGAAAAATTTTATAATAAGTTAGCGGGAATTATTGACGAAAAAATAAAAGGAGTAGAGTTAGTGCCAGAAATAAGAATTGATCTGGAATTAGCTCCTGAAGATGTTGGGATTGAATTGGTGGAGGATTTAAAAAAAATGGAACCCTTTGGTCAAGGAAATGAATTGCCTATTTTTATGATGAAAAATTTAATCATTCAGGATTTGAAATGGGTGGGCAACGGTGAAAAACATTTAAAATTATTTGTGCGTCCTAAAAATGGAAGTCCGAAAATATTTGAAGCCATTGGTTTTAATCTAAGTGAGAGATTTAATGAATTAAAAATTGGAGATGAAATTAACCTGCTTTTTAATCTTGAACAAGATGAGTGGAATGGAAATAAGAAGATTCAAATGAAAATAGTAGACTTAAAAGATAGTTTGTAAAGTGGAGGATGAATTAATAATAAAACCCGTTGTCGTGACTAATAGGTTAAAAATTCAGAATTAAATTATTGAAAATTGACTTAAAATTGTAAATTGAGCATTGAAAATTGTTTTATGCTCCATGTTTTATGTTGTTTCTTTTATGCTGATATGCTAAAGCGATTTTTTATGGTAGAATGGATTCGATGAAAAATAAAATAAAATTTCTAATCACAATTATCTTTTTTTTGGGAACTTTGAATTTAGTCAGAGTTTATTTTGATGTTTCTAGGGTTTTGGCGGTAGATTGCGATGATTTGGAGGGAGAAGCAAAGACAAAGTGTGAGGAGGCAAAGGATGATGAGGATGATTTATTGAAGGAGATGAAAAAGGCAGAATCGGAAAAAGCCAAGGTGGAGAAAAATTTAAACCAGGTCAAAGGAGCAGTGTATTCAACAGAGAAAGCTATTGGGACTACTCAAAGTGAAATAAATAAAACCGAAAAAACAGTTCAGCAAAAGGAGGAATATTTGGAAGAGCTAGAAAAAAGTATCGAAAAAAAGAAAGAAGCTTTGCGCAAAATGATTCAAGAGAGTTACTATAATTCAGATCAGCCTTTTATTTATATCTTTTTTAGCAAGGATAGCTTTTTTGAAAATGTGAAAAATGTAGATAATTTTTTGCGCTTAAAAGAAGAGGTCTTGGCATTGGTGGATGAAATTGAAAAAGATAAGAGGAGTGTAGGGGAAGAGGCGGCTTTATTGGAGGATAAGAAAAAAGAAAAAGAGGAATTATTGGAGATAAAGGAAAGTCAGAAAATGGCGCTTGAAAGAGAGGCTTCTGGATTAGAAAAGGTAGTGGCGCAAAAAGAAGCCACAATTGCCGAGATTCAATCCGAACTAAATGAGTTAAGGAGTGATTTAAATAAATTGCTTGGGAAAAGTTATGATACTGATGATGTAAAGGATGCCATTAAATTTGCCAGTAGTGCTACGGGGGTGGATAAAGGATTTATATTTGGAATGCTTTCTGTTGAGTCAGCTTTAGGCGCTCATGTAGGAAGTTGTAATTATAAAGAGAGTCGGATGAGTGGGACGCGGGCAGAATTATTCAAGGATATATGCGATGAGCTGGGGTATAATTATAAAAAACAAAAGGTTTCTTGTCCTCCTTCCGGATACAAAGGTACAGGAGGAGCTATGGGAGCGGCTCAGTTTATGTCGGACACTTGGAAAGGTTATGAAAATAAAATAGCTGGCGCTACGGGGCATAATCCTCCTGATCCGTGGAATTTAGTGGATGGAGTGATGGCTATGGCTTTAAAATTGGAAAATGATGGGGCTACTAAGAGCGGAAAAACTACAATCACTAGTCCATGTAATGGCAAAAAAACAAGTATTAGCTGGGAAGATTATGCAGCTATGAAGTATTTAGGTTGGTCTTGCTACGCCCTGACTAATTATGCTCCTAAAATCCAGTCATTATCAGGGGGGTATAAAAAATTGTAAATTTCTTTATTTTGAATTTGTTTATTTTGTTTACTTTTCAATAGGGTGAGTTTTTCTATAATTTAGATTATCCTTTGATTTGCTTAACGATTTTTTTTGTGCTAGAATCTTAAAGTGTTAATTTATTATTTTTTAAAAATATGACAGATAAAACAATGCATCTAAAGAGGGAAAAAACTTTTGTTATTATAAAACCAGACGGAGTGCAAAGAGGTTTAATGGGGGAAATTTTAAAAAGATTTGAGCGAACTGGATTAAAGGTTATTGGGGTAAAATTTGTAGTGCCTACCGAGAATCAATGCTGGGAGCATTACAATAAAGATGAAGCTTGGTTTATCGAAAAGGGTACAAAAATTGTTAAAAGTCGAGAAGAGGCCGGAATGCCCATAGAAAAAGAAGCGATAGATTATGGCAAAGCAATCATTCAACAATTGGTAGACTTTATGACCTCAGGACCAGTTCTAACGATGATATTGGAAGGAAATAGAGCGGCTGATGTAGTTAAAAAATTAGTGGGAGCTACAGAGCCATCAACTTCTGATGTAGGAACTATTCGTGGAGATTTGACGGTGGATTCTTATGATTTAGCTGGAATTGATGAGAGAGCAGTAAGAAATTTGATTCATTGTTCTGATAAGCCAGAGGAGGCAGAGAGAGAAATTGCAATCTGGTTTAATGAAAACGAAATTATCAATTATCGATTAGTTCAAGAGCAGATACTTTATGACGTTAATCTTGATGGTATATTGGAATAATCTATTTTAAACTTATTTAGAAAGAATAAAGACCCTTCACTCAAGAGGGGTTTTTGTTTAGTTATATAAATTTTACGGTAGGTAGCATATATTAATTTGTAATAATATTAAAATACCAATATATTAAAATGTTGATATACTGATGAGAACTTTTTCTTGCATTTTTTTGCAATTATCTTTACCATAGTGATAATGTTTGCAAATTAAATTTTTGAACAAAATATTATTTTATGATTAAAATGAATTTACCAAATCACGTAGCTATTATTCCAGATGGAAATAGACGCTGGGCCAAAGAAAGAGAGTTAGCGCCTTGGGAAGGGCATACGGCAGGCGCAGAGAGAATCGAAGAATTGGTGCGAAAAGCTTTAGCGATGAAGATTAAAAATATTTCTTTTTGGGGATCTTCGATGGATAATTTGAAAAAGAGACCGCTTTTGGAGAAGAGAGCACTTTTGGGTATTTATGAAAAATATTTTAAAAAACTTATGGATAGTGAGGAGATTCATCAAAATGAGGCTCGGATAAATATCATTGGTCGCTGGAGGGATCAATTTCCAGAGAGTTTAAAAAAAATATTAGAGGAAGGAATGGAAAAAACTAAAAATTATAGAAAATATAATTTAAATTTTTTCTTGGCGTATAGTGGGGATGATGAAATGGTAGAGGCAATCAAAAAGATATCTTTAAAAATTGGAAAAAACATTCAAGATGTGACCGGAGAATTGATAAAAGAAAATTTAATGACTAAAAATTTGCCAGAAGTTGATTTCTTGATTCGTACTGGCGGAGAACCACATTTGTCCGCTGGATTTTTGATGTGGGATATTGCCAATGCGCAACTTTATTTTTCAGAAAAATTATTTCCAAATTTTACAGCCAAAGATTTTGAAAAAGCTATTTCAGATTTTTCTCAAAGAGGAAGAAGACTAGGGAAATAATTTCCTTCAAAAAACTACACGGTGTAAGTTTTTTTATTTTAATTTTTTGTCAAAAAATGACTTTTTAAAATTATCCACATCCTTGATGCAAAAAAAGACTTGAACGATTTTTTAAAGAAGTGTATAATTTAAGAGTAGGGTATCGGTAGTTAAATTTTTCAGAATGTTCGAGCCTAGTAACTTTTCGGAACTAAAATTTCTAAGATAAATGGACGAAAAAAATGAAAATAAAAATGAAAAAAAATCCAACAAAAAGATGGTCATAGGTTTGGTTATTTTATTGTTTTTTTTATTGATTCCAGCTGTGGTTTTTTTGGGAAAATTTAGTCAGCCAGAAAATGATGCAAACACCAATGAATTAATTAGTGAGGAAGATGTTTTGAATAATGATAATGATGAAAAAAAAGAAGTTGAAAATATTGAAATGAATAATGCGGATAGCGAAGTTGAGGAAAAAGAAATGGTGAGTGAAAATTATCGAGTGAGTCAGGTTAAGTTTGGTGGCAACGTTGTGATAGAGAATGGAAAGTCTAGAGATACTAAATTGGAAATTTATCAGGTTAAGAGTGAAAATATACTTTCCCAAGAAGATAATGAGCCAAGTATATTAATTTCCTGGAAAACCAATAAAGAGGCTATTTCAAATATTGATTACGCTAAGAATGATGGAAAAAACTTGGTAAATATTGCTGAAGAAGGTTATGGATTTGAGCATAGTATGCTTTTGAAAAATATGGAGTTTTCCACAATTTATACATATAGAATAGAAGCCAAGGATAAATGGGGAAATAAAGTTAATACGGAATATTTTAGCGCTTACACCGGAGATAAATCAGAATCCATTTTTGATTTAATAACTAACGCTGTAGAAGATGTTTTTGGATGGGCGATGTAAGAGGGCGTATTCGTATGGATATCAGTTTATAAAAAATAAAAAATAAAACCAACTAATCAATGCACTTAGTTGAAAAAAATAAAATTCGGGTGTCAATTTTTGCTACAGTTTGTGCTCTGTCAGCTGTTTTTGCTTTTGGTTGGGACTTAGTTAAGGCTCAAGAGCGCGACAATAAATTGCTTAACGTTAGCGCTTATATTTTAAATCAAGAAAATAAAGAGATTCTTAATGGAATTTATAATATAAGATTTGCGATTTACACCGTTGATCGAGGTGAAAGTGACCCTTATCCATCTAACAGTGATAGAGATAAAAGAATTTGGGAGGAAGAGCAGGAGATAGAGGTTACCAATGGCTTATTTGATGCTTATTT
>JAVEXR010000070.1:0-4972 GCA_034003925.1 Candidatus Moraniibacteriota bacterium
CATTTTAGCAAGAACGTGGAGGTAATTCAGGAAGGGGATGTGCCGGATACCTGGCAGAAAGAAACCGTCAATCTGATGACCTGGCTGGAACACGCCAATGGATATCAGGCGGACGGCAATAATATCGACGGTTTTGTCAGATCAGCTAATGAAGCTTTACAGGTGATTCTTTTCATACACAACTATGAATTGCCTGAAAACCTCTGGGAGTAAACTCCTGATCAATCTCGATCATCCACCTATAGCGGATTTCATTAATTGAAATCAATAAACTGTAGGTGGTTTTTTGTTTTATAGAGATTATAACTAAATATTATGTCGAAATAATTCTTTATTGTTTTGCGTATTAATATAAATAAATATTAATACACAACTATATGAAAAAAATCATACCCTGGCTTTGGATGGATAATGAAGCCCAGGAGGCAGCCAACTTTTATGTTTCAATCTTTCCAAATTCAAAAATCAATAAAATTACAAAGTACCCCGCAGACACTCCTTCTAATAAACCTATTGGCAGTGTAATGGCTGTCACTTTTGAGTTAGACGGAAATCCGTTTGCGGCTTTAAACGGTGGGACATTTTTTAAGCTCAATGAAGCAGTTTCTTTTGAGATTCCTTGTAAGGATCAAGAAGAAATTGATTATTACACCGAAAAATTGTCCGCTGCGCCAGAATCAGAACAATGTGGCTGGGTAAAAGATAAGTTCGGCGTGTCTTGGCAGATTGTCCCTGAAAATATGGATGAGTTGATGAGTAGCGACGACCCGGAAGTCGCCAAGAAAAAGATGGAAGCTATGCTTAAAATGAAAAAAATTATCATAGAGGATTTAAAAAATATCAACTAAATCCCTCCTTGAAGTCGCTGGTGCAACCAGCGGCTTTATTGATTTTTGGCGGTAAATATGGTAGTTTTAGTTAAATTAATCCACAGTTTGTTGATTATAAAGGATAAATAGTTTTAGAATATCAACGATACGATTTTAAAATCCTAAGCCCCATAGTATCTGTTAATATGTATTGTTTATAAAAAGTGACCAAATCACAAAATATGATTGTACATAAAATGCATTTAGCAAAAAAACATTTTGATAAAATCCTTGATGGGAGTAAAGTTATTGAGATACGTCTTTTGGATAGAAAAAGACAAATGATTAAAGTGGGGGATGAAATAGAATTTTCTCAAAATGAAAATTCGGATAAAAAAATAAAGATAAGCGTAATAAATCTTCATATTTACCAATCTTTTGATGATTTGTTTTCAAGTTTTCCCTGTGAATATTTTGGAGCAAATTCAAAACAGGAATTACTAGATGGAGTTAATCTAATTTATTCAAAGGAGAAGCAGGGAAAATATGGAGCAGTGGGAATCGAAATGAAATTAAATTAAAACGAATTTTTTTAAATGTTTATTGATGAGATAAAAAATAATTATAAAAGATAATCGGTAGTTAGAAACTTATTTCAATAAATTCGTTCATGAATTTTTGGTTACTGAGTTATTAACATATATGTAAAATTTTCATGAAAAAATTATTATCAGATGCAAATTTTGTTACATAAAAAGGGTTAAAGCTTTTATTTATGTGTATGTTAAAATAAAACATCAAAATTGTATAATATTATGAGCATTATTTACGAAACAGAAAACTTTATCGTAGAAGCAGTTGAACGACCGCATGTGACTCGCGCTGATGGCGGGCATATTAAAATTTATCCAAAAATTAAAAAAGTTAATAGAACCAAGTTAAGTCCAAAAGAAGCAATTGAAGTTATGCGACTCACGATGGTCGTCGGTGAAGCAATGACCAAGGTTATGAATGAGCACGGAGTGGATATTGGAAGGATAAACTATCAGGACAATGGCAACTGGAGTGTGTTTAAGCCAGAGGGACCTTATTTTCATATTCATTTATATGGACGTGCTAAAAGTGCCAGGATTCAAAAATATGGAGATGCGACACATTTTCCTCAGCCAAAGACAGGGTTTTATGACGGAAATGAGCCACTAAATGGTGAGGATATCGTAGCGATAAAAACTGAGATGGATAAATTATTTCAAGAATCAAGATTTTCTAATGAAGAATGGAAACTTTAAACATAAAAAATTTACGTACATATGTACGTAATTTTTTATATTGCATAAATATAAATATCTGTTATGATAAAGGACTGCCTTTGGGCAGTTTTGTAGTTTGAAAAGTGAATGGATTTATGTGATTGTTGCGATAATATTTTTGCATGAGCTAGAACATTAACCGTCAACCAAAAGAAGGAGAGAAAAGATGGAAAATTTGAAAACTTTGTCTAGTTTGCTAGGTGGCTACATCGGAGCAGAAGAGCCGGTTAATGCCGCTGTCATAGCTTCTGGAGGGGGCACAACGGCTGAGGTTTATATGCTCGGGGTCAAGGAAGGCTGGATTCCTGGTTTGCAGATGAGACTTTTGATTTCCACCGTGAAAGGCGCCGGCTGTATAAAAAAGGCCAGGGCCTGTGATGAAATATGTGTTGTGGTAAACAGAAAATCATTCAGCAGTCAGGATGCGTTTAATGACGAAATTGCTGCTATCCTAAATTTATATGGGGTAGAGTTAGCTTTCTTGGCTGGTTGCGATCAGTTTATTCGCGCTTGTCCTGGAATTTACATTTCCAACAATCATCCCGCGCCAAAAGAGACGGATGGCGGCAAAGGCATGCATGATAAAATGGTGCACGAACATGTGCTCGCAAGAATCAGAGATGAAATAAGCCGGTATCCGCATAGGATAAATGAAGTGCATCGCACATGCATTGATCATCATGAGGCGATACCCCGCGACCCATCTAAAAAGGGCATGGATATCGGAGATCCATTGACGACTGTGTGGGTCGATATTCCGCCGTATATTATTTATGATTTTATGAAGGACAGAATCAGTCTTCATGAAGCTGCGGAGCTTCTCCAGAAACATGTCATGCGTTATGAATATGCGTCCATAATATCCAATGCGATCATGGATGGGATGCGAGTTCGGGACGCAAAAAAATACGGGATCAAAATAGGAGGGTTTTAATTCCCACACAACTGACTCAATGTAGTATATGAAAAAGAAGGCCCATCGGCGTAACGCTTATGGGTCTTTAATTTTTAATATTATTTTTATCTGATAAAATAGAAACATTAATGGGTAAAATATAAAAAATAATTTAAATGAGAAAAATAATTTTTATTGTGCACGCTATTATCACCTTGGCCTTTACCTTTATGCCTCTTTTATTTTCCTGGTGGATAAACGCTGTGATTTATTTGGTTTGGGAAATTCATATTTTAGTTTTTGGCCGATTTGTCCTGACAGATTTTGAATATGGGAAAAATAGTGAGACTACTTTTGGACAGGAACTTTTAAAAAAGCTTCATATAAATATGAAGCCAGAAAATTATATCTTTTTTTCTAAATATATTCAGGCACCTTTATGTATCTTTTTGTCTTTGCTTTTTCAAAAAGTATTAGATATTAAGCCATTATTTTTTTGAGACTTGAAATTTATTCATGCGATACTTCAAGTTGGTAGATGACAACTTCGCCGTAGTTATCCGCGGAGCAAAGTTCCGAAGATTCTTCGGTTTCGCAGTTTGATTGAGTATAGGCTCCAGCTTTAAAATAATTTCCTGATCCTGATTTTGCGAGTGTATAAGCGGGAGTTGCAGAACCATTATAATAAATATTAATCTTGCCTCCGTTGCTGACGAATTTAACTGTAAATCTTTTTCCTAAAGTGTAGTTGGCATCAAGAGTGGGACCGTCATTTCCATTTATATCAATGAATAATTTTGGATATTCAAGGCGGATAACAATAACATCATCCTCGGCATCATGAATTTGTCCGGCTACGATATGTTTTTTTGTTTTTGGCACAGCGGTAATCGCTTGATCTATAAATAAAGTATTTGTGCCAGAGGTTGTAGACCAGCTTGCTTTAGTTTGTCCATTATTGGTCATTTCGCGAAGCTCTGAGCGTGGATAGCTAGAGCCGCTAGTGGTTACGCCATTAACAGGTGCTCGAAAAACCACACCGTCACAAGTTGAATTGGGGTGAAAGTAAGGATCCATAGAATAGGATGCAAGAGTGGCTTGAACTATTTCTGTCGGACTGCCGGATGTTCCAGTAGGAAGAGTTTCCTTCCAGTTAGTTAAGTCTAAAACTTGCGAGGGATAGCTGCAAGCTGCTTGAGCAGAGGAATTGGAATATAAAAGAACGAGCACCATAATAATTCCTAGAAAAAACATAAAAGTTTTTTGCTTAGAATGACTATGCATTAATGATGTGTTTTGCATAATTTTTTCTTTATTAATTATTTTTTTTATTAAATTGTTTATAAATAGCAAAAAAAATCTTCTGGTGAGAAGATAATAAAAAACTAATTTATTGTATTTTTTTATTTTTCATTGAATAAATCAATTTGCCTTTTGGATAAAATAATTATACGCAAAGCTCAACAAGTATATCACACGTTTCCAAATTTTGTCAATCATAAAAAGTTAGTAGATTTAAAATTATCTTACTTTACAACGATTAATGGGTTGAAAATTGAGATATTGGTTGCTTATATTTTTTTATCATCCAAATAATTTATTGTAATTTTTTAATTTGGGGAATTTATAAAAAATGTGAATAACTTTTTTATTGATTGGGTACGGAATATAAGATATAATATTAAATGTAATCTATGGCTTTTAAAATTTTTAGAAAAAAAATAAAAAATATTCAAGCTGAATGAAGATATTAAATTTCAGAAGAAGAAGTGTCCAAAAAAATAGGCAGCTTTTGCCTAGCTATTTAATGTTTTTAAAAAGTGTCATTATGGTGGTGGCTGTTTTGGGGTTATTTGGAATGCATAAAACTGTATATGCAGCCAGTGTTCCAGTGGTCGTGACTAATGCGGTTACTAATCTTAGTACAAATTCTGGTTATGGAAATGGAGCTGTTATTA
>JAVEXR010000071.1:0-4889 GCA_034003925.1 Candidatus Moraniibacteriota bacterium
TTAGCGATTTAGTGGTATTATTTAATAAAGAACCATCTTGAAATGTCTTAGTGAAGCGAATCTAATTATCTTTTTGTGCATTTTAAAAATTAAAAACTAGAATTTATTCATTCAACACTGCACAATTAGGTGGGTAGATAAATAATTATTAAGATTAATAATATGGGTATTATTCTATGGATTATCTTTGGCGCAATCGCAGGTTGGATTGCCTCAATGGTCATGAAAACAAATGATAGCTTGGTAACAAATATTATCTTGGGTATTGTAGGTGCAGTGTTAGGAGGTTGGCTAATGAGTTTCCTCGGTCAGGGAGGAGTTAGCGGCTTTAACCTTTACAGTTTTCTAGTGGCTATCTTGGGAGCGGTAGTGGTTATTGCCATTGCAAAAGCACTTAGCTAAAAACTATGACAAAAAATAAGATATTTTCGATTTGTTAATTATTTTGTTTTGTCACTGGTAGGTTTTAATTTCTTTAAAATAAAATATATGAGTATCGAAAGAACTAAGCCACTTTATCTAGGTATTAGAATCACTTGGTATGTACTTGGTATTTTGGAGGCTTTGTTAGCTTTACGTTTCTTATTAAAGCTTATGCAAGCTAATCCATTAGCAGGCTTTACTAATTTTGTGTATTCTATTACCAAATTGTTTACAGTTCCTTTTGAGGCTGTGTTTCGCAATTTTAGGGTTCAGGGCAGTGTTGTTGAGTGGACAACTATTTTAGCTATGGTGGTTTATTGGCTAATAGCTATGGCGGCAGTTAAATTGTTTGTTATCGGAAAGCCCATCAGTGCTTCAGAGGCTGATGCAAAAATTGATCAACAGGATAATTAGTATCCATCTTTGTATATTATTTTAATGCATTGTTTTAATATGCACTCATTTGGGGGTGTGTTTTTTAATAAACAAGCAGGAGATGTGGATAGTTTTTTGCGAGAATGTCTTGACATTTGAGTTGAATAGAGGTATCTTAAAGTACAAAAACAAAAGGGCTTAGATATATAAAAATAGAAAAGAAGTAATATTCTAACTATTAGATAAAATCTATGACTAACATGATACGAAGCGTGAAGTCAACCCTAAATTTCTTTTTGGCTATGTTGGAATTATTTATTAGTATAATCCTAGCTATAAAAGTTTTTCAGTCAGATGTGTCTTTAGATAATGGTGTAATTAAATGTATCCTGGATTTTCTCGGTATGATGAATGGCGGTGGTATTTGGCTCATAGAAAGCTGTGAGATGACC
This sequence comes from Candidatus Moraniibacteriota bacterium, assembly GCA_034003925.1. Taxonomy (GTDB): domain Bacteria; phylum Patescibacteriota; class Minisyncoccia; order Moranbacterales; family UBA9337; genus UBA9337. The sequence goes on from JAVEXR010000071.1 coordinate 1,251, forward strand.
GGAGCAATATCTTTCTTACTGACGATACTGAGTATGATGATTTTTAGCCAAGTCTTATTTTTAGCAGTTCCAGGAATAATAGAGCGAGGACAAAAAGATAGCGCCAGGATAAATGGGCGCCAAACTTTCAAATATAGAAAAAAACGATTCAATAAAAATCGTTTTTTTAAAAACCCAAATGGATATTATTAAGATAATTCGTATAACTTATTGAAATATTTTCAATATAATATTATGATTAGTAATAATAAATTAAGATTAAAAATTATGTCTGTGATAAATGAATTTAAAAAATTTGCCGTGAAGGGAAATGTGATCGACTTGGCGGTCGGTGTAGTGGTGGGTACCGCTTTTGGAAAAATTGTCAGCTCCTTTGTGGCAGATATTATTATGCCTCCTATCGGGGTACTGACTGGTGGTGTGGACTTTTCTAAATTAGCGATAACCCTAAAAAAAGCTACGGACACTTCTGCTGCAGTAACGATGAACTACGGGTTATTTCTCAATACGGTAATTGATTTTTTGATCATATCTTTTTCAATTTTTATTGCCATCAAGCAACTTAATAGATTTAAGAAGAAAGAAGAAAAGAAGCCCTTGGCCACGCCGGAAGATGTTAAATTATTGACAGAGATAAGGGACCTATTGAAAGAGAAGAAAAGTTCATAAAGTTCATAAGGTTTATAAAGTTTGTAAAGTTAAGGAAACAAAAAACAACCATCTTTTAGGATAGTTGTTTTTTTATAAGTTTTCATCTATTCGGTTACTGGATTAGAACCGTTTATTATTTCTTCTGTTAATCTGGTTTTGCAGGATTCTAATAATTTTTTATCAACTATCTTTTTGCAGAGACTAAAATCTTTTTTGGCGAGAGCTTGATTTTTGTAACAATAATCTTTCTCCAAATCTTCAAGTTTTTCGCAGTCATCAGTTGAGGCAGTTGATTCATTGTTGTTTAGTCCGCAGTATTCTTGGCAATATTTTTTGTCTTCCGCATCCTCAAATTGTTCACAATTGTCTTCACAATCCTCAGCGTCAACTTCGATAAAAACATCGTCTGGAACAGTAGATTCATCTGGAATGTCATCGGATTCATCCTCATCTTCACTGTTGGATGAGTTGTTAAATAATGACTTTTTATTTTCATTAGATTCTTCTTGGGTGGACGTGTCTTCGGATGATTGAAAATAACGACTTTTGATTACGGGATAGGCAAAATAAATAACTCCGCCAACAATCAGTAAATAAACAGTAATTAATATTTTATTTTTCATATATTTTATAAAAGTTTTTAATAAACTTTTTTAACATCCACGCCTGAATAATAATATTTAATAATTCTATCCCAATCCCAGTTGTGATCATTAGCTAGTTTCACGGCTCCATTAGCAGAAAGTCCTACCATATGGTTTCCTTCATCTTCCAAAGTGGCGGTGCTTTTGGTGGCATGTTTTCCATAAGGATCATCAACAGATTGGCACCAAGGATAATCTTCTGACCCCCAACGTTCTTCAAAGCTTCTAGTTTTTCCATCAGTCCAGGAACCATATGGAGTGATGGCTATTTGACCTCTGTGCATAACAATCTTTCCTTGAGTATCTACGGCAGCATCATGGATGCGAGAATGACCAGTCTCCCAGTCGTAACCGTAATAAAGTTGGTTGCCTGGAGTGGCATTAACCTTAAATCCATCGGCAGCATATTTGGTGCTGAATTTTAATTTCCAGTAACCATAAGTCCTAAAAGAAGTAGTCATTACTCGATTATAATCCGTGTCTCCAGTGCCGGTGATCTCTCCCATGCCCCAGACATAATGTTCCATCGGTAGGGTGTTGATAACCCAAGTGAGTTTAGTGGATGAATTATATCTTAACTTTACCTTACCTCGATATTGATCAAAGTCAGAATCGGGGCGGTGGATATCGAAGATGATAGCGGAGTTATCTCCGGCAGCATCCTCAAAAAATACTTCTCTGGCAGAAATTGTATCACCGATGGATCCGTAAATTTTTAAATTTCCATCGGATTCGTAAGTCACTCGCGTAGTGGTTTCGGCAGCTATTTGACCGACAATGACACCGTCTCCATTTAAAATATTGTAATTTCTATTAGCTTCAAGCTTGAAGGGAGAATCTCTTAGATTATCTCTGGTGTAATTCCATAGGCCGATAGTAATTTCTGGTCCCAATGGTCCACCACCCAAGTTAGCTTCACCTAAGTCACCAGAAACTTCACCGGAATTATTTAAGTAATTTTTATAGCGATTGTATCCATCTTTGTATTCATTGGAGCCATATCCTTTATAGCTGCTTTTGTTGTATTTTTTATATTTGCTATATTTAGCGTATTTTTTCAGCGGCTTGTATTTATTTTTGTAGCCTTTGTATTTTTTATAATCTTCATAGTATCTTTGATTTTTGGTTTCCTTGTAGAGTTCATAAGCTTTTTTAGCTGCTAATCTTTCGGTAGAATTTTCAAAAGCATATTTTTCTTTGTATTCTTTGTATTCTTTATACTTTTTATATTTTTTGTACTTTTCATATTTTTGGTATTTTTCATATAAATCCAAATCTCTCTCAAGCTCTTCATTGCTGCTAGTGGTGGCTTCCTCGGCATAAGAAAGGGTAGGGGCTAGATTCAAAAAAAGAACCGCAATTATTAGAGATATGATTATTTTTGATTTTATTTTTCTTTTAAACATGATTGTTGCTCAACCTGTCAGTCGTGACTGATGGGTTTAATTTTTACTTAATTTAAATCCTTCGTTGGTATCTTCAATTTCAAAGCCTTTTTCTCTGAGTTTATCTCTGAGATTATCAGCTTCTTGAAAATCTTTATTTTTTCTGGCAGTTTCTCTTTCTTGGGCAAGTTGAATAATTTCTGGAGAAATCTCGTCATCTTTTAAAGTTTTGATTTCTAGGCTAAAAATTGTATTGATCTTATTCCAGAAAGATAAAATGTTTTTTAAATCTGTGGCGGTGATTTTATTTTCTGTTTCTATTTTGTAAGTTTGAGTGATTAAATCATAAAAAACACTCAAAGCTAGGGGGGTGTTAAAATCATCATCCATAGCTTCTTGAAATTTTTCACGATAATAATCAAAATCAATTGCAGACATTTCTTCGCTTAGCGGAGCAGCTTTAGCTAATTTTGTCTCAATATGGTTTATAAATTTAGATATTTTTTCTAAATTCTTATCTGCCTGAAGGAGAGGAACTTCACTATAATCCAAAATGCTTCGGTAATGAGAACTGATTATCCAAAGACGCACAGTAGTAGCGCTATATTTTTTTATGGCTTCCTTTAGGTTGGTTGCATTCCCTAGGGATTTTCCCATTTTGGTTCCTCCAGTATTAACCATATTCCAAAGTACCCAATAATTAGCCATACGCTCACCGATCAAGGCTTCGCTTTGGGCAATTTCATTTTCATTGTGCGGAAAAGCATTTTCGTTGCCTCCACCATGGATATCAAAGGTATTTTCTCCTAGTAAATCACAACTCATCACGCTACACTCGATGTGCCAGCCTGGATATCCGATGCTCCAAGGGCTATTCCATTTTAAAATATGATTTTCATCAGCCTTTATCCAGAGGGCAAAGTCGAGAGGATTCTTTTTATCACTATCAATTTCTATTC
>JAVEXR010000072.1:0-4885 GCA_034003925.1 Candidatus Moraniibacteriota bacterium
CGCCACCTTAGCTCAGTTGGTAGAGCAACACACTCGTAACGTGTAGGTCGTCGGTTCGTTTCCGACAGGTGGCTCTTTTTTAAATGTTCAATATCCAATAAACAATATACATTTTATACTCAATAAATTAATATTGAACTAGATACCAAACACTATTTTCCATTTTTGCTAGTTTCTATGGATTTGGAAAAAATTAATAATAATGCATGAGCCTCTTTCCATAAAATTCTACACTTATCTTTTTTATCACCATGAACTTTTACCAATAATCTCAGCCAGTGCTTTGTTTCTTTTATTTCCTTTTTTGCAATACCCATTTTATGTCTGAAATCTTTTTTACTTTCAGCTTCACAAGCTTCACAATAATTAGCCCCAATTGAACCACTGGAACCTATCAATTGATCAATTATTCTTCTATTTAAGGGGGTTATTTCCAACTCTTTACACAATTCTATAATTTCTTCTGCAAATTTTGCAGTTCTTTCTTCAAGATCAAAATTATTCATAAAAATAAAATTTAATGCAATATTGAATATTAAATTATTGAATGAGTATTGATTATTGGATATTTAATATTAAATGACTTTTTTCAAAAGTTCTTTCCACTTCTTATCCACTTTATCTTGAATTTCTTTCAAAACTTCTTCATTCCCTGCCGCAAATAGATGTTTAAATCTTTTTTGAGTCTTTAGATATTCTTCTATTTTCTTGGGATTATCATTTTTTAAATTTAATTTATATTCTCCTTTTTCTATCTCATAAAGTGGCCAATAGTTTGTTTCAGTAGCTAGCTTGGCAACTTTTACATAGTCAGAGGTGGGGAATTTCCAAACATTAGTACAAGGCTGCAAAACCAAAAGAAAAGATGAACCCTCTGTCTCCAATGCTTTCTTGGCTTTTTTTCTTAAATCTTCCACATAAGCCACATTAGCCTGAGCTAAATAATCCACACCATGACCAGCCACAATCTGCATCATATTTTTTCGAGAATTTTTATTGCCATAAGATTTTTTTCCTGCAGGAGTGGTTTCCATATTAGCCCCAATCGGTGTAGCACCCGATCTTTGCCCTCCCGTATTCATATACCCTTCATTATCATAAGCTACATAAAGTACATCATGTCCCCTTTCTAACATTCCTGATAAAGCTTGCAAGCCGATATCAAAAGTTCCCCCATCTCCACCAAAAACAATGAACTTTATTCTCTTATCCATTAATCCTCTCTTTCTCAGAGCTTGATAAGCAGTCTCTACTCCAGCCGCCGTGGCCGCTGCATTTTCAAAAGCATTATGAATATAAGGAACTTTCCAGGCAGTATAAGGATAAATAGTGGAAGTTACTTCCAAACATCCAGTAGCATTCATAACCACCACAGGATCAGTGGCTACATCTAAAATATTTCTCACAATTACAGGAATCCCGCAACCCGCGCAAGTATCTCCACCAGAAGCGTATTTTTTTGTTAAATCATTATTCATATAAATTTAAATTAAAAGTTAAAAATGCAAAGTTAAAAGTTACAGTTCAAAATCCAAAATTCATTTTTATAACAAATTCAAATTCTATAAACATTCAAATTTTTTAGTTTTGAATTACCATTTTGAATTTTGCACTTTAAATTTTTAACTATTTAATATACCTAACCTCTTTACTAAAATTCTCATTCAATAATTCATCAAAAACCCCCTCAATATCTTTAATAAAAATATCTCTTCCACCCAATCCATAAACATAACTGCTGATTTTCACATTCAAATCATTTCTTAAAACGGTATTGGCTATCTCCGAATACAAAGCTGGTATTGATCCCGAAGAAATAGCTCTATCCATCACTGCTATACTTCCTACATTCTTAAGAGCTTTAGCAACTGCCTCATAGGGGAAAGGTCTAAATAATTTAATTTTTAAAAGTCCCACTTTTTTGCCATCTTTTCTCAAATTATCCACTGCATCTTTGGCGGTTCCGGCAGTAGCTCCCATTACTACAATTACCGCTTGAGCATCTCCCATTTCGTACTCCTCTATTAAATCATATTTTCTATCCGAGATAGTTTCAAATTCCTTCATTACTTCTTTGCAATTTTTAGCTACTTTATTCATCGCCTCTTCTTGGTCAAGTTTAAATTCGAAATAAGAATTAGCCAGCGCTACCGGACCATAACTCACAGGGTTGTCCACATCCAATAAAGCATTTTCATTTTTATATTCCCCTACGAAATCTTTCACTATTTCATCTGGTAAAAGTTCTAAATTTTCTACATTATGTGAGGTAGTAAATCCATCCATTACCACCATGATAGGTAGCTCTGATTTTTCAGCTAATTTTGTCCCGATAATAACATTGTCATAGACCTCTTGAACTGACTCAGAGAAAATTTGAATCCAGCCAGTCTCGCGCGCTCCCATTACATCACTATGATCACCATGGATATTTAATGGCGCGCTTAATGCGCGAGCTGAAATTAGCATCGTAATTGGCAACCGCATTCCACTAGCAATGTAAAGAATCTCATTCATCAAGGCCAACCCCTGAGAACTTGTAGCCGTCACCGTGCGCACTCCGGCTGCTTGCGAACCAATAGCCGCTGAGATTGCACTATGCTCTGACTCAACCGTGATAATCTCCGTATCCGCTTTTCCATCCGCACAAATTTTAGCAAAGGATTCTATGATAGGAGTTTGAGGAGTAATTGGATAAACTGGCATCACAAAGGGATTGATTTGTCGAAGCGCTTCCGCTGAAGCCGCACCTCCAGTCAGCGCCACGCTATATTTAGTTCTAAGTTTTTTAGTCATAAAAAATATTTTAAATAATATAAGCTCCAAATTCCAAGAAACAAGATACAAACAAATATCAAATTTCAATAATCAATATTCAATAAAAGTTATGTGTTTTTAATTTACAGATTAGAATTTGAAATTTATTTGGAAATTGTTTTTTGTTATTTGTTTCTTTATGAAATAATCAAGTCTAATTTGATTATTTCATTTCAATTGCTTTCACTGGGCAAACCTGAGCACACACCCCACAACCTTTACAAAATTTTAAATCAATCTGAGCTAATTCTGTCGGTTTTCCATCCTCTCTATTTTTCATCAAAATACAAGCATCTGGACAATACTTAACACAGGACTTGCATCCTATACATTTCTCAGAATCCACGTTTGGAGCATAATTTCTCCAACTCCCAGTATCAGCTGCCTTTTTTATATTATGTTTTATGATGGCTCCTTTTTCCATAAAAGTTTATTATTTATTGTGCTTCAAATATCTTCTAATTAACATTAATCAAAACCTCCACTTTTTCTTTGTTCTTAGCTTTGTCATAGGCCCAAATCTCTAAGTTATAAATACCCCTGGCAGTGTTTTGGGGAATATTAAAGGAAGCTTTCTTGGTTTCATATTTTTTGCCATTGAAATAACACTTGTATTCTTTTATTTTATCATTGTCTGTCGCCTCCCACCAAACTGCAGCGCCTACCCTCTTACTAAGTTTAGCTGGCATTTTTTTAAATTCAGGATCCTCCGTGTCTACTTTAATTGCATATGAACCTTTGGAGCCGACGTCTTCTCCATTCTTATTAAAATAAGTAAATTTCACCTTATATGAACCATCGTCATCGAATTTTACTTTCTTTGACCAGCCTCCATCATCTCCTATCGCTGCAATTTCTTCTTCAGATTTATCTGAACCTTTCTTATATTTGATAACCACCGTTCCCCCGCTTAATTCACTAAAAGTTCCCTTAAATCTTATTTCATCATTTTTCGATAACATTTTATTTTTTGAAGACAAAGCCATATTTTTTAGCTTTCCACTAAAACTAACGTCTGGCTTTGGAATATCAAAAACTGAATAATCAGAATCTGCAGACCCAGAACCTATATTACCAGCCACATCGGTAGCTGTTACCATTATCTCACCGGCAGATAAAACTTTAAAACTACACTCGACTCTCTTGGTGTTAATTTGAGTGCACACCAAATCAGAAATTTGAGCAAGATTATCATAAAGCAATTTATCCTCGTCACTATTAACTGTCACTGCACTGCTCAATATAGCAGTATCATCAGTAACGATAATACTTTTCTCTATATAATCTGCTGATTGACTCTCACTTGGTAAAATTTCAACAATCGGAACAACTTTAAAATTATAACTTTCATTGGCCCCAATCGTTAAAGAGGTGGTTTTCCCGTTTGTATCTTCTATATTATTGGTCCCCGAAAGAGTTAAGCCATAAGTACCATCAAAAAGATTATCTATATCAAAAAAATATTCGCTCGAAAAATAGCTATCACTACCATTTATTTCAGTCACACCAGCCGCAGTAATTGCCGCTGCAGCTGTCCCACCCTGCACAAAATCATCCAAGGAAACATTTTTAACCGGCTCCGAAAAAATTATTTTAAATTTAGCGTTAGTGCGATCAGTTACCTCTTCCTCTTCTGGAGCATATCTACTGATTGATAGGATCGACGGATCAGCCGCATCAATTACAAATTCATCCAAATATAGAGTATTTGAATCATTATCTAAACCATCCGCTACAGTAATTGAACAATTGGAATATATCCCTTCGGCCATAGCGCTAAAAACAATAGCATTATTACCAACCGCAGCGGTAGACACGATACTTGAGCAATCTCCGCCATACTCTATCGTTCCAGCTTCAGTCGAACTAAAAACATATTCAGGGGTATTACTAGAGCTCGGTGAAGCAAATGGAGTAACTTCAGCTAAAACAGGAACACCGTCAAATGTTCTTTCAATTGTCCCATTAGCATTAATACGCGTTATATAATTTCTAGGCAAACTATCATAGTTTTGAAACCATCCGCCTATAACCATTTTTCCATCTTCTTGAAAAATCATACCCTCCA
>JAVEXR010000073.1:0-4869 GCA_034003925.1 Candidatus Moraniibacteriota bacterium
AAACTAACTTTAGCCGGAGATTTTGATATTACTGAAAATGGATTGTTAAAATTTAACGGAATTTCAGGTTCGATTGATCAAATTATTAAAATAAACGCCTCCGGTTTTCCGGAATGGGTAGACGTAAATTCTTTGTTTATAAACAATACAACATTTAATAGCAGTACAGAATTTTATAGCACGAGCACGTTTAACAGTTCCAGTATTTTTAACGATGCAACTGAGTTTAATAGCACGAGCACGTTCAACAGTGTGGCAATTTTCAACAATCCGACTATTTTTAATGATAACGTTTTTGTTTCAGGTACGATTTATTCTGACAATCTGACAGTTTATGGAACAACAACATTAAATGATATTTATGTCACCGGACAAGCTATATTTCACGACATTTTACCGGAACATAATCTGGCTTACACATTGGGAACTTCTTCGCTTGTTTGGAAAGAAGGGTGGTTTGGAAAAATATTTACCCCGGAAATTGATTTTACTAATAATTGGAAATTATCTACAACCACTGGTGGTGGATTGGCGTTTACCAGTTCTACTCAAGTGGCTTTAGCGATTTTACCAAGTGGACAAGTAGGGGTGGGTACAACAACAGTTGAACCAAATTTGAAATTGAAAGTAGATGGGAACATAGGTTCCAGTTTATATTGTGATGCTAATGGTAATAATTGTTTTAACCCAAATGAATTTGGTTGGGCTACTCCTCAATCTAGATATATGAATACCACAACTGCTAATTATAACGGAAATTTTGGTAATTACGCAGGGGCTAATGGGAAAATAGGGTATGAAGCTGCAAACGAAATCTGTAGTTCTACTGTTGGCGCTGGTTATCATATTTGCCAAGCAAATGAAATTTTAGATATTATCCGAATTTATGGCACCAGTACATTTGCTGGTAAAACAAATGGTTGGGTGGCAAACGGCCCTCCGGGATATGTGACTGTTTCTACAAATGATTGTGAAGGATATACAACTTCAAGCGGATTTTCTTATGGCGCTTGGTGGAAGTTTGATGATAATGGTGGTGGAGGAAGTGGTAAGATGATCAGTTGTAATTCCTCTATGCCTATAAGTTGTTGTAAATAGAAAACACTAATTTTTACACGAATTAACATAAATAAAAAGTAGAAAGTGTCATCCCTGCGAAAGCAGGGATCCAGGAAAAATTAAGATTAACCACTGGATTCCCGCCTACGTGGGAATGACAAAAGAAGAAAATAAAAAATATGAGAATGAGAGCCAAAACAACTATGAAAATAAATTTCTTGATCAAAATGATAATGATCGTGTTATTTGTGCTCGGTGCATTTGTATTTTTTGTTGATATTTCTAAAGCCGCTTACCCATGGGTAAATGATCCGGCAAGCTGTAATGCTGTTCGTGGTTCCGTTGATTGTAGGGGTGGTGGAGATGAAAACAAAATTTGTGGTTTATCGGAAGGGTCAGGTAGTTGTTATTCGCCCATGACCAAAGCCGAATTTTCTCCAGATTTTACCCAGACATCAACCACTCGTTATGATCCAAATAATACTGGAGGTCATGTTTTGAATTGTGAAGCTACTGGGGGCACACTCGCACCATTTTGCAACAACAATAATAATTCAACCTCAAATAATTTATGGTGTAATGTTGATGATAGTTGTTTAAATACAAACAATATTGCAACAAGATGTTTTGCTGGAACTTGGTCAGGAGAAGTTGGTGCTTTTGAATGTGCCACAACAACTGCTCATGCGCTAGGAGAACCGGCTACAGCTAATTGCCGATCCGGCTATAGAAGTTGCGATGGAAATGTTTCTGATTGTGAAATTCAAACTAATGTAACACCGTGTAATGATTTTATTAGCGGATTGCCTGGAGTAGTTGGAGCTGATTGTAGTTGTATTGTAGCTCCGGTAAGTTTTCAAACTGGCGTAGAAGCAAGATTTGCCACTTCTTCACCTCTTCTCTGGGGAACACAATATGGAGATGGAGATTTATTGCGACTCAGTAAAAATGATATTTCTACTTCTACTTTTACAATTTCCAATTCTGGACAAGTGGGTATTGGTTTGACTTCAATTAGTAATGACGTTGCTTTCGAAGTCTCTTCCACCGATAGAGGTGTTTTGTTGTCACGTTTAACTACTGCACAAAGAGATGGGATTCCTACACCTTCCAATGGTTTGCTTATTTATAATATCAATACTTACCAGTTTGAATATTTTAATGGATTTACTTGGAGATCAATTGACACTACTAGCACTTATTCTGCTCTTTCTAATGGTGGTTTATCTCTAAATAGCAACAATGAATTCTCTGTTAATTTTGATGAGCTTACTTTAACAACATCTTCTGGAAAATTAGCGATAAATTATGATTCTGATATTTTCAAAACCAATGTTTTGGGAGGTTTGTCTTTGAAATATGATGGAGATTTTTTTAGTATTGATTCTATAACAGGGTTGATGTTTATATACGACCCTGCTTTCTTTGCTTCATCTACCGATGGAATGCGTTTAGTGGAGATGGGTAATGTCGTTAGTAGTACTTATGGAAATTCAACAACAGCAGTTACTTTGAGTATTGATAATTACGGCAGAATCACTTTTGTTGGCACTAGCACTATCATGGTTGATATAAATAATATTATCAATTCTTCTTCTCTAGCAAGAGTTGATATGGAAAACACTTTTGCTTCACCAACGATTTTCAGCGCCAGCACGACGTTCAATGCGACGACGACTCATAATGCTGGGGTGAGAGCAAATTTGTATTGTGATTCTACTGGAACGAATTGTTTTGATCCGAGTTTGGGTTGGGTGGTGCCAATTACTGATGTCACCACTACGATAATGGTAACATCAGGACTATTTTCTTATAACGGCAAGACTGGATATCAGGCTGCAAATGAAATTTGTAATGATACTTTTTCTGGTTATCATTTCTGTTTTAGTGGAGAAATAATTTCTTTTATTAGATTAAATGGTGTTGCTAAATTTACTGGTTTACCCCAAGCATGGATAGCATAAGGGCCTCCTGGATATACAGCTTATGCCAATGATTGTGGAGGTTATACTACTTCATCATTAAACTACCTAGGTGCTTTTTGGGAATATAATGGGACTACTGGTGGTGGACAAGGGTGGCTTTCTGGATGTAATAATTCAAAAGCTATTAGTTGTTGTAAATAAAAAACACTAATTTAAATCACGAATTAACACGAATAAAAAATACAAAGTGTCATCCCCGCGAAGGCGGGGATCCGGGAAAAATCAAGATTAGCCACTGGATTCCCGACTTCGCGGGGATGACAAAAGACGAAAATAAAAAATATGAGAATAACAGACAAAACAACAATGCAAATAAATTTTTTTATGAAAGCAATAATGATCGTGTTGTTTATTTTTGGAGCTTTTATTTTTTATGTAGATATTTCTAAAGCGGTAAATTGGAAAACTGACCCTACCCAATGTCCAACAACTTACAATGGTCAAAAAGGAAACACCGGAGAAGTAATGTGTGGTTTGAGCGGGGTAACAGCTCAATGGTATGACTCTTCAGCTTTATTTAATTTAAAATCAGGTTTACCAAATACCTCTGTAAATAATGGAGGTGGAACTTATGGTGGCTATGTGGTTAATTGCGACGCGTTTACTTCTCCAGCGCCGTATTGTGATAACGGTGGAGATTTTTGGTGTAGCCCTAGCTCTACTTGTAACAATCTTCATGTAGTAACAGTTTGTCAAGCAAATACCTGGGCCAGTGAGCCCAATGCCTCTGTATGCAGTACTTCGCCAGCTTATGATAATTCTAAGTGTATTTCTGGTTGGTTGGATTGTGACGGGGGTAATGATTGTGAAATTTTAAATGGTGGAGAATGCACGATTACTATTGGTGGAAACGTGGTTACAGGTACTTACAGTGGTTGTAGTGGTACTTCAGGTAATTGTGTACCAAATGCTCAAAATTTTATAACTGGAAATCTCACAATAGCTTCTACTGCTCAAGATGTTCCTTTTTTGTATGGTCGTCAATATGGAGCTGGAGATTTAATAAATATTACTCGCAACGGCATTGCCACCTCTTCGTTTGTCGCCTTCAATTCCGGCCAGGTGGCGATTGGACACAATATAAATGTTTCTACCACTTCTGTAGCGTTTGAAGTTTCTTCAACTGATCGAGGAATTTTGATTCCAAGATTAACCACCAATCCAACCAATGGAGTTGATGGAGAGTTGTATTACGATTCTGATGCTAAAAAATTTAAATATTACAATGGTGATACATTGACTTGGGGTGAATTAGGCGGAGGATTGCCAAGTGGTAGTATAGGACAAATTTTGGTGAATAATGGAGGGGAAAATTGGGTGACGAGTAGTGTGATTTATGTGAATACCACAACAGGAAGAGTTGGAATTGGCAATACTTCACCAAGTGCTGCTTTAAATATAGGAACAGAAGATTGGGATATTGCAATGGTAGGAAATCCCGATTCTTCAATATCATTAACCGTGGATTCCGGAAATTCTTTTTATGAAACTTATGGTACAGATGGAGCAACTGGTTTAGTTATGAAATCTGTTGGTACAAATATGGATTTTGCTGGAATAATAAATGATGAAAATGGCTTTAGTTCTTGGGGTGATAATTCAGGATTACATATTTTTTCTCAATCAGGTGATCCTCTTATTTTCAAAACAGGCTCTACTACAGAAAGGATGAGAATTACTAGCGGTGGTAATGTGGGGATTGGCACTACCACTCCTTTAGCAAAACTTCACATAAATGACGGGGGTTTTATTTCCGAAGGTTCTTATACGGGAACTACCTCAGTTTTTATGGGTTATCTCACGTATAAAACAGGAGCTACTTCAA
>JAVEXR010000074.1:0-4794 GCA_034003925.1 Candidatus Moraniibacteriota bacterium
GCTGTTTTAGCAGAATTGAATAGTAACACAACGCTGTGGTCTCCTTATCAAAAAAATTATGTTTTTAGCGATTGGGCAGTAGAAGATGGTTCGTTTCTGAGATTAAATACCCTGACATTGGGATATACATTTTCTAAAAATACGATCAAGATGTTAAAAGTAAATCAGCTTAGATTATATGCTGCATGTTACAATGTATTTATGCTGACTAACTATTCCGGTTTTGATCCTGAAGTATCAACGAGGAGGAGTACCCCTATGACACCAGGAGTGGATTATTCAGCTTACCCAAGAAGCCGTCAGTTTTTAATGGGTTTGAATTTGAACTTTTAATTAACAAATACATTGAAAAAAATGAAAAATAAGATTTGCTTTTTGTTGATATTTGGTTCTATGGTGTCGGCATGTGACGATTTTTATCAACCTTCAAAATCGTCACTTGAAGAGTCGGTTGTATTTAGCACGATTGACCTCGCAGAGTCAGCAGTCAATAGCATAAGTCACACTTTTGGAGAGGGAAATTCATACATGGGAAGGTGGCTCTCTTATTATGGAGCAAATACAGATCTGGAGTGGGGCAGGTATTCGCACATGGAAACAAATTCTGCCACCCCATTATTCGTTTATGTTCCTACGGCAACTAACAGCCTAATGAACACATGGAATAATACCTGGGCTAAAAGTTATGAGGGCATTGAACGGGCAAATCTGTGTATTCAAGGTTTGCGCAATACGGGGAAAGCACTCCCCCGAACAGATTTTGGACAGTTATTGGCAGAAAGTTTAACATTACGAGCGGTTCTTTATGCTGATTTAGTCAAAACCCATGGAGATGTTCCTGCCCGTTTCCAACCTATTTCAACAGAAACATTGTATGTTCCTAAAGCCGACAGAGATGTGATTTATAAACAACTGATAGCGGATTTAGGAGAAGCTTCAGAATTAGCATTTTGGCCTAATGAACACAAAATGACTTCTACCGTGGGGCGTATAAATAAAACATTTATTAAAGGATTAAGAGCCCGGCTTTGTTTAAATGCAGCGGGATATTCTAAGAGACCTGATACCGATCAACCGCGTTTGAGTAATGACCCTGAACTGAGTAAAGAAAAAATGTACACTATTGCACGTCAGGATCTTTTGGATGTATATACCAACCCGAAATCAGGGAAAATGGAAGCATCTTTCGAGAGGGTTTTTAGAAAATTATGTGAAGAGGATATGAGTGCTGGTGGCGAATCTTTATGGCAAATACCATTTTCATCCAGCAGGGGGCGGATGGCCTATACTTTTGCTGTCAGACACCAAAGTGTAGATCAATATACTGCAATGCCTCAAGGAGGTTCGATTGGGCCTCTCCCTAATTTGTTTTACGATTATGATGTAAATGATACCCGCAGGGATGTAACATGTGTTCCGTATCAATGGAGTAATTCTAATCCGGCTTATCAAACTTTTGCAACTACAAGAGTAAATACATGGTCGTTTGGTAAGTACCGGTTCGAGTGGATGAAGCGCAAGGTGTTATCCACAAATAGCGACGGATTACAAAAACAGTATATGCGCTACGCAGAGATTATATTGATGCTGGCCGAAGTTGAGAATGAATTGAACGGACCTGCGGCTGCTGCGCCATATCTGAAAGAAATTCGTAAAAGAGCTTTCTCTTCAAGCGTATGGCAAGAGAAAGTAGAGGATTACGTGAACGCGCTGGATTCTAAAGAAAAAATGTTTAACGCTATTGTGGATGAATATGCTTTTGAATTTGCCGGAGAAATGCTCCGTAAGGAGACATTGATACGATGGAACCTATTGAAAGTCAAGATGGATGAAGCTAAAGCCAGGATGTATGAGCTAAGAGACCAAACCGGACGTTATGCTGACGTAAGCAACAGATTGTATTATAAACTTGAGAATGACAAGGAGACCCTTAAAATTTATGGTCTAAACAGAGGAGAAACGGAAGACAAAAGTTCAGAGTATCCTAATAATGTTTTATGGATTTCTACTTCTCTTTTAAATGATGCAAAGATTGAGTCAATATATAACTCTTCTATAGATCCTAATCAATATCAGTTTTGGCCTATATGGCAATACTTTATTGATAATAGTAACGGAAAATTAGTCAATGACTATGGATATTAAAAAATATAAAACAACAGTATATATTCTGATATGAGAAAAATAATAATTTTAATGTTAACTGCTCTTTTGACAATCACATGGTATTCATGCGATGAAGAAAAAGAAGTAATAACAGATCTGACATTTGATCGGCTGTTTGCACCAATAGGTATTGAAACAACAATTATAAATGATTTGGATTTTAGTGTTACATGGTCTCCTGTATATGGGGCCGAGAAGTATATAGTTGAGTTATATGCGAATGACAATATCATTTTTGATGGAACGAACAGAGTTGTAACGGATACGTTGACTACAACCAGCTTTAATTACTCATTAGATTATGATATTGAATATACGTTACGACTAAAGGCTTCAGCAGAGGGTATTAATGATTCAAAGTGGAATACGAAAACTTTTAAGACCAAACCCTTACCTCAGTAATATTAAATGTATTAATAGTAAATAAAAAATCAATATTTAAGTATGGGAAGATTTTCAAAATCGATAAGCAGAAGAGATTTTATATCATCTGCAGGTACTATAGCGGGAGCGGCTTTATTAACTCCTTCAGCTCTGAATGCCCGGTTAATGCAAGAATCAGGATCAAATCCAATAAAGAAGATGAAGATTGCACTTATCGGGACAGGAATACGCGGGAGTCGTATGTGGGGGAGAGACTTGATTAAAGATTACGCTAAGTATGTTGAATTTGTAGGATTATGTGATATAAATCCGGGACGTTTAGCTTTTGCTAAAGAATATATAGGAGCAGATTGTCCTACTTTTACTGATTTTGAAGAAATGATGGTTAAAACAAAGCCGGAATTATTAATTGTTTGTACAAAAGACTCCAATCATCATGAGTTTATCATCCGGGGGATGGAGTTAGGTGTAAATGTGTTGAGTGAAAAACCGATGACAATAGACGAGCATAAAGTGCAAGCGATTATTGATGCAGAGAAAAGAACCGGGAAAGTTTGCCGGATAACATTCAATTACCGTTATTCTCCTCATCGTGCCAGAATTTGGGAGTTGATTCGATCCGGAGAAATTGGAGACCTGACTTCAGTCGACTTTCATTGGTATTTAGATACCTCTCATGGAGCGGATTACTTTAGACGTTGGCATAGGCTTAATGAGAATAGCGGCTCTCTGTGGGTGCATAAGGCCAGCCATCATTTTGATTTGTTGAATTGGTGGATTGATAGCGACCCTGAGGAGGTTTACGGGTTAGGTTCATTGGATTTTTATGGAAAAAATGGTGCTTTCAGGGCAGAGAATTGCCGTGCATGTAAGCATACGGAAAAGTGTAAGTTTTATTGGGATATAACCAAGAAAGAATATGATATGCATGCTTATGTCAATAATGAAAAATATGATGGGTACCTACGCGATGGATGTGTTTTCAAAGAAGACATAAATATCTATGATAAAATGGGTGCCAGCATAAAATATAAGAACGGAGTTCAGGCTTCTTATTCTCTGACAACGTATTCTCCTTATGAAGGTTATCGTGTAGCATTCAATGGGACAAAAGGTCGTGTTGAAGCCTGGATTCAGGAAAGTAACCCTGTTAGTGATGTGAATTATGATGAGATAATCCTTTTCCGCAATTTTGGTAAACGAGAATATATCCATATTCCGCATGGAGTATCAGGGCATGGTGGAGGGGATTCTTTGTTACACGATCAACTATTCATACCGAATACTCCAGATCCACTTCAACAATGTGCCGGAGTTAGAGACGGATCTTTAGCCTGTCTTGTAGGAATTGCAGCACGAAAAAGTATTGAAACCGGGAAAGCTGTTAGAATAGCAGATCTGACATCTTTAATTCCCATGGAAAAGAAACAGTACATCCGAACATTATAACGAATACTACATTCACGACAAAAAAATATAAAAACTAAATTTCACTTTTTATACTTATTACTAATCTTTTAAATCAATGAAAAAATGAAAAAAAATTATTTACTTAGTATGACTGTTATTGGTTTGATGATGTTGATCCCGACCTTAGTAAAGGCGGTTGACCCTATCATTGTTGCAAATTTTGAGGACAACGGAACTGATCGATTAGTTGAAGGAAGGTTTATGGAAGCTTCTTCCTACGCTACATTTTCGAAATTCGAAATCGTGGACAGACCCCTGACAATTAACGGAAATAACTCTTCGAACAAAGTGCTGAAGGTATATGATGTCACATTTAAAGGAAGAATTTATCTGAATCTAAGAGGAGCTAATATTCCTAACAGTTCAGATGAGATTGACCTGACGCCATTTAATACTGTAAGTTTTAAATATGCGCGAAGCGGTGATTTTGCAAGACCCAAGGGTAGTGGAACCAATATAGCAGGTTTGTTTGTGAATATCCATTTGGAAGGGCGTGATGGAGCCAGTGCATTCAAGGGAGTTGTTTCTCCGAATACTCCTCTTAATGACCAATGGCATGACGTTACGTTCACGATTACCAACGATGTGAATGTTAATATATCATTTATTGAATTAAGTTTATTCCAAAATCAAGAAGCGCCTATTGACGCTATTTACGATCAATCATATATATATTTAGATGATATACAACTTTCTTATGAGGAAGAGGAAGAGTCTGTCACTACCAACATGTTAGATAATACTGTGAAAGTATTAGCCGATTTCTCTTTAAAA
>JAVEXR010000075.1:0-4715 GCA_034003925.1 Candidatus Moraniibacteriota bacterium
ATTAATTAAAAAATTATTTTTTCCACTTAATTTGAAATTCCAACTCTTCTTCGGCTTTTCCTTTTTCGTGCTCTATATTGACGATTGCATCTTTGGGAATATTAAGCCTTTCGCCCGCCACTTGAATGTTAAATTTCTTATCTTTTTCCAGCGCATCCGCCAAGCGACGCAACTTTTTAATAAATTCTTTTTTGGGATAAACTTTTTCGATATCTCTAGTTTTTGATTTTTTCATAAATTTAAAATTAACTTTTACATCCTAATTTTACCGCATTTTACTCAATTTAAAAAGGCTCGGGTGTGTTTATTCAACACCCAAGCCTTTCTTTTTTCCGAAAAACAAAAATCAAGCCGGTTCGATAAAGTGATCAAACTCATGACAAAGGCATCCTTTCACGTCTTCGATGGTTAAGATTTCCCGCATAGCACAGCAAGCATCGACAAATACAACTGCGCCCTCTCTACACATATCTACGCAAACAGCTTTAGTGCAGGCATTGCAATCATCAGGCAGAGCCTGAGACAATAATAAACGCCTTTTCCTTTCTTCAAAAACCCCACATAGCCTATCAATTACTTTGTTTTCGTTTCCAAAGATTTTAGCCACTCGAAGATAGTTACCGTCCATCTTCAGATTTTTAAAAAATCCAATCTCGATTCCAGGCATAATACCTCCATTTTTTTTGATTTGTTTTTCTTTTTTTGTTTAGTTTGAAACAGCTATGTACATTTTACACCCATTCAAATATTTCTCCAAACTTATTTAATTTTATAATAGTCATTATACCAAGTTACAAAGTTTTTAATCCCTTCCTCAATTCTAGTTGTCGGCTTCCAACCCAATTTTTTAAGTTTACGAATATCCGCTACCGTAGCTGGGACATCCCCCGGCTGCATAGCCAACATTTTTTTCTTAGCTTTTTTATTTAAATTTTCTTCCAACACCTCGATATAACGCATTAGAGTTTCCTCCCTATCCCCACCGATATTCATCACTTCACATTTAAGATTAGCGTCAATCACTGTCATAGTTCCGCTGACGATATCATCCACATAGGTAAAGTTACGACTCATCTTGCCTCGATTAAAAACTTTAATCGGATTGCCCTTGGTAATCCCATCCGCAAAAAGAAACAAGGCCATATCTGGTCGTCCCCACGGACCATACACTGTAAAAAATCGAAGTCCGGTAGTGTTTAAACCATAAATATGACTGTATACATGAGCCAAAAGCTCAGTGGCTTTCTTAGTAGCTGCATAAGGAGAAATCGGAGTATCTACGCTATCACTTTCAGAAAAGGGTTGTTTTTTATTATTGCCATAAACAGAAGAAGACGAAGCATAGACAAAATTTTTAATCTTATATTTTTTAGCCATCTCCAAGAGATTCAATGTTCCTCGCACATTTACATCCTCATACTCTAGAGGATCAAGAAGTGAATTGCGCACCCCGGCCAAAGCAGCTAAATGCATCACCTTATCAATTTTTTCTGTTTTAAAAATTTTATCCAGCAATTTCACATCTCGGATATCACCTTTGTATAACTTAAAATTATAACCCTTGAGATATTTTTTGATTCTATCTTTTTTAAGTTGGGGATCATAATAATCATTAAAATTATCTATGATTACCACCTTATCTCCTCTATCCATTAATTTTTTAGCCAAATTTGAACCAATAAATCCCGCTCCTCCTGTAATTAATATTTTTACTCCTTTATAATTTTTCTTCTTTGTCGACATGTATTTTTTAAGTTAATATTTATGGTTATTGATTAATTATAGCATTTTTTAAAAATTGTTTATATTACCTCAGGAATTTCGTCTGCCATGTTTATTTTTATATCTTTTTCCCTACCAGCACAACAATATTTCATAATAAGAAAAGCCACCACCAAGGCTATTGCTCCCGTTATAAAAGGCAGATAAATTTTAACTTCATAAAAAATTCCCGCCACTACCGGACCGCCAATATTAGCCAAGAATAAAATTGAGGACATGATACCCATCACCTCTCCGCGTTCTTCACTTTTAGCAATTCCTGCCACCTTACTGGAAATCACTACCCGCAAAACTGACCGAGCCATTACATTTATTATTAAACCTATCAAAAGCGCTACTAACAAAGGCACGCTCAAAAAAACAAACCCTAAGGCAAAAAATAAAAATAACCAAACCTCCAGACTGCTTTCTTTAAATCTTTTGAGCCAAAATCTATTAAGTAGAAAAGTCTGATTAAAAATCATAAAAATTCCCATTGCTGTAAAAACAGCTCCAGCAAGTTGGGCATTAAACCCAAAAGCATCTCTCAAATACAAAGAAAAAACAGCATGCATACCAGCAATAGCTATCCCAAAAAGGAACCAAGCGGTAAAACGCGAGCGTAATTTTTTCATTTTAAACGCGCTTTGAATAGGCGCTAACGGATTTAGGCTAATTTTTTTATGCTTATTTTTATGACCGTTAGTTTCTGGTAAAAATATAATGGCGGCCAATGTGTTTATGGAAGCCAGAATCCCTACTACATAAAAAGGAAAGACATTGGAAATAGTACTTAGCGCGGCTCCCAAGGCTGGACCTATGATAAATCCCACCCCAAAGACGGCGCCGATTAATCCCAAATTTTTTGTGCGCTCTTTTTCATTTTTTGAAATATCAACTAGATAACTTTCTGCTACGGGCAGGTTTCCTGCAGCCATACCATCGATAATTCTCCCCAAAAATAACATCCATACTGATTGCGCCCAAGCAAACACGAGCCAACCGATAGCTGTACTAGCAATACTGATTATTAAAACCGGCCGCCTGCCAATTTTATCAGACAGTGCTCCCAGCATCGGCGCACTTACAAATGAAAACAAAGAGAAAACCGCAATTAATAAGGTCAGAACAAAAGGCGAAACTCCAAAATTTTCCACGTAAAAAGGCAAAATTGGAATCACAATCCCTACCCCCAATACATCCACCAAAACAGTTAACAAAATAATTATTTTTTTTCTATCCATTTTTTATTTTTTATCCAAACAACCATAATAGTATACACCAAAAAGTTAAAACAGTCATTATTAATTTTAATAATGACTGTTTTTTTCAACTGTGAAAATCTATGCGGCCTTGTGTTTCACGAGAAACATCCACGCTACCAGTCCCATCAAGCCGAAAGTGACTCCGCTGACCAAGAGGGCTGTTTGTAAAGAATAAGCTTCACCTACCCAGCCCATCATTGGTCCCACAAAAGCAAAGACTAACCTGTAGACCAAATTCCTGACTGAAAGGATAGAGCTCCTTTGCTCATCCGTCATCTCACCATTCAGATATCCTCTGGTAACAGGATCACTTAGTCCTCTGGCGATATAAAAAGGCATTATCGCCAGCATGCACCAGCTTATCGATAAATCCATACTCAAGGGAAAGTAACCGACAACTGAGGCTATGAGAATTATCAGCAGTGATTTTTTCTTTAGAGATTTTTCCAGTTTATAAGCACTGGCAGAAACAAATGCTCCAAAGAAAAAGAATGATGCCCAGAGATAACCAAAAAATTTAACCGGAACATCAAGGGCTATCCAATATGGTTGAATAAACCAAACCATATTAAGCGTAGATGCACTGCAGATAGCAGAAAAACAAATAAGTTTCCCCGCGCCCCTATTTTCTACTAGCAAAAATCTGCCTACTTTTTTGCTAGCTTCAAAAATGTTTTTTCGTTGAATTTTTCTTTTGGATTCTACTAAAGAAAATCCTATGAAAAACACCAACGAAGAAAACAGTGCGTCCAAATAAAGCGGTACTCTCAAGGCACAAACAGCTACCAGACTTCCTCCGATTAAACTGGTTAGCCCCTCAGAAATAAAACCAAACTTCCTAACCTCTCCCTCCTGAGAGATATTTAGCCCTGTGTCCCTAGCATCTCCTTGTGTTTCGATAAGCAGAGCTCCATCCGCTCCAGACACAAAACTCATTCCTAGTGCCAGAACTGTTTCTGCTAGAAGAAATTCCCAGAAACCATGTGATAAGGAATAGAGAAAAAATCCCAAACTGGAAAAAAATCCTCCCAGAATAATAGAATTTTTTCTTCCATAATTATCAGCAAAATAGCCCGTAGGAAATTCAAAAATAATAGCCGCTAGAGAAAAAAGCGCCTGAAGATAAATAACTTCCTTTACACTTACTCCATTCTCTATAAAAAATGGAGTAATTATAGCGATACTAAACATCCCACTTCTCACAGCCTTAATCACGCTAAGCTTCCAGATGTTGCTTGCCAATTTTGATTTTTCCATTTTTCTCTCCTTTTTGGTTAAATGGAATTGTAAAAGGACTTTTTGCTAAACAAAAAACCCGGTTTTTGTTTAACCGAGTTTTCCCGAAGAAGAGTTTTAAAATCTTTTATGAATTCTTATATAAAAAATTATTCCGACAAACACAGTTAAACAAAAAATTTCGCGCCATTGGGTAGCCAAAAGACACACTTTTAGCATAAGTGGCGATATTTTCTTTATTTAATTGTGTTCTATGCGCTTGCATAAAATATTTTTAAAACTAATTATACTTATTTAATAACATGCATTTCTATTTTTGTCAAAAAATGTAACACTGCAGCGTCAAGTTTACACTTGCTAATTCATTTAATCTTTCTATGGGTGTTAGCCCACTCATCCCTAATCCTCGGTGTCTTTTTCGATAATTATAGTAATGCAAGAATAGATTTAATT
>JAVEXR010000076.1:0-4512 GCA_034003925.1 Candidatus Moraniibacteriota bacterium
CAAGGGCGATATTTCCAACCAGGTCTATCAGTTCACCCAATCCGGTAGGATCCAGATTTTGACGGGCATACACTTTAGGGAGCACCCCTTTAAGGGAGCTATTCTCTTTTTCGATTGCATCCATGGCCTCATCCACAAACTTACCTATTTCAGGTTGTTTTGCTTTAGACTGTAGGTATTCCCAACGGGCATCCGATGGAACGAAGAACACATTTTCCGCTTTATACTCATCCTTATCCTCAGGATCAGCCCCATTCACTATGTCCGCATTCAGTTTAGCGTACAATTCCTCAAAAGCATCCGAGATATATTTCAGGAAGATCAAACCCAGCACGATATGTTTATACTCCGCCGCATCGATATTCTTACGCAACTTATCAGCCGTCTTCCACAGTTGTTTTTCCAAGGGCTCCTCCGCCCCATTTCCATTTTTCTTAGCCATTTATGATTTTTTTTTTTAGTTTCAATACAAAAAAATCAAACAAATTCATTCAATAAAAGCAATCAAATACCCCTTACCTGTTCCGAGCTTGTGTGGTTTTTAAATGATTGCAAATATAGGGAAAAATTGGGAGAGTGGGGTGTGAAAAAAACTAAAAATATTTTAAACATTATTATTCTTTCCACAAATTTTCCCATTTATTTTCATATTCTGCTATTTGTTTAAGACTAATACCAATTGGATAATCTTTCAATTCTTTTTCTCTTGGTTTATTAAAATACTCATCATCTGTTTTAATAATTAAATCAATGAGATCTTGTCTTGAAATGATAAAATAGCGAATGGAGTCGTTTTTGCCAATGTAAACAAAAACAAAAGAACAATTTATAATTTGATCAATATCCACACGTTTACTTCTCACTACTCCAACTGGAAAGTTAGTAGCATTTTTTAATGTTTTAACCTGAATATTAATATTTTGATTGGTTTCAGGATTTAATCCAAATATATCCACTGAAGGATAATTTTTTAAAGTTAAACTTGCAACCCATCCTTTTAAACTCATCATTCCGGCAACAAGATATTCACCTGTCAAGCCAATCAAAAGTTTATCAAAATTTTTTCTCATAATATTTGTTTTAATTTGAATTTATTGTTTTTCTTTTAAGTTTTCAATTATAAAATTAAAAATCAATTAATTTAATTTTTGAATCCACAAGCAAAAATGAGTATCCATATTGATCTTGTATCGACCGACTTTTAATATGTTTTTTATTTCATTTGACGCTTCTAGAACACTAACCAAATCTCGTGCAACAGCTGTTCCGTCAATATTGTTCACAACAACGCCATTATGATATTCTAGATTAAATGAGTAGCTTGCTCTATTCCCTACTTTTTCAAAATCTTCTTGGTTCAGCTGAATTAATTGTTTTGTTGAGATGTTTTCTAATTTGTTTTTTATTGATTGTCTTTGATTAGTCCACAAATCAATATATTTTCCCGATGTTTTCATAGGTGTTAATTTTTTATTGTTTATACTAATGTAAATTTTAGGTTCTTGTTTTTGTTTACTATCCTTAAATTCTTTTGCTGCAATTATAGCACAGTTTTGTCTTAATTGTTGTAGAGTATTCCTAAAAGGATTATTAGGATTTTTTGAAATATTTAGAAAGGGGATAATTTCATTTATAATTTCTGTTTCTAAAGCTTCAATTTCTTGTTTTGTTTTGGGGTATTCGTAAAATGATAAAGACAAATTGTTTATCATCCAATTTGTGATTTTAATTTCACTTGGATTGTCAAATTTAAAATGACTAAATCTATCTTTTTGATAGTCAATATTATTTCTGGGAATTGGTTTCAGATTTTCACTAGAACAAAGCAGAGAACCAATTGATTTTCTAACAGTTGAGCTTCCTGTTTTGCCAGAAGTAAAATGAGTCTTTGCATCTCTTTTTTCCTGACTTGACTCAGTTTTCCCAATGTAAATAATTTGGTGCCTTGAAACTATTTCACCTAATAATGGTAAATTATTTCCTATATAAAAAATCGCATAGATTCCAGGAATTTTTGAAAACGACTCGATTTTAAGAAAGTCAGTTTCTCTTTCTTTTAACACTTTTATAACATCTTTAACTTGCATTTTCTGTCCAATATCTAGTTGTTAAATAATCAATAAGTGTTTGATATTTTATTTTATCAATATTTGAAAGTAAATCCTTTGGATCGATTAGTTTGTATTTATCGTTAGAAGATAAACATGAATTCCAGGTTTCTAACATACCTTTTCCGCTTGTTGGATATGGATATTCAAGTAATTCCTTATTTTCACTCGGAATCACAAGAACATGAATATAATCATCTGCTTTAATTTTTTCATCTTTTTTATTTTTAATCATTTGTTCAGCCCAAAGTGTTTGCCTCATTAATTGGTAAAATGGTTCAAAAAAATAAACTGAACTTCTGTATTCATTCAAAGTAGCTAGTTGACTAGATTCTGTGATTAAAGTTGTATATCTCCTCAACCTTTCTTTACCTTTTGCCTCTTTTATTTTCCCTCTATCTTCAATAGAATAGTCTTTATCAGTTTTTCCATCTTCGTGATAATTTTCTGTATATTTCCATTCAATGGGTAATATTATTTTATTTCCATTTTTTAATTTGCCGTATATTAATGCATCGATAGAAGTACACATTGTTCCACGACTTAGTTCTGCATTATTTTTTATTTCATTCAAATGGTCTTTGTCACTAACAACTTCAAAAGAAATATAACCGGGTAAGAATTTATCTGTTTTAATCTCAAATATATCTACTATTTCTGGAATGATTTGTTTAGCAATTGAAAGCACTGCAATTTTATCATATCTTAAAGGAAATAAATGATTTAGACATGAGATTTGAGATGAAATAGTATGTCCTGAAGGAATACAAAAACCAGAATCCGAATCACCTTCAATATGGTGAAAAGTGATTTTATTGAGAGCGAAGTATAAAATAACTTCATCAACTATTTGTGGATATAAATTGTTTTTCCCATTATTAAGTAGATCTGCTTTATCATTCCAAAAAACATTTTTTTTTTTTTGGTCTTTGCATAGATATGGTTTATTACCTTTATCTTCGTTGAAAATTTCGCCAAGATTGATTAATTTTATATCATTTTCTTTTCTTTTTTCTCTATATGTGTTATTGTTTTTCATAATTATTGAAATTTAAAATATCAGTAATTCTTAAATTGGGTAATGTTTGTTTTGAAAATAAAAACTTTACATGAATTGGATTATTTAAGGTTGTAACATCTCCAAATTTGAACTCAACTCTTTTTTTAGCCAATTTTTTGCAATTCCATCTTTTATCATTGAATAAATAACCAGACATGGTTTGTTTTGGGGTGCTAGCATTTATTGTTTTAGCATTATTATTCAAAGTGATCACATAAAATTCAAAGCTACTAATATTATTTTCTTCTATGTTTAGAATTTCATTAGGAATCTCGACTCCAAGCATTTCTTGACTTTTAATTGTATTAACAATTTCTTTCTTGTTAAAATAAGATTTATCTTGATACTTTTTAAAATCTTCTATATGTTTATAAATACCGCTTTTCCCTCCAATAGCATCGCTCCCATATTTTAATTCGATTATGGCAACATTATGAGGCTTTTGTTTTGAAATTGCCATAATATCAAACTTAGGATTAAATTCTGCTTTTTCAATTTCTTGTTTATTTTCAAATGCTTTTTTCCATTCAACGTCATAACAAAACCAATTTGAATCATTGTTTTGGTTATTCAAAAGAACCAATTTGGATTGTGCTTTTTTTTCTAAAGTTGCTTTTTTTTCACTGTTTTTTTTAATATCTGAATAATGATTGCATAATAGAGTAGGATCAATTTTAAATCGCTTTTCTTTTGCTTTACTTTTATAATGTTTTCCATCAATATAATATTTGTCAATTTCACAACAAATCTGACCTTTTTTGTATGTGATTTTAGCTATACTATCGCAGTTAAAGTATAGATTCAAATAATTAATGCGAACTCCAATGATCAGTTCATCTTTATGTTTTTGATATAATTCATATAATTCACTTTCTTTAAAAGCATCTACAAAATTCTTGCTAATTCCGCGGGTAAGTTTCTTTGTTGCCATTTTTGATATTTTTAAAATTGTTATTATCTGATTTTGATTATATAATTTACAAAAGTATTATTGAACTGTGTCAATCTATGTCGCTGATTTTTTTTTATAAAAAAAAGTTTGGTGAGACTAATTATGGATTCTGAGCTCTGTGTTTTCTTTTCCGCGGCAAATATAAAAAAAAATTAGCAAATTAGCAAATTAGTGAATTAGCAAATGAAAAATGGACAAGAGACTAGGGACAAGAGACTAGAGACTAGAGGAAAAACTAAAAACTAAAACCTAACAGCTAATCTGATAGCATACCGTTGACATTAGACCTCAAAACCGCATAAAAAAAGGCTACCTTTTAAGTAGCCTTTTGAATATTTAATGGGGTTCGATTATAACAAACCTCTGTTTTTTAGTAGTGGTGTGATTGAGGG
>JAVEXR010000017.1:0-21603 GCA_034003925.1 Candidatus Moraniibacteriota bacterium
ACTCATACTCTTCATAAGGAAATGAAAAAATAATCTATATTGCCACAAGCTTTGCTCGTGGCAATTTTTGCGGGATTCGTACAGTGGTAGTACATCGGTCTCCAAAACCGACGACGTAGGTTCGATTCCTACATCCCGTGCAAATTTAACACCCATCAAGGGTGTTTTAAATTTGCAAGGTGAGAATCGAAATGGGAAGGGGTCGGGAAACGGGAGTTTCCAGATTGGGGTGACTGACGAAAAATGCGGAAGGCAAGAGGGCGGAAGCCCTATTGAGAGCAAGGCGAGTGAGACTTTCTCTCATCCCGTGCAAATAGAATGAAAACACCTATTTATGGTGTTTTTTGTTTTTAGGTGATATGATTATATAAAATTTAAATTGCTTAAGAAATTGTATCAGGACCGTCCTAGCTAAATAATTAAGCTTCCAGTAAAAAGCTTTAATGCGTTAGCTCTTGATGCTGTTATAAATAGTTGGCGTAATAAATAAGTAAAAATATTAATCATTTTTTTAAATATTATGAGTTTTTTAGGATTATTTAAGCCAAGGAAAGAAAAAGAAATGGATAAGATTTGGGCAAAAATAGATAATGGAGTTTTTCCAGGCGGAAAAAAACAAATGGAAAAGGAAGTTGATGAGGTTAGTCGATTGTTGGGTGATAAATATCCAAGAGCCCAGTTAAGGGAGGCATATGTTCACATAGCCTTTCTTTTCTTTATTGCTGAGGATAAAAGTGAGGAGAGGGTAGTTAAAAGTACTATGATTAAAATGGATGAGAAAATTGCAAGGGAAGATATTTTAAAAATATATAGCTATGTTGAGAATAAATTTCTCATGAAGAGATATTTGGAAGCAATAGATAATCTTAATTTAAATAAATCTTCAGAGGGCATATTAAACAAAAACAAAGATGTTCTTAATAAAGAAAATAAAATAGTTCCCAAAAAAGGAGCTGAAGAAATAATTGAATGCGTAAATAAAAATAGGACATTCAAAAAAGACTTTGGTTCTAGTATTAAAAATGCCGGTTACCAGGATGGAGGGACAGTTATTATCACATCTGATTTTACTCCGCTAAATCTAGTTAGTTATCCAGGTGGTCTTTGCAGTATAACGGCAAATGTAGATGGGATGGTTGCATCATTTGATTTTAACAAAGAAATTCTTCAAGTATTTTTAGATATTTTTGAAAAATTTGGAAAAATAAACAAAAAGTATTTTAATGATTTAATACAGGAAAATCCAACCAAGATTAGCTTAATTAAGCTCACGGACTCTCCATCGTTAATAAAAATAACGGGAATGGTTATTACTTGCAAGCTTAGTAAAGCGGAGAAAAGTGAAACAACATCAGAGGATTTTATTCCTTTGATAATCACTGAAACAAAAATCGTTCAAAATCCGGTAGGTGTTCTTGTTCCCACTTCTCTGGAATCTTTCTAGGTGTATAATAAAAGGTAATATTTAGAGTGTATAATATTTATCATTAAAAACCATGCCAAAAATAAATATTTTTTTAGGTTTAGCGGCTGTTTTTCTGGCAATAGCTTTTGTATTAATTTTTATAAGGGCAGCTAAATTGAAACGTAAAAAAAAGAATGAGCAGGCGGATATTACAAGGCGGGAAGATTTTGTGATACAGGAAGATGAGGAAGACAGAAGCATTAGATTGAAGCAGGCCGAAAGCAGAGCTAACAGAAAAATCCTTTTTGAATCCCAAATGCCCAGAATTATTAAACTAAAAAAACCACTCAAAATGATTCCAAACGCCTATTATTCTAACGATAAGATTTTTATTGCCTTTTTTCTAGGCAAAGATATAGTTATTCAAAAAGAGCCAGATATTGATGATATGCCATATATAAAAAACGTACGTGACATGTATTTGATATCGGGTAATATTTATCGATTACCAGAAGAGGTTGAAAGGTATTTGCCAGAAATTATTAATACTGGAGAAGTTGTAATTTTTTCTAAAACTGATGGTAAGCTTATTGATGAAGTACGCTTTGACAAGTGGGCGTTTAGTGCGGGACCATTGGCAGGTGGCGGTGGTTTTGGATATTATATCACGGATGATGCTCCATTTTTTAAATTTAATACTTGGGTAAGTTAAATATTCTCTAAAATATCATGAAAACCATAAGAATACTCATCCTTGAGGATGATTTGCTTACCCTTGCAACATTATTGCATAAATTTCATCTTCTAGAGGAGGAGCTTATAAAAAGTAATCCTTCGAGCGATATCGCCGTGACAATCTTATCGGAATATACGCAAGTAGAGGAATATTTAAATAAAACCAATCACATTAAGTTTGATGTGATACTGCTTGATCGTGATTGTAAGGCTTGTGGGTCTTTTCATTGCCTTGATCTCGATAAATATGGCAAGGATAGGATTATTTCAATTTCTTCCACGCCGAAATGGAACAAAGAGGCTGTGGAGAAGGGGATAAAAAGGGTGGCCTATAAAGATTATTCTCAGATTGATAAGTCTGCGGACAGAATTATTAAGGAGTTGAAGGTAGTTTTAGGTTTTTAGACACTTTGTTGTTTTAAATGTTTTTTCTTGAATCCTAAGCTATTTGGTGGTACTATTAAATTGCAACAAAACCCTTATTGAAGGCTATTTTTTTAGCTATTATAAAATATCATTTTTTATACTAACCTTAATAAATTTTTTAAACTGAAAATATATAACATTATTTAATTATGGCAAAACAAGCAAAACCGAAAAAGCAAAAGAGTGTAGAAGAGACTCTTTGGGATTCAGCCAATAAACTACGTGGCACAGTTGAACCTTCAGAATACAAACATGTTGTGCTTGGTTTGATATTTTTAAAATTTGCCAGTGATAAATTTGAAGAACGCAGAAAAGAAATTATCGTGGAAGGACATGAGAAATATTTGGAAATGGTTGAATTCTATACTCAAAAAAATGTGTTTTACCTGCCAGAAATTTCTCGTTGGAGTTATTTAATGGAAAATGCAAGACAGAATGATATTGCACTCAAAATTGACACAGCTTTGTTTACGGTAGAAAAAAACAATCCTTCACTCAAAGGCGCTTTGCCTGATAACTATTATTCAAGACTTAATTTGGATGTCACAAAACTGGCCTCTTTGCTTTCTACTATTCATCAGATCGATACGATAAAAGATAAATCGCAAGATATTGTGGGAAGAGTGTATGAGTATTTCTTGAGTAAGTTTGCGATTGCAGAGGGCAAGGGCAAGGGAGAATTTTATACGCCAAAAAGCATTGTGAATCTGATTGCTGAAATGATTGAGCCATACAAAGGCAAGATTTATGATCCTTGTTGTGGCTCGGGTGGTATGTTTGTGCAGTCGATGAAGTTTATAGAAAACCATCACGGTAACACAAAAGAAGTGGCTGTTTATGGGCAGGAGTACACAGCAACCACCTACAAACTAGCTAAAATGAACCTGGCTATTCGTGGTATTTCTGCCAACTTGGGGGATGTGCCGGAGAATACATTTTTTAGGGATCAGCACAAGGATTTAAAAGCGGATTATATAATGGCAAATCCACCTTTTAATCAAAAGCAATGGCGAGCCGAAGATGAGCTGACCAAAGACCCGCGCTGGGCTGGATATGATGTGCCTTCTACTGGCAATGCCAACTATGCCTGGATTTTAAACATGGCTTCAAAACTTTCTGAAAATGGAGTGGCTGGTTTTCTTTTGGCTAATGGCGCGTTGTCTGGTGGTGGCACGGAATACAATATTCGTAAAAAGATGATTGAAAATAATTTAGTGGAGGCGATTTTAGTTCTGCCAAGAAATTTGTTTTATACCACTGACATTAGTGTTACTCTTTGGATTTTAAATAAAAATAAAAAAGCAAGGACTATTGAAATAAATGGTGAAGTAAAAAAATATCGAGATCGCCAAAAAGAAATATTGTTTATGGATTTGCGACAAAGTGGTATTCCGTTTGAGAAAAAATATATTCAATTTTCTGATGAAGATATTAGAAAGATAACTGACACCTATCACAATTGGCAACAGATGGATTTTGAAACGACATATCAAAATACACCAGAGTTTTGTTATAGCGCTTCCTTTGATGAAATTTTCAAAAAAGATTTTTCACTGGTGCCGAGTAAATATATTGAATTTGTAAACCGAGATGAAAATATTGATTTTGATGAAAAAATGCAAAGTTTACAAAATGACTTTTCCGAATTATTAAAATCAGAAGAACAATCAAAAAAAGACCTTCTTAAAGTTTTTAAAGAGCTAGGATATGAGATCAAATTATAAACAATTAGGAAATTACATATGCGAAGTAAATATTCGTGACTCTAACTTAAAAGTAGAGCTTCTCTTGGGTGTGAGTATTCAAAAAAAGTTTATCCCTTCAATTGCCAATACAATTGGAACGGATATGTCTACATATAAAATTGTAAAAAAGAATCAATTTGCATATGGCCCAGTTACATCACGAAATGGCGACAAAATTTCTATTGCGCTTCTAGAAGATGAGCAGGCAATTATTTCACAGGCATATAGATCATTTGAAGTTAAGGATAAAAATGAATTACTTCCTGAATACTTGATGATGTGGTTTAGGCGACCAGAATTTGATAGATATGCACGTTTTATGTCTCACGGTAGTACTAGAGAAGTTTTTGATTGGGTTGAAATGTGCGAAACCGAACTCCCTGTCCCTCATATCGACAAGCAAAAAGAAATCGTTAAAGAATACAATGTTTTGGTGGATAGGATAAATTTAAATAATCAGCTTATCCAAAAACTAGAAGAAAGTGCAAGGGCTATTTATAGGCAGTGGTTTGTAGATTTTGAATTTCCAGACGAAAACGGCAAGCCATATGAATCAACTGGTGGCGAGATGGAGTTTAATGAAGAATTAGAAAAAGATATTCCGAAAGGGTGGAATTGTGGTTCTATTGGAGATTATTCTAAGGTTAAATCAGGCTTTGCATTTAAAAGTGACTGGTGGAAATCCGAGGGAATCCCAGTTGTTAAAATTGGAAGTATAAATAATAATTCGATCGATTATAATTCTTTAGGTTATGTCTCTAGCGAAAGAATTGATAAAGCAAAGAACTATCGAGTCAATAAGGGAGATATTGTTATAGCTATGACGGGGGCCACTATCGGTAAAGTTGGATTAGTGCCAGAATTAAATTCGGTTATTCTAGTGAATCAACGCGTAGGAATGTTTGATTTAGGAAATGAGCCATTGAAAAGAAACTCGTTTCTATATTTGAGCCTATTAAGCGAATCTGTCCAAAATGAAATTAAGAATGTTGGAGGCGATAGCGCTCAGGCGAATATTGGCAATGGGCAGATTCAAGACATACAATTAATTATCCCAAATATTTCGGTATTAGGTAATTTCAATAGAGTAGTTTCTTCTATTATTGAAACAATTCTGAATAAAGTGAAAGAAAATAATATCGCAGAGAACACAAAAAACTTACTCTTGTCCAAGTTGGCAACTATAAAAAAATAACATTATGAAATTTACAGAAGAGAAATTAGAACAGGCGGTAATTGAACTCTTTGAAGCAGAGCAGATTCCGCATTGCCATGGTGAAACCATTCATAAAGAAATGAGTGATGTTTTGCTTCGTGACGAACTAAAGCAATTTCTTCATAGTCAATATAGTGCTGATGGAATTACGGACAACGAAATAGATTCCATAATTCGCCAGCTTGAGATGTATCCCAGCTCTGACCTATATGGAAGTAACAGAGCAATCATGAAACTGGTCTCTGACGGTTTTGTATTGAAACGAGAAAATAGAGCAGAAAAGGATTTGTATATTTATCTTTTGGATTTTGAAACGATTGAAAATAACAATTTTAAAATCGTTAATCAGCTGGAGATACAAGGTTACGAAAAGCGGATTCCTGATGGGATTGTATATATCAACGGTCTGCCCTTGGTGGTGATTGAATTTAAAAGTGCAGTCAAGGAAAACACCACTATCAAAGATGCCTACACGCAACTGACTTTACGCTATCGTAGGGATATTCCCGAGCTTTTTAAATACAATGCTCTTTGTGTGATAAGCGATGGCGTAAATAACAAAATGGGGTCACTCTTTGCGCCGTATGATTTCTTTTATGCTTGGCGAAAAGTGGAAGATGCCGATGAAGCAGCAGAAGGGATTGGATCGCTGTTTAGTATGATGAAGGGGTTGTTTAATAAACGACGATTACTTGATGTAATTCACAATTTTATTTATTTTCCCGATTCTGCCAAAGATGATGTAAAGATTGTTTGTCGCTATCCGCAGTACTATGCGGCGAATAAATTGTTTGAAAATATCAAATTAAATATGCGTCCACACGGAAGCGGTAAAGGTGGAACGTATTTTGGCGCTACTGGTTCTGGTAAGAGTTTTACTATGTTATATTTGACGCGTTTGCTTATGAAAAGCAAATATTTTAAAACTCCGACTATTATTCTTATTACCGACAGAACAGATCTGGATGATCAGCTATCTTCACAATTTACTAATGCAAAAAAATTTATTGGTGACGAAAATGTGATTAGTGTTGAAAGTCGTGAGGATTTAAAAAGATACCTTCAGGGGATTGAGAGTGGGGGTGTTTATTTGACAACTATTCACAAATTTACGGAAAGTACCGATCTTTTGACTGAACGTGAAAATGTTATTTGTATTTCCGATGAGGCTCATCGCTCACAAATTAATCTTGATCAGAAACTAAAGATTACTGACAAGGGCGTTGAGGTGAAATACGGTTTTGCCAAATATCTACACGATTCTTTACCAAATGCGACTTATGTGGGAGTGACTGGAACACCTATTGATGGTACTTTGGATGTATTTGGTCCGGTGGCTGATGCATATACTATGCGCGAATCGGTTGAAGATGAAATTACTGTAAAGATTGTGTATGAGGGCAGAGCTGCCAAAGTGATAATGAATGAAGATAAATTAAAAGAGATTGAAGAATACTATAAAAAGTGTGATGAAGAGGGTGCAAGTGAATACCAAATAGAAGAAAGCAAAAAGGCAGTTACACGGATGAATGTTATCTTGGGTGATCCAAAACATTTAAAATTACTAGCAACAGATTTTGTGGAGCATTACGAGACGAGAATTAGCGAAGGAGCAAGCGTGATTGGAAAGATTATGTTTGTTTCTTCTAGTCGTCCGATTGCTTATGATTTTTATAAGGAAGTTATTGCTCTGCGTCCCGAATGGGCAGAGATAAAAACCTGTGACGAAGATATTAATTTAACCGAGCAAGAAAAACAGGAGTTGAAACCAATTGAAAAAATAAAGATGGTAATGACAAGACACAAAGACGATCCAAAGGAATTGTTTGATATGCTCGGAACTAAGGATGATAGAAAAGAGTTGGATCGCCAGTTTAAAAATGCTAAATCAAACTTTAAAATTGCTATCGTGGTGGATATGTGGTTGACTGGCTTTGATGTTCCATTTTTGGAGGCAATCTATATTGATAAGCCGATACAGCAGCACTCATTGATTCAGACTATTTCTCGCGTAAATCGTGTATATGAAGGGAAGGAATACGGTTTAGTGGTGGATTATATCGGCATTAAGAGCAATATGAATGTGGCTCTCAAGAAATATGGTAATGGTGGTGTCGGAAGCGGTGATTTTGAAGGCATAGAGAAAGCGATTGTTATTGCAAAAGACCAATTGGATTTATTGAAAAAGCTATTTCATAATTTTAATGACAATTCTTATTTTAGTGGTACACCGCTTGAGAAGTTGCATTGTTTAAATCGTGGGGTTGAATATGTGCAGCTTACTAATGAATTGGAAAAACGTTTTATGGCGATAACAAAGAAAATGCGCTCAGCATATGATCTTTGTTGTTCAAGTGAGGATATTAATCAAAGCGAACGAGATTATATCCATTTTTATTTTGCCATCAGAGCCATTGTCCGCAAACTTACTAAAGGGGATGCGCCCGATACTGCACAAATGAATGACAATGTAAGGAAAATGATACAAGAAGCTTTAATTAGCGATGGAGTAGAAGAAATATTTAAGTTAGATAAAAATGATCCAAAAAATAATGCTGATATATTTAGTGATGAATATATAGAGAAGATTGATAAAATCCAGTTGCCAAATACCAAGATTAAATTACTGCAAAAACTATTATCAAAGGCGATTGAGGAATTTAAAAAAACCAACAGAATCAAGGGCGTAGATTTCTCAAAACGCTTGAAAAAACTAATTGAAGTTTATAATGAGAGAAAAGATTTTGATGTATTTCAAAGTCATGTTTTAGATGATGTGGCAGAACAGTTTTCAAATTTATTTAAAGACTTGCAAAAAGAAAGAACCTCTTTTATTGATCTGGGGATTGATTTTGAAGAGAAGGCTTTTTATGATATTTTAAAAGCGGTTGCAGTGAAATATGAATTTGAATATCCGGAAGATAAGCTGATTAAATTATCTCAGGAAGTAAAGATGATTGTGGATGATAAGGCTAAATATACCGATTGGGCACAGCGTGACAATATAAAAGCTGAGTTGAAAGTAGGTTTGATTCTGGCTCTTGCCGAAAATAACTATCCGCCAGTTCCAAAGGATGAAATTTTCAAAGAAATATTTGAACAAGCCGAAAATTTTAAGAAGTATAGTCAGGTGTAATAATTTTATGAAATCAGAGGAGAAAATATATAAAGTGCTTAAAAGAATTAAAGAAAAGACGGAAATTGCTCCTTCTGATGCGGTTGTTTATTATCGTGCGGGATATGAAGTTGATGAGCTTGATACGGAAGATGAAATTATGATATTGAATAAGCTTGCAGATCTAGGAATTATTGAAGTTGTTGGTAATTTCTCTTCTGAGTATGAATAAGCTATGAAATACGGAGGATATATTTTTAATATTAAGATTAAATCACCAGCGTTTGAAGATGCTTTTTTAAAGTATTCTGAATTAGCTGACTCCAGCACAGAGAATGAAGAGAGTGTGAATAAACTTCTTGGGATACACCCAGCAGTTGAGGCTAAATGTTTATCTTTGCATAATTCTGGTGCTCATGCTGAGGCAGTGGAAAAGAGCTTTAAAATTGTTAAAGATAAATTGAGAACTCTTACTGGATATGAGTCTGGATCGGATGCTTTTGGTAAGGGCAATCTCTATATTAAAGGTGCTGCGGCACCTAATGTTGATGATGATTTCAATAAGGCAGTTAAATTTTTGATGATGGCTATTGATATGTTTCGAAATGAAAAAAGTCATACTTCTGATGCAAAAATTAAAAATCCAATAAGATCATATCAATATTTAGTAATGAGTAGTCTTGCATTATATTTATTAGAAAATTCTGAAATCAAAAAATGAAATGCTAATAAAATTTGGGACAGATAATTTATAAATTTGTTAACAATATGAACAACGATCTAGCAAAATTGCAAAAAGTTGATTTGCGCGATGTTTGGAGTCACGAAGCACTTGATTTCACGAAATGGCTTGCTCAAAAAGAAAACCTTGATTTATTAAGCGAAGAGGTAGGCGTTGGCATAAGACTTATACAAACAGAGGCTAATGTCGGCCGTTTCAATGTGGATATTTTAGCAGAGGAAGAAAACTCAAACAGGAAGATTATTATTGAAAATCAACTTGAAGATACAAATCATGATCATTTGGGGAAAATAATAACTTATGCTTCTGGATATGATGCAGAAATAATTATTTGGATAGTAAGAGATTTTAGAGAAGAACATCAAAGAGCAGTAGATTGGTTGAATGAGCATACTGATGAGGGCATTAATTTTTTTCTAATAAAAATAGAATTGTGGCAAATCGAAAGCTCAAATCCTGCTCCAAAGTTTGATATTATTTCTAAACCAAATGAGTGGGCTAAAGCTATAAAAACAAATTCATCGAGTGGCGAGTTAACTAACACAAAAATACAGCAATTGGATTTTTGGACAAAATTGAAAATTTTTATTCAAGCTAATGACAAAAAAATTAAATTGCAAACTCCTAGACCACAACATTGGTACAATGTTAGTGCTGGTAGTTCAGACGCACACATTGGGCTTACGATAAATACGCGTGAAAATTTATTGGGTTGTGAAATTTATATAAATAGGAATAAGGAACTATTTGTTTTTCTGAAAGAGCATAAGGATGAAATAGAACAGGAAATTGGTGAAAAAGCAGAATGGGTAGACGCTCCAATTGCCTCACGAATTAAAATAGGTAAGGAGGTTTCCGGAGTATTCAATCAAGAAGAATCTGAAGAATATTTCAGATGGATATATGAAAAAACAATTTTATTTCAAAAAGTTTTTGGAAAATATTTTAAAGAATATAAAAAATAATATGAAAAGCAATTTATTTAGTGGATCAGCTAGTAATAAAAAGGTCAAACGCTCGGAGATAATTTTAAAAACTTTTAAGAATTTTGGTATCAAAATGAAATTAAAGGAGAATAAGCAGGGTCCCATATCTTCATATTTTATTTTTGATCTGATAACCCCAACTAGGATGAAGGATTTGGATGGATTTGTTCGAGATTTGAATTATGCGTTAGCAACATCCGATGTTCGGATTGATGCTCCAATCCCTGATACTTCACTAATCGGCATAGAAGTTCCTAATAAAGAAAGAGTATTCGTAGATATAAAAGAGATGTGGAATAATCAGGAATTTTTAAGAAATAAAGAAAAACTTTTAATTCCTTTTGGTAGAATGGTTGGAAATAAAGATTTGTTCGTTGATCTATTTAAATTGCCACATCTTTTGATTAGCGGATCGACAGGCACGGGCAAAACAAATTTCCTTCATTGCTTGATTAGTAGCTTGATAAAAAAATTTAGCGCAGAAGAAGTAAAATTTATTCTAGTTGATAATAAGCGAGTTGAATTTACTGAGTATAACGGAGTTCCTCATTTACTAACTGAGCCTATTGTGAAAAATAATATAACAATGAATGCTTTATGCTGGTTGAATCGGGAGATGGAAGAACGTTTCAAGCTACTAGAGGATGCTGGGGCTAGAGATATAGTTGAATATAATAAAAAAGCAGAAGAAAAAATGCCCTATATTTTATTTATAAATGATGAATTTGCTGATGATATGATCGTAGAGAAGAAACGTTTTGAAGACAAAGTTATACCAATCTTACAAATGGGCAGAGCTGTCGGATTGCATATTATACTTATGACTGCCAGACCATGTAAGAAAAATATTGAAAATTTAATGGGTGCTAATATAAGCGCTAGGCTATGTTTTGCGGTATGCTGCGCCAGTGATTCAAAAGTAGTAATATATTCAGCTGGAGCGGAAAGATTGTTGGACAAGGGAGACGCTTTATTTTTAGATTATGAAAATATTAAACCTATCCGCTTGCAAACGCCATACATTAGCGAGGTTAAATTGAAAGAAATTATTGAAAATGCAAAAGAACAATATTATTTTGATCAAGATGACAATACTGAAAATAATATATCTTTTGAGTTTAATGATAGAGAAATAGAAGATGAACTTTATAGTGAAGTTAAGGAATTTGCGATTGAAAAGGGAATAGTTTCAACTGCCAGTATTCAGAGAAATTTCAAAATTGGATATAATAGATCGGCACGCTTGATGGATAAACTTGAAGAAGATGGCGTGATTGGAGAAGCGGATGGTTCAAAACCAAGAAAGGTATTGCAAGATAAATAAAATGATTGACCCATCTAATGATTTTATAAAGTTTATCGAAAAGACGAATAAAAAAATATGAATATATATCTTGATATCGATGGGGTGCTTTTAAAAAAAGATGGAACTCTGGCTAATCACTTTGAGGAGTTTTTGGAATTTTTTGTTTCCAATCATAATGTTTTTTGGTTGACTACGCATTGCCGAGGCGGAGAAAATAATGCTATCCAACATATTACTCAATATAATGAGATAAGTGAGGGAAGCCTTGAATTATTACAAAAAATAAAACCGACCAATTGGGAAACTTTAAAAACCGAAGCGATAGACTTTTCTCAATCTTTCGCTTGGATAGATGATTATGCTATGGATGTTGAGAGAAAAGTTTTATTGGAAAATAATTCGTTAACTTGCTTGCATGAAGTTGATTTAAAAGAAGATGATGAACTCAAGAATTTGATGGAGGTGGATTTTGAGAGACCTGCGGTTATTTGGCAAAAATTTGATTTTAATTTATCTTTTTCTAAAAAAGATTTTGAGCTTGTTAAAAAAGGGTTTCATTCTAACGAGGGAATGGATGAGAGATGGAGGTTTGTATTTTATGGTGATACTTTGTATATAATTAGGCATTGGACTGCGTGGGTAAATTATAAGATTAGATTTAGGGAAAGAGACGGGAGATATTTTGCATATGATTCATTTATATCCAATTTAGCTGAGCAAAATAAAAAAGGAGAGTTAACGCCTTTCGAAAAAAATTATAACGTAGTTTTTATTATCTGGCTTATTGAATATTATCTTTTACATAATAAAAAAATATTTTTCAATAATGCTACTTGGTTTCAAGTTAATTTAAAAATACCGATAGATTCAATTCATGGTTATAGCCATTGGAAAAAAGTTGAAGAAATTGGACATTATTTGGCTGATAAAAATGGTGCGGATAAAGATATAATAAGCTCGTTTGCTTTTTTACATGACATCGGAAGAACTACCGAAGCAGAAGAACCTATGCACGGAGAAAAAAGTGCTGAAATTATTAAAAAGATTTTTCGTTGCAAAGAATTTGGCTTAGATTCTTTTCAATATGATAAGTTGTTGGAAGCTGTGATTAATCATGATAAAGTCGAAGCAAAAAGCGACGATATTACTATTCAAACTTGTTGGGATGCCGATAGGCTGGATTTGCCTCGGGTAAATATAATCCCAGATAAAAATTTATTATATACTGAAATTGGAAAGTCTGATGAAACTTTTGCCAATTTTGGAATTAGAAAAGTTGATTAAATTTTTATGTCTACAGAATTAACAGCAATAAAACAAGATATAACGACCTTGGAAGTATGTGCGATTGTGAATTCTGCTAATCGCCGTCTTTTGGGTGGAGGCGGAGTGGATGGAGTAATTCATCGAATAGCTGGAGAAGAATTATATCAAGAGTGTTTAACTTTAAATGGCTGTATGGAGGGCGAGGCTAAAATTACCAAAGGATATAAATTGCCAGCTAAATGGATTATTCATACAGTTGGACCAATTTATAATAACGAAAATGGTCGAGAAGCGGATATGCTTAAAAGTTGTTATATGATGAGTCTATATTTAGCATCAGATTATGAAGTAAAAACAATCGCTTTTCCTAATATTTCTACGGGAGTGTATGGTTATCCGATAGAGGAGGCGGCTAAAATCGCAGTGGATGCAGTTAAAGAATTTTTAGCGGAAGAAGACCATCAAATTGAAAAAGTTTATTTTGTCTCATTTTCTGATGAGGATTTGGAAATTTATAAAAATTTATTAAAATTAAATCAGTAGAACAATAAGTTTAAAGATGTAAAAATATGGCAGTTTCAGAAAAATTAATTTTAGAATTACAAAAAATAATCAAGGCTGAATACGGCAGAGAACCTTCCATTGCTGAAGTTTCAGAAATAGCCAATGGTCTTGTTGGGTATTTTGATTTACTTTTAAAGATAGATAGACGAAATGAGAATAATAAAAAAAATAAAAAGAGCATTTAAGATTATTGAAAATTGTTTGATGCTCATACTGTTTCCCTTAACTATCCCTGAATATGCAAAAAGAGTAATACCTCTTTTGAATGTATTTATTTTCTTTATCAATTCAATTGTATATTGTTGTTTTCTTTTTTTTATGTTTATACTGATTTGCAATAAAATTGGCTGGCATAATGCAAAATGGATAAGTGATCTAGTCAAAAATCCATACGGAATTATTCAAAATTCTTTTTTTGGTTGGAATTTAGTTATCCTCAGTTTGCTTTATTTAGTTGTTACCATAAAAGATTCGTGGGATATAGAAAAAATGAAAAAGGACTTTAGAGAATGGATTTTTGGGTAATAATCGGAAAATTATGTCTGGATACTCAAATCAGGGATATAAATATACTCCTTTTTATTCATAAAAATAGTTCTAACATCCTTTACCACACCGTGCCAACTTTTGCCAAGGCTACAGTATGGCGAAGCTAACTAAGAAGAGCATTCTCTCTTTGAAAGGCTGTTTTCTGTTATAAGAATAGCGGGGGTTATGATGTGATATAATTAAATCATTGCTATGGAAGATATTATTGAAAATAAAACTATTCAAAAAGAGGATTGGTCGCAGAGAAAACTATCGCCTTTAGAAATTTCCAATTGCCAGTTTAATAGTTGTAATTTTACCGAAACTGATTTTGTGGGGACTAAATTTATCGATTGTGTTTTTAACGAGTGTAATTTTTCCAATTCAAAAATATTGAATTGCAGTTTTTGCAATGTTACTTTCAAGGAGTGTAAAATAAGCGGGGTAGCCTTTAGCGAAATAAATAAATTTTTGCTTTCTTGGCAATTTAATGATTGTATTATAAAACTTTGTAATTTTAGTAAGCTGGATATCAAAAAAACTAAATTTATCGATTGCGTGGTGCATGACACTGATTTTGTAGATAGTGACCTTACTGATTCTGACTTTTCAAATTCTGATTTAAGAGGCAGTAAATTTCAAAATTCTATTTTGTGTAAAGTAAACTTTGTCGGAGCGATAAACTATTTTATCGACCCGACTATTAATAAAATCACTAAAGCAAAATTTTCATTGCCCGAAGCCATCTCTCTGTTGGCTGGTTTTGACATCACTATTTCATAGCAGATGGGTTAAACAAAATTACTATTGTGGCCAATTTCTTGAATAATCATTTGCTATTATGCTATTATAAAATTAATAATTTTTTTATTTAACATATGAAAAAAACAATCATCGCGGTCTTAATGGGCGCTCTTTTGGTGGGCGGAGGAATTTTTTATTATTTAAACTCTCGTCAAACACCCGCAAGCGAAGAGCAGATGGTTTTGGAAGAAACGCTTTCTATTTCCAAAAAATATGTAGCTCTCCGGTATCAGACTGACAATGTGCTTATAAATGCCAAGAGTTACACGGAATATACTGCTTGGAATGATGAGATGACAAAAATTATTACTTCTTGGGAAGAATTAGAAAGAGAAGCTGGTGAGCTAGAAAAAATAGCCCACAAGATGGCAGGAGCGAAAGTGAGCTTTAATTTGATTTATTCTGCGCGAGCTTATGATAAGCAGGAAATTTCCAATATTTTTGACAAAGCTCCAGCTGGCAAAAAGATCGCTACGCTGGCTAAGCACTTGGGCGTAGATGCCAAAAAAGCTTTTCAAATTTTAAAACAAGATCAGGCGCAGGTGGAAGCGGATGCATGGAATGAAGCGGGTGACACTTTTCAAAAATTGGAATCTTCGGCCGTAGTTATAAAAGATGGTTGCAAGGTGGCTGGCTTTGTGGGAACTATCGCTCTTACCGGTGGAACCGCGGCGATTGCGACTAGCGGAACTTTGGCTCAAGCTGCGGTAGTTGTCAGCGGAGCGGATCTAGCTTTGGAAGTGACTGATGACGGCGCCAAAATTGCGCTGGGTAATAATAATAAAATATCAGCTATCGTGGGAGATGTGCGAACTGTGACAGAACCGGCGGCGGCTATTTTGATGGTGGCTACTTTGCCAAGCAATTTAACTAAAGGAATTGAAAAATTAAATGCAGTTGCTTTTGGAGCTGATCAGCTCAATTCATCTGTCCAATCAGGGACGGTTATTGGCATTAAACTTCCAGCTTATACCAAGGACGTACCTAAACAGGCTATCGAAGCATCGATTTTGAAAAAAGAAGAGGTGAGTCAGTGGATGAGTGAACAAGGCGTTTCTGATACTCCAGAAACCGTAGCGGAAATTGAAAAAATTTTAGAGGCTAGTCAATCGCCAGAAACAGAAGCCACTAAAGATGAAGAGGTGGAGGAAAATAAAGCAGAAACCGCAGCAGAGCAATCAGATAATGTAGATGATGATTCAGTGGCGGGAGTCTGGGAGGGATTAATAACTTATACCCCAAGTCAGTCAGCAAAAGAGGAGCAAAAAGAATATAGTATTATTTTAAACAGTGATGGAACAATCGGTGGAAGCGAAAGTGAATCTTTTTCTTCTTGGAAAAAAGAGGGAAATTCAATAAAATTAAATATGAATCCAAGCGAAGGAACAGGCTATGATGAGTATTCATTATCTGGAGACACCTTAACTTTTGTGAAACGAGCGGGACTGAATTCTGAAGGAGAATGGCAGGAAGATTTTCCCGGAAGTGATTTTTTTGGCGGAAAATTTATGCAGATTTCTTTGAAAAAGAAAACTGGCGAAGTGAGCGAAAAAGAATAAGATAAATTATCTTCTCTTAATTTGCGGATACGGGCATGATATAGCTTTAAAAAATAAAGGTGAAGTAATCGATTTGTTTAGTGCTTCAGAAATGAAGATTTTATCATTTATAATTATTTAGCGCTTATGAGAAAGAATAAAGAATTTGTCGGAAACTTGCCATCTATTGTGAGAAATGATGCGGGTTATTATCTTGGAGATCTGAAATATTATTTTAAAATTTTATTTAACAAGGCTAAAAATTTAAATAATCCTTATCACAATTTTAGACACATTACTCATTTCCTATGGCTAGGTTTTGATGCGATTCGTTTTTATTTAAATGACCCACGGATTGGTTCATTGAGAGAGAGGAGAAATTTTCTTATTGCAAGTATTTTTCATGACTTTGATCACGTTGGAAAAGCTGGTCCAGACATAATCAATATCGAAAGAGCGGTCAAAGCTTTTAAAACTTATTGTCATCCCGACGATATCGACTATCAAGATGAAATAGAAAATCTCATTCGTTTGTCTGAATATCCGCATAAGTCTTCAGCTAATGAAATCAGTCTTCATGCGCAAATAATGAGAGATGTTGATCTGACTCAATTCATCAGTTCAGCTTGGATTCAACAAGTGATTTTTGGTCTGGCTGCTGAGCAAGGTAAGCAACCGATAGAGGTACTTAAATCCCAAGAAACTTTTTGCAATAATTTAAAATTTTCTACTGAATGGGCAAAGCAAAAGTTTAGTAAAAATGTGCTAGAGGAAAAGATTCGAGAAATTAGAGAACTTGTGAAAATCCTTGAATAATTTCTAGCTCAATAAGCGTTACAAAAATTTATTACTTGACTATTTTAGAAAAAAATGTTATAAGGTTATTAAGATATTAGGCGGAAGTAAAAACAGTATCAACTAATGGAGGTGGAAAAATGATATCTGAATCTTTGATATTACTGTTTGATCCAAGGAAAAGCGATGTGGTGCTTAAAGAAATATTTGCCGATGAATTGACGCGTACACTATGGCTAGGAATTAAGCCGGGACGATCAGTAAGAAAGGATTTTGATCAAGTTATCT
This sequence comes from Candidatus Moraniibacteriota bacterium, assembly GCA_034003925.1. Lineage (GTDB taxonomy): Bacteria > Patescibacteriota > Minisyncoccia > Moranbacterales > UBA9337 > UBA9337. Next base: position 17,460 of record JAVEXR010000017.1, read on the forward strand.
TTTCACACGCTAAAATCATACGAGCTATGATTAAAAGCGGCCCATTAGATGAAAATGTTTTGCATGATATCCTTTCGGGTTGTCATGAATCTTCTCCGCGGGGAGTTATCGCAAAGGGTGAAATAAATATAGTGAAAGAATTACTCCCCTTTATTAATGGAGAAAAGAGAATAACCTTCGAAATTGGTAGTTAAGATGGATATCAAAAAGAGAAGCGACCTAAGTGCCCGTGGGCCAGAGGTCGTTTTTATTTTTTATAAATACTGATTTATGAAAAAAATAATCTGACTTATGCGTATTAAATTATAAGAGTGTTTTAAAAATATCTTAAAATTAAAAAAAATAATATGAAAATAAATAAATTAACATCAGATGAAAGGAGGGTAATTATCGATAAGGGAACAGAAGCTCCGTTTACGGGTAAATATCTCAATAATAAAAGAGAAGGCTTTTATGTCTGCAGGCAATGTGAAGCGCCATTGTATAATTCAAGTGATAAATTTGACTCGAGGTGCGGTTGGCCGAGCTTTGACCAGGAGATAGTGGGGGCGATCAGTAAAAAATTAGATATAGATGGCAAAAGAGCAGAGATAGGTTGTGAAATATGCGGAGCGCATCTGGGACACATATTTGTGGGAGAAAATTTTACGGATAGAAATGTACGTCATTGTGTAAATTCTATTTCAATAGAGTTTGTTCCCAAATCTGGTAAAAATAATTAAACGATTAAGGCATTTAATTTGACGCAAAAATAATTTAATGTTAACCTTTTGAAAAGTTCGTTAACATTTTTTTGGTAATGGGAGCGGTAATCTTATCGCTAAATCAATATTACTAAAAGTGAGGTGCCAGAGATGAAAACATACCCAAGCAGGCTCGAGTTCAGAGAGGCTGTCCGTGCTTCCATAAGGAGAAACGGGTTTCAGCAAAGATGGATAGATAGTGCTCGCGTGCAAGCTCTTTGTGATTATCGGAAAGCGGCTGCTTTTGCAGTTGCGATTTTAAGTGTTGTTGAAATTTCCGACAATCGATATATTGAAGAGGTTCTTGCCGAGTGTGAGGCGATTTTGGTTGATGAGGTGGTATATATTCTTGATGGCGGAGAGGTTGAAGCGGTCGAATCTAAAAGGCTCAAGGATTCTGTTTCTAGAGCACAGGAAGCTATCGCGCATGCTGGAAATATTTGCAACAATTTTATGCCCGGAACTATACCAGAGGGGATTCATGAAGTCGTTTTGCGCGCAAGAAATATTTGCGATGAAGCGATAAAGATCAATAGCGTGATAGGATAGTTGCGTAAAAAGAGAGGGGGGTTAGCTATGATATTAGAATTTTTATCATTACCGTTTGACCCGAGTGATAGTGACGCAGAAATCAGGAAAATATTTGACGATGATTTGGCGCGCACATTGTGGTTGGGTATTCGGCAGGGACATATAGTGCAAAAGAATTTCAAAAAAGCTATCCTGGCATGTGCCGAGGTAATTAGACCCATCAAAGACCAAGAGTTTTTGGTGCCAAAGAATTATTTGATATTCTTTCTGGTAGTCATAAGCGCTCTCGATTCAGAGTTATTGGGGAGAGCGAGAAACTTTTTGCAGAAGAGCTATTACCTTTTATCAAAGGAGAAAAAACGATAAAGTTTAAAATCAAGAAGATCTAGATCTCTTTGGAGGGCTTATCTTTGATTTAGATAGAAAAGCAGTCTACTGCCTATAGGGAGAAGGCTGCTTTTATTTTTTGAGGAAAGTGCTTTTTCGGTTATGGTTATTAGTCAGGTTTGGAATAAGCTTGAGTTGAGACTTTACTCAAGGCTTATTTTATGGGATAATATCCAAAGGTGCATTTAACTGAATTATATAGGCTACAAAGATAAACAAAAAAATAAAAATATGCCCAAAAGTGATTTAAAAAAAATACTAAATGATTTTAAAGAAAAAAGACCTCTTTACGAAGAATTCTGCTTAGCGGTTTACAAATTACTGGATAGTATGTTAGCAGATGAGGATTATAAATACCAGATATTTTATAGGATTAAAGATTTGGACAAACTTGAGGAAAAAATCATTCGTAAAGAGAAAGAGGGCACAATTTATAAAAAATTGGAAGATTTAGAAGATTTGGCCGGACTGCGAATATTATTTTATCTCGAGTCAGATAAGAATAAATTTGTAGAGAAATTACTAGCGAAATTGACTGGAGAAGTTATTGTTAAAGAGCACAAGAAATCATCAGGTTATGAAGCAACTCACATAATTACCAGTTTCGATAAAAAGAGAATCAGTCTCAGTGAATATAGTAAATTTGAAGGATTAAAATGTGAAATCCAATTAACTTCAATTTTGCACCACGCTTGGTCGGAGATTGAACATGATATGATATACAAAGATGCCTTTAGTATTGCAGAAAAAGACAAAAGGAAAAGCAATTTTATCAGAAAGGAAATGAAAAAAATCTTATCTGAATATTTAGTTAAAGCTTCTGCTGAATTGGATAGATTAGTTAAGAAAGTAAGGAAATAAAAATCACCAGTAATGCTGGTGATTTTTATTTTTAAGAAAATGTGTGTATTTGGGCACTATTTTATATTATACACCAAAAATAGAGATTTGTAAATAGAAAAGGTATTTGAAGCTTGAAATAGAGATGGCGTGGAGTAGAAAATTGAGCTGGATTTAACAGTATTTATGGGGTATAATGGGCAAGTGTTTTTAATAACTGATAAAAAATTAGTATGGATTCAAAAATTAGAAAAATTCTGGAAAAAATAGAGGTCTTAAATGTGGCACTAAAAAAGGAGCATGCTCGCTTGGCTAAAAAATACGGTTTTTACATTGAACAGAAAAAAGTGGTTTTTCTTAAAAAAATTAAGGCAAAAAATAAGAGGTTTCGCGTCCCAGTTTGGAAATATGCCTTTCCTAAAGATGTCCGCCATGCTTTGTCGCTGCCGTTTATTTATATGATGATATTTCCAGCGGTGATTTTAGATATTTTTTTGACTATTTATCATGCGGTGGCTTTTCCTTTGTATAAAATTCCAAAAGTTAGAAGGAGTGATTATATTATTTATGACAGAAAATTTTTAGATTATTTGAATGTTATTCAAAAAGTGCACTGCTTATACTGCAGTTATGTGAATGGGCTTTTTGCTTATGCAGTAGAGATTGCTGCTCGCACCGAGAGATATTGGTGCCCGATTAAGGCGGCTAGCAAGATGAATGCGCCGCATACTTGGTATAAAGATTTTGCCGATTATGGTAATCCTCAAGAATGGAATGAAAAATTCAATGATCACAAAGCTTTTGAATGTGTGGGCGCAAAAAATAAAAAATAATTTTTTGTTTTTGAAAGAAAAATATTTCTTAGTCGTATAATGTAAGTAGTGACATTTTAGTTTTTTTATGTTATGCTACTTGAGTGGTGAAAAAACTAGCCCAATAAACCGGACCAGTTTTTTTGTTTATCAAAAAAAAGAAGGAGGAAATTGTTTTGAAATCGAGTAAGCTGCTAAAAGTGATTTGTTTCTCTATGATGATTTGGTTGGTTGGTGAAAATGCACATGCCACCAAAAGTAATTCCATCACAGAGGTAAAAGTCGTCTGTACGGCTTATTACGGACCTTCTCCGGATCAGGACAGGTTTGCTACTGGTAGTTACAAAAAAGAAGTGCGACTCAATGGGTTTGGTAAGCTTACCAAATCCGGTACAGTTCCTGCTCCTGGTACAGTGGCTGCTGATCCCAAGGTATTTCCTATCGGAACAACGTTATATATACCAGGCTATGGCTTGGGAGTTGTTGAAGATACTGGAAAAAGAATCAAAGGAAAACGCATCGACGTTTTTACTGGCAGAGGTGAGTTGGGTCTCGACCGAGCTATGGCTTGGGGAGAGAGAAAAATCACTGTTAAGGTAATTAAAAAAGCCTAAAGGAGGTATATGAACAATGTTTAAGCAGGGGAAGCGAAAATTCGCTAACCCTGTTTTTTAATTTTAGTATTTAAATAAAAAAAAGTTTTCTTTTGTTAACATTGCAGCAGAAGAGTTTACACTTTTCCAATAGAAAAGTAAGATAAAAAGTTAATTTTATCTTAAATCTATGAATAAATACGATAATCGTTACCTTATGTTGCAAGAAGAAAAACTA
>JAVEXR010000077.1:0-4465 GCA_034003925.1 Candidatus Moraniibacteriota bacterium
ATTCAAGTGGCGGGCGAAAGGCTTAATATTCCCAAAGATGCAATCGTCAATATAGAGCACGAAAAAGGAAAAGCCGAAGAAGAGTTGGAATTTCAAATTAAGTGGAAAAAATAATTTTTTAATTAATTCCAGTTGAATAATCCGGATTACCGTAATTTAACGGTTTACCCCGTTAAACTAAAGTAGTCCCGGCTGTTTAATGGGGGACAATAGAAAATATGGAAAAAATAAAAATCGAACAACAGGGGTTCACGGCTTTTTCTTGGTTTGCTGGTTGGCTATTTACAATTGGTTTTTTGGAACTGCCATTTTTTTGGAAAGGTGTCTTGGCTGTAGTTTTGTGGCCTTATTATATGGGCGTCGCAATCAACGCGATGATTCAAAATTAAGATGGGTGCTAATTTTTTATAATTTTTCTATGAAAAAAATAATTTTTATTGCAGGGATATCCATAGCAGTTCTTTTAATAGGTGGAGCAACTTATTGGAAGATTGGAGGGGGTTTTAAAAAAGAAGAAGTAAAAAAAGAGAAATATAAAATTAATATTGAGGAGCCAATTAGGGGGGTAGTTTCAAATGAAAAAGATGCAACTTTGGGAGATTTAGAAAAAGATAAGGTAACAGTAACTATTAATAAGGGTTCGTTTGATGGAGAAAGAGAGATATCAATAGTGACACCGAGAGATGTCCCAAATGCAGAAAAGGATTCTCAGTTGGTTGATTCACCTATTGAAATTTCAGCAGGGGAGAATCCTGTGAGATTGAATGAAAAAACAGAGGTAACTTTTAAGTTTGATGTGAATAATTTACCAAAGGATACGCAAGCTCATCAGCTACAGGTGGCTTACTATAATGGAGAGAGATGGGATTATATCAAGCCCTTGCGTGTGGACATGGAAAAGGGTGTAATGACTTTTGAAACTTATCATTTCAGTTGGTACGCACCTAAAGTTTCTGATGAAACTAAGATTACAGAGAAATGGATCCATTCTCAAGCTTTGGATAATGTAATTCGTGGTGGAGTCAATGATACTTCCTCTCAAGTGACTGATCAAATTATTGGAATGACTTTAGGAAAAATGGGTATCACAAATGAAGAGACGCAAAAGCAAATCATGGAAAAGGTAGCTGGAGCCGAAAAATACAAAGAGATTGTGGAATTGTATAAGAGCGGAGACACAGTAGGCGCCAGTCAGAAAATTGCGATATTGGCTGGAGAAAAAATTGCGGAAACCGTTCCAGACTCTGTCTGGAAGGGAGCCTTGGAAAAAGTGACCGGTGGTGCGGATGATATCGCCAAAGTAAGCCAAGCCGCTGGTTATGCAGCTGAAGGACAATATAAAGATGCAGCTAGAATTATCGGTGAAGAAATCGCTGATAAGTTTTTAATTACTACTGCTGGAAAAATTGCGGTAGAGGCGATTAACGGGCAGATTGATAGCTGGAAAAATGAGGAAGTAGATGCGGCCTATATAGCCTATAAGAATGGAGCTAATGGAAAATTTTGGGGTTATAGTTTAGATAAGGGTGATTTTAATGCAGTTTGGGATCAGATGAGGGGAGTTAGGCGACAGTTAGAGATAGAGGCTATTAGAAAAGAAAACGATGCGCGAAAAGAAGCGGGAATGCCGGAATTGAGTGAAAAAGAAATGAATATGCTTAGGGATAGGGTAAAAGTTTCCTATCAAAGACAGTTCGCAGAACGTGATAAAAAAGAAGAAGCTATCAAAAAAGAGGAGGATAAAATGAAACAAATTTTCGCGGCTTTTAAAAAAGCTAATCTATTTGATGATACCTTAGGTCCGAATGGGTTAGACAAAGGTCTTGGTTATGAAGGAAAAATGGAAGTGCTTAACCATTTTGCTAAAAAAATTATGGTGGATACTAATCGACCGGATGTTTCTGATAAGGAGGGATTAGTGATGGAAACCAAGATTTCAGTGACAGATATTGCCATGGGAGCTAGAATTTATTTCTCTTTGCCTGACGGGAAAAAGAAGTATGAAGAATATATCAAAGAAAGATTTGGAGTGGGACTGTATCCTGCGCTCAAAGATTTAACCGGTACTTGGAACGGCTCTATAACTATTACAGATATCATAGTGTCAGATGAATATAAAGCTAAAGATCAAGCGGGAGAAGGAGAAGAAGGTTGCGACTTGGTAAAACTGGAAGAACTGAAAGGAAAAGCTAATCCATTAAAATTTGAACTCAAACCGAATGGTGAAAATGGTGGTATGTTTGTGCCGGTCGGGGATAGTGATGCTAAACCGATGCCGTTTACTTATAATAATGGAGAGATTGAGATTCCTTTATACGAAGAAGGCGCCACAGGGAAAATGACCTTCAAGGCGGAAAAAACAGAAAATGGAGGATTTAAAATGAATGGAGGTATGAGCATAGATTATGCCGGTGGGCAGATTAAAATCAAGGGAGAAACAAGCGCTCAGAAATAAATTATGCATCCAGAATTATTTTCAATCCAATTAGGAAATTTCGTCTGGGTAGTGAAAGCCTATTCTTTTTTCTATTTTATCGCGGCACTTGTTGTTGCACTGGGAACTTTTTGGTTAGCTAAAAAAAGAGGTTTTAAGAATGGAGCCTTGCTCGTTTTTATTTTTGGTGTGATAGTTGGTGGATTTGTAGGAGCGAGAATATTACATTGGTTTACTAACCAAAATGCTTATGTTTTGGGGGAGTATAATTTATTCTCTTTGGACATGGAGGGTTTTGCTTTCTCAGGTGGAATTATTGGTGCGCTTTTGATTGGATATTTATTATGCAGAAAATTAAAAATAGATTTTTGGAAATTGGGCGACACAAGTATAGTTTTTTTGGGGGTAGGTATTGCTATAGCGCGAGTGGGTTGTTTTTTAAACGGTTGTTGTTTTGGTAAATCAACTAAATTACCTTGGGGGGTAAATTTCCCAGAATTAAGTCAAGCTCATCAGTATCAGCTTTCACATGGAGTAGGTAGTTTTTTTGGTGTTGCAGCTGTTCATCCAACGCAACTTTATGAAGCCCTAGCAGCTCTTATTGGAAGTTTAATGGCAGTCCATTTCATCCGAAAAAAAGTTTCAACAGGTGTGGCAATTTTGTTGTTTGGTTTATGGTTTTCTTTTTTTCGTTTACTCAATATGCGCCTAAGAGTTATGCCCAGTACTTTTGATGCACCGGAATTTTTCTACCCAATTTTTTATGTGAGTGTTATGATAATGTGCGGAGGGATGATTTGGATAAAGTTAAAAAACTCAGGAAATTTTAGATAAATAAATATTTAATAAATAGTAAAAACTTTATGATTCAGAGAAAAATTCATGACAGTGAAACTTTAGCTCATGGTCAGCAAGTTATTACAGCCTGCGCTTTTATTTACCATGATTTTGACGGAGTTACAAAAGTATTTTTGCCAAAACGAGCGGCTACTAAAAAATTTCTTCCCAGCGTTTATGAATTACCAGGTGGCATATTGACTATGGGGAAGATATTGTAAAGGGTTTAAAGCGAGAAATTAGAGAAGAATTTGCTACGGATATTGAAGTAGGGGAAGTTTTATCTGTTTTTACATATATGAATGATATAAAAGGTACTCACTCAATTGAGGTTATCTATTTTGCAAAATTTGTGAGTAATATAGAAAAAATTAAGCTTAATCCTGAGGATTATTCGGAATATGTTTGGATTGCTGAAAATGAAATAAATAAGATTATAGATGAAAACAAAAGAGGTGATGACGAAGAAATCAAAGCTATTAAAAAAGGATTTTTAAAAATAGAAACTTTTGCTTAATTAAAAAAGTTCTTAAAAGATAATAATTTACAATTAATAATCTTATGAATAACAAAATAAAAAGAATTGGACTAATAACTACTTTCCTTATAGTTTCTGTGGCTTTGTTGATTTTTATTATGGTGATTGTTGGATCCATAGCAAATTTAATTGAGTGTCATGAATTAAATTATTCTGCTGAATCAGGATGTATGATAATTCTTCCTTTTACAATCTTACCCATTCCGATTTCATTTATATTTATCGGAATATTAATTTTTGTCAATTATCTTATTGCAGTAAAACTAGAGCTACAAAAAAATATAAAAAATTATATATTTAACATTTTCCAAAAGAACAGAAAGCAAAAAATTATTGCTCTGATTATTGTTTTAATGCTTAATGTAAACATTTTTCTTGGAGAAAAATATGCACATACTGGAAAAAATGAATTTTCAAACACCCCGATAATGATTTCGATTAGTGTTTTTTTTATTTGTTATTTGATGATATTTTATTTAATGAGAGCTACTAATTTCATTATAAAAAAAATAAAAAATAATCTTTAGCATTATGAAAAAAGTATTTATTATTCACGGATGGGGAGGGTCGCCAAGCGCCAACTGGTTTCCTTGGATGAAAGAGGAATTAGAAAAAAGAAATATAGAAATTGAAGTTTTGGCTATGCCTAATACTGA
>JAVEXR010000018.1:0-21396 GCA_034003925.1 Candidatus Moraniibacteriota bacterium
TGCCTTACCACTTGGCTAATCTCCAATATCTTTATTGGATTTTTTCAAATAAAGTTTTTAATTGCTGCTTCAAAAATCTCTTTCCCTCGGTGGTCTTTAAATATTTTTCCCTTCGTTGCGCATCCTCTTTTAATAAATATGCTTCATAATGGATAAGTTTAACAGGTAATCTTTTACTTGTAAACTTAGACTTTCCCAACTTATGTTCAGCTATTCTTCTTTTTAAATCACTGGTAAATCCAGTATAAAATTGATTGTTGTTTAATAATAAAATATAGATATAAAACATTTTTTTATTAAATTCGCCATGTTATTCAACATGGCACCCTGTCGGATGACAGGGCGAACCCCCGATGACGGGATCAGTCATATCATTCGATATGATAAAAACCCGTTGCCTTACTAGCTTTTTATCCTGTCGGATGACAGGAGGCTAATCTCCAATATCAAAACTTCATTTTTAATCATAACCGAATAAATTATTTTTGAAAAGGGTCAGATAAAAAAACAAGGGCGTCGCGTAAAATTCTACGCAACGCCCCCACTCACCTCGTCATCCAGTAAATACCCTTCTTGATTTCCGAGTAATCCGGCAAATCAAGAAATTTGGCTCCATATCTGAAACCACTTCGACGGACAATTACCAGATCGAGATCCGCTTCGACTTCCCTCTTTTCTGAGATTTTCAGAACAAAAGAGATATTCACCTTTATACCCACAGGAATAGCCATCAAACTCTCAAAGGCCAAACCTCCCAAGGATAAATCTGTCACTTTCACAGTAACCTTCTTCCCAAGAATAGCTTCTGTACTGATTGCCGTTCTTGGATTTACCCTCCGTTCAATCTCAAAAGGAATTGTTTCCCCACAAGCGCATTTTACTGCTATGCGGTGCTTATTGGGAGCCTTAACCGCCTTATGACGTTGACAAGAAGAGCACTTAATGCAAATCTCGCCTCTATTATCTACTCTCAATACTTCTACTACTTCTGTCATTTTCCATCCTCCCTGTTTTATGAAGACAACCTGCTTTCAAATGACTATCCCTAAAGCGACCTTAATTTATAGCACAAAAAACAAAAAAAGTCAAGTAAACTTGACCTCCTATTAATTTTCAAAACTTCCGGATTTACAAATACTGCTCAATCTTCATTTCGGATTTATCCAAGGTGATGTAAGTAGCTGGAATATCTGTCCAGCAACCGCAATTATAATAATGCACATCCCCCTTATTTGACTCCATAGCTTTGTGGGTGTGTCCGCAAAAAATGTAATCTACTTGCATTACTCGAGCATAAATAGTAGCTCGCGAAGCTACCTTATTGGAAATTCGAAGCCAACCCTTGCTTTTTCTTTTTATTGCTCGACTTATCCGCTTATCTTTAAAATCTAATAGTTGAATCAACTTATAAACCTGATTTGCCCAAAAACTGATAATAGCATTATTGACCAAAAAGTTATCAAACTGATGCCCATGAATAGCCAAATATTTTTTGTTTTGATATTTCCATTTATAAACATTACGCACTCTCACGTCAGTCAAACTGGTGAAGAAATCCGTCAATCCGGCGTCATGATTACCAGCTACCCAGATCACCTTTGACTCCCGAGAAACATTGCCCAGCAAAGACAATAGTTCCCAATCATATTTATTTAATTTTCTAAAATTAAGGCTCTCAAAAATATCCCCCAAGAGAATCAGTTTTTTGAATTTAAAACTATTTAAAAATTTGATAAGATCTTCGCTGCGACTAACTTTTGAACCCAGATGAAAATCGGAAATAATCAAAGTATGAGTTTTATTTTTAGTTTCTTGCTTCATTTTTTATTTACCCACTGCATTGCATTTGTTTATAACATTCGAGTGAGCGTGTCCTTATTAAATTTATTATCAACTAAGGCAAGATCAAGTAATCCGTCATTGATCCAATTTTAACTTTTATCCTAGCAAAAAACAAGAGTACGCCAAAAATAAAAAGCTGGCATGCATCCCCTTAGGACACATGCCAGCACAAACCTCAGCGATTAAACTTGATGGAAATTCCCATCTCAAGAGTTTCCCCTCTTTGTATAAATCGATTCCCCCTTTTGGTTTCTGGGTTAAATAACTTGGCACTTAAAATATTGTAATTTTCTTTTTTTATCAATGAAATCTCGGACTTATCGAGAGAAAAATCCCCTAGAAAATCTACATCAACCATGGCGTCCGACATTTTTCCCCTGATACCAGTTGTCGGAAAAAGAATATTTTCATCAAAAAAACTCATTCCACTTTCTTCTATGAAATCAAACCAGCCCACGCTTTGATTGAAAAAAATTTTAAACCCTGGATCGATGGCGATATCCACTACGAGATTATCGGTCCGCTTCACTATGAATGATAAATTCATAGTATCTTTTTTTAGTATAATTCCTCCACTTACAGAAAAGTCAAAAGAATATTCATCTGAAAAACCATCTTTCAAATAGAAATCCATTCCCATGCCATTGCCTCTGGCCAAGATAATCCCCTCCGAAATACTCTCAAAAGGAAAAATCAAGGAAATACCCCCAAGCGTGCCTCCTTCTGTAGATATTTTAGAATATAGTACATTCTTACCTGCAAAAATCAATTTAGCGACACTTGCTGTTGACATGACGAGAACTGACGTATTCTCATCTGAAAAAAAATTTGCAATTCTGCCTTCAATCTCATCCATCTCTTCCCTTCTCCTTTTTTTTGAAAAAAATTACCGATAAAAAGTTGCCATACCAAAAATATTACATTTCTATCTATTCGTCAAATGCTTTTGAAAAGAAAAAACTAAAATAAAAATAGCTAGCATAATAAGAACTATTGTCCCACTAGTAGAAAGATTGAGATAAAAAGCCACAAAGATACCCACAATAATCGACATCAACGAAAAAAGTTCTGCTAAAAAAATTGTTTTAATGAAATCTCTCTTAAATTGCAGAGCTGTTATCACAGGAATAACTATCAAAGCTGAAATTAGCAGCACTCCCACCACCGGAATAGCCAATGAAATAGCTAATGAAGCTAAAATGATTAATATGATATTAATTTTCTGAACGGGAATGCCGCTTACTTTAGCTGAATCTTCATCAAAGGTGGTATATAAAAGTTCTTTATAAAAAATAAACAATGCCGTTATTACAATTACGGCCAAGATTAAAATCAGATAAATATCGCTACTGCTAACTGTAACAATACTTCCAAAAAGATAACTGAATAAATTAGTATTAAATCCGCGCGCTAAACTCAAAATTACTACTGCCAAGGCTAAACTTCCCGAAAGAAAAAGAGCCAAAGCTGACTCGCCATATATCTTCTTAGTGGTTCTCATTTTTTCAATCGCTACAGAAGCTACTATAGAGCTCCCCAGGGCAGTTATAATCGGATTTAAACCTAGGAATAAACCTAAAGCCACACCAGCCAAAGAAACATGTGCCAAGGTGTCGGCAATCAAGGAATACCTCTTTAGCACAAGAAAAATACCGATGGCTGGAGCAATAATACCGATAACTATTCCAGCTATCATGCCTCTTAGGATAAAATCATATTGAAAAATTTCCATATTGAAAAATTAATTATGGTTATGCTGAGTTATAATTTTTACGTCTTGTCCAAAAATATTAGCCGACTGACTTTCTCTAATAAATTCCTCCGGAGTAGTATGGCAAGTAAGTGTCCGGTTGACGCAAACGATGTGCATCACCTCTTGAGTTAGCTTTCCTATGTCATGTGAAACCATCACCAAAGTAATTCCCATATCCTTATTTAATTTTTGTAACAATTCATAAAAACTTCCTTGACTCTTTTCATCTATACCAGAGGTAGGTTCGTCAAGAAAAATAACTTCCGGTTCATTAACTAGGGCTCGAGCAATAAAAACTCTTTGCATCTGCCCGCCAGATAAACTTCCAATTAAACGCTCCTGATAATTTTCCATCCCCACTTTTTCTAAAGCCTCTTGAGTCATCTTTTTATCCTCAAGGTTGAGTCTTTGGCCAAATTTCCTTTTGGAGTACCTTCCCATCATCACTACTTCAGCCACTGTTACGGGAAAGTTTTTATCAAAGTTTGCCATTTTTTGAGGGACGTAACCAATCTTGTGCCAATCTTTAAAATTTTTCATATCCTCTCCAAAAATTTTTATCGAGCCCTCTCTAAATTTAAGAAGTCCAATGATAACTTTTATCAAGGTAGTCTTACCGCTTCCATTGGGACCCACAAAACCGATATAATCTCCTTTATGAATTTGCAGGGTAATATTTTTTAAAACATCCTCCCTATTATCATAGCCAAAAGAAACATTTTCAATTTCGATAATGTTCTTAGTATGATCAACACCGCTTAATTTATTCGTTAATTTATCCATAAAAAATTTAATTTATACTTAATACACTTATCTACAGGCTACAAATATAAACTAAGCGAAAATCCAAAATACAAGAAACAAGATACAAACAAATTATAATTTCCAAAAATTAAAAAAATATATAGTATTTTTAATTCAATATTTGATATTTGCTTGAAAATTGTTTCTTGGAACTTGTGTCTTCTGTACTCAGTTACACTCTAGTGCTATTTTTAAATTTTCCAAATTCTTTTCCATTTCAGTCAAATAATTTTTTCCTCGATTTATCTCTGTCTGGCTCAAACCCTCAATCGGATTTAAAACCAGTGTCTGCGCTCCCACCTCTTTAGCGATAGTTTCTGATAATTTAGGACTTGTCAGGCTTTCAAAAAAAATATATTTTATTTCATTCTCTCTAGCAAATTTAGCCACTTCTGCCAACTGTTGACTAGATGGCTCTTCTTCGGGAGAAAGACCAGCAATTGAAACCTGCTTCAGCTTATAAGTTTGAGCCAAATAACCAAAAGCACTATGAGCAGTGATAAAGTCTTTGCGTTTGCAATTTTTTAACCCTACTTCATAAGCACTATCTAAATTAATCAATTTGGTTTTTAATATACTGAGATTTGATTCATAATAACTTTTATTTTGAGGATCAATCCTACTTAACTCTGTCGCGATTTTTTCCGCCATTTTGATAGCAAAAGTCGGACTCAGCCAGATATGCGGATCTTTTTTTGTTCCACTTTCTGAATTTATTTCTTGATTTATTAAAGCGTCTCCCAAAATTACAATTTCTGGCTTGCCTAATTTGAAACTCTTTGCAATATCATCACCCCAAACTTCCAACCCGCCTCCGTTTAAAAATACTAGTTCACTTTTTTTTATCTTCACGATATCCTGAGCAGTTAATTCATAATCGTGAGGTTCAGTGCCAGCCGGAGTCAAGTTGGCCACATTTACCAAATCTCCACCCAATTGAGAGGCTAAAAAATAAATCGGATAAAAACTAGTCACTACGCTAATCCTATTATCCATAGTAGCAGGAGTGTTTATATTTTTTACAGCAACAAAAACACCCACAAACAGCACAAGTGCAATCGCAATAATAACCGACATTGATATTTTTTTAGATTCTTTGCTCATATCTCAATATTAACATCTTTTTTGACAACAAAAAAGGGACGCAATCAAAGACAAAGCAACGCCTCATCTCCACAAAAATACTTCAACAACTTTAAAAACCTCGTAAACTATTTCCCCTTTTTCTTTCTAATATTTTCAAAAAAATACACCGCCAAAAAAGTAACCACCACTACTAGCCAATCTTGCCACGCAATAGGGCTCATATGTAAATATTTTTGGAAAAATGGCAAATACATAAAGGCAAGTAAGATTCCAAAAGAAACAAAAATAGAACCAATTACAAACTTATTTCTAAAAAATCCCAATTCAAAAGGAGTAAATTTTTCACTTCGAGATTGCAAAAGATTAGCCATTTGAGTCATCGCTAAAACTGCATAAGTCGCTGTAGTAGAACGCACATAAAGAACGCTAGTTTCATCCAGTACCTCCCCAAAATGCCAACCTCCACGCAACATTGACCATATAAAAGCCATCGTTGCTCCACTAGCCATTATTGCTCCCAAATAAGCAATTCTCCTAACTCCTTTCCAATTCAATATAGATCCACTAGAATTTTTCAATGTCCTATTTACCCCCTTTTCTGCCGGCTCCAAGCTCAAAGAAAAGGATGGAAAGATATCCGTAGCCAAATCAATAGCTAAAATTTGCACTGCCATAATAGGCGAAGGAATATGTAAAATCACTCCAAAAACAATCGTCAACAACTCACTGGCGTTTGAAGTAAAAACATAGTGCACAAATTTTTTTAAATTACCATAGATAGTTCTACCCTCTTTAATCCCCCTGACAATTGAAGAAAAGTTATCGTCTAATAAAATCATATCGGAGGCTTCCTTGGAAACATCTGTTCCGATAATTCCCATCGCCACTCCCACATCAGCTTTTTTGAGAGCCGGAGCATCATTCACACCATCACCTGTCATCGCAATAATTTGATTGTTCTTTTTTAAAATTGTAGCAATTCTAAGTTTTTGCTCTGGAGCAATACGCGCAAAGATAATATCTTTCTTGATAACTTTTTGATAAATTTCATTATCCGATAATTCGTTTAAGAGTTTGCCATTAATCACCTCATAAGTCCCCGTCTCTCTGATTAAATCAATTTTTTTAGCAATAGCACTAGCGGTAATCTCATAATCGCCAGTAATCATAATAACTTTGATTCCCAAACTTTTACATTCAGCGATAGCTTCTTTGACATCCTGACGAGGCGGATCAATCATAGCCATCATTCCGACCCAAGTTAGATTTTTTTCTGACTCTTCTAAATATTTATTATCTGCCACATCTTCTAAATTTCGATAAGCAAAAGCCAAGACTCGCAGAGCCTGAGCAGACATATCATTGTACATTTTTTTAATTTTATCTTTGTCTGCCTTATCAAAGTGAATAATTTCATCATTAATCTTAATAAAATCACATAAATCAATCATCACATCAGGAGAACCTTTAACTAGGGACAAAGTTTGGGCATTTTTATAAACCACACTCATCCTCATCCTGTCTGAAGAAAATGGATTTTCGGTAATTTTTACTTCCCCAATTTCATAATATCTTTCTTTGGGATTATATTTTTCTCCTGCCACGATGAGAGCGCCTTCTGTCGGATCACCCACAACTTTCCTCAGTCCATCTTTTAAAACAATACTAGCATCATTACAAAGTGTTCCGATGCGAAAAATTAATTCTAAGTTTTTTATCTCCGACGGATTAGCCACCTTATTATCAATCAAAAAATGACCCTCTGGAGAATAACCCGTCCCACTGATAGTAACCTCCTGATTATTAATAATCAGATGCGTCACAGTTAATTCATTTTTGGTAATTGTACCAGTCTTATCTGTGCAAATCAGCGAAACTGAGCCCAGAGTCTCTACTGCGTTTAATTTTTTAGCCAAGACATTGTGCTTTAGTAGTCTCTTCATCCCCAAAGATAGGGCCACCGAGATGGCTGCCGGCAAACCTTCTGGCACTACTGAAACTGAAAGCGCTAAAGCAAAGATAAAATTATGGTATAAAGACATTCCTAAATAATAACCCACCAACATAACTAAAACTCCGATTGTCACTGCTAGAATAGTTACACTTCGCCCCAATTTTCGCATCTGCTTTTGCATAGGAGTTAAAGCCTCATGCATTTCCCCTGTCAGATGAGCAATCTTTCCCAATTCAGTATTTATCCCAGTACCTGTTACGATAAATTTCCCCTCACCCGTCACCACAGTTTCCCCCATAAAAAGCATGTTATCAATATCTGCAATAGGAATATTTTTTCCTTCAATGACTTTGGTTATTTTTTTCTCAGGTTTAGATTCTCCGGTAAAAATAAAGCTATTCACCTTTAAATCATAACTCTCCACAATATAGCCATCCGCTGGCACACGGTCTCCTGCTGTGACAAAAATCAGATCCCCCGGCACGATAAGCTGAGCATTTATTTCCTGCTTCTTGTTATCACGAATAACTTGGGTTTGATCAGTGGTCAGCTTCTTAATGCTATCGAGAATCTTTTCTGCCTTAAACTCCTGAAGAAATCCGATAGTAGCATTGATGCCCACAATAATAAGGATGATTGTCATATCTCGATACTCATGAAAAACAAAAGCCAAGCTAGCTGCCACCAAAAGAATCCAAACTAGAGCATCATTAAATTGACCCAGGGCTAATTTTGCCCAACGCCAATCTTGTTTTTTCTTTATTTTGTTTTTTCCATATTCTCTCAGACGCAACCGTACTTCAGCTTGAGTAAGTCCTGCAATTTGAGAGGTTTTAAATTTGTAAATAATTTCTCCCAAAGTATGCGCATAGATTTCCTTTGTGCTCATAATTTCATTTGAAATTCAACGGTTTACAATCTCATTATATATGATATTAATTTAAAAAACTATAAATTCAGCGAAACGTTTGAGATGCCTCCCTTAATAAATCTTAAAAACAAAAAACAAGCTTAATATTGACAGCTTGTTTTGAACTTTTTATTGACTTATCGCTTCGGGATGGCAAGAAGCTACCGCTTTGTTGACCAAAACTTGATTGGCAATTTCATTTGATTTTACCTGAGCTTTGCGAGTTTCGGCATTCATTTCAAAATTAGCAGGGGCAATTCGAGCACACTTTCCACAACCCACGCATTTATTTTGTTCAATTGCCAAATTGTCATTTTTTACAACATTTACTTCAATATTCTGACTATCTTTTGTTTCTTTGCTAGAATTCTCGTCCACAGTATCATTATTGCAACCAGCAAGAAGGCTTGCTGAACATAGGCCCAGTAGACTTAAAAATATTTTTCTTCTTTTCATAATTAACAGAAAATTAAATTTCTTTATTTTTTGCACCACTTTAAGTTATACGGAAGACAAATATTTTTCTTTCAAATCAAAGGACTTTTCTTTTTTATTTTAGTTTGAGGTTATTTCACCCAAGAGATATTATTTTATTTTTCTAAATTCTGTGGATAAATTTTTTAAATCTTTAGCCAATGGACTCTTGGGCCATTTTTCCAGCATTATCTTCATCACTTCCAAATAATTAGCGATAACTCGCTCCTTAGGTCCTCCGAATCGGCTAAAAGCGCTATCTCCACAGACGATATAATCATCAATTAATTCCGTAACGTTACTAATCACATCCGCCGATTTGACCAAGAGTGAATTATGATTAAACTTCTTGATATTTTTTCGAGCTTTTTCTTTGCGCTCCTCCCAACTGAGCATTTTATTATCTTCGCTCACACTCTCTACGATTTTAGCCACATTTTTACCAAACCTAGCTGCCAACATTTGCTTATCAACTTTTTTTTCTATAATACTGTCTTCAATAGTATCATGGAGAATCCCAGAAATTACCACATCCTCTTTGGCTCCCGCCATAGCCAAAATTATTCCTGCCGTTAAAGGATGGGTGACATAAGCGATGTCCTTTCCTTTTCTTTTTTGCTTTTGGTAAACCTCGTGAGTTTTAATCGAAAACCGAATCGCATTTTTTATCCTAAGACTGTAGATTAATTGTTTGCTCATAAATAAAAAATTAAAAATAAAATTCTGATTTATCCAATGATTAAACTTTTGATTTCTTTTTTAAAATAATAACACTTTTTATCAATAACCGAAATAAATCTTATTAATTTTTGTATTTTAAAAGCCCTTTCCTCCAAGAAGGGCTTTATCTTTTTCATCCTTAACTTCGTCAAAGATGATTCATTTTTCTTATTCTTACAGTCAGCACAACCGTTCCGTAAATAGCCAGGAAAAAAATTCCTAGTATTCCCCGAGTTGATTGAGTAACCTCAGCGGAAAACAAGAACATAAAGGAAGAAAGCAGAGCAACCAACGGAAGCCCCCAGTAAATCCTCTCCGAAACATAAATTTCAGTGAGCAGTAGCTTAACCACAAACAATAACCCATCCAACAAAAAAATCCCAAAAAAAGACAATGCTCTCATTTCGCCTCCTTGCTACTGTTATGTTTCGATAAAAAACAACTACCAGCAATATAGCACAAATCAACAAAAAAATCAAGTACCTGCCATACTATTTCAAAAAATTAAAAATCAAACAAATTCACCACTTTTTGATGCTCAAAAGCCAATCGATTCGATAATTTCACCCCTTATTGCTATCTAATTATTCATAGTACTCATCATCCTTAAAATAAATGCTATTTTATAATTGCATTTATTTTGTTATAATAAAATCGTATCAATTACGTGAGAGTTGAGTTATAACTATTAAAAAATAAAAACATGGAAAACGAACAAAAACCAAATGACCCCCAGACTCCAGTTGCAAATAACCAACCATCTCCAGCCCCACAGTCAATGACACCCGAAGCTGCTCCAGTTGCTCCTAAAAAAACTTCTCCCTGGGTATGGATCCTTAGCGGTTGCGCAATAGTATTAGTATTAACCATGGTAGTTATAGGATTTTTAGGCTGGTGGGGATATCAAAAAGCAAAAGTGGAAATCCAAAAACAACAACCTGGCCTTGAACAATTTAAAGAAAATCTGGAAAAAGCTGGAAAAGAAGCGGAAGAGCTTAACAAAAAAGCCCAGGAGATTCAAGAAAGCATACCTAATCCAGAAGATTTTAACTATCCAATGCCCTCTCCTGAGGAGGCTCCCGCTTTAGAATAAACTATCATTTCAAAAAAAACATCCCCATAGAAAGGGATGTTTTTTATTTTATGTAGAATTTTGATTTTGTTCTTATCTCCCGATTCCTTTATAAATTACACCAGCTTTTTTGATTTCATCCTTATCCAAAGAATTCATTCCATCGATAATAACCTTTATTCCATATTTTTTTAATAACTTTCCAGTTATGCCAACAAACTCCTTATGATTAGTCATCAAAATAATGGCTTGAGATTTTTTAAGCAATGTCTCCAATGTCTTACAACTAGACTTCTCTAGAATATGTGGATCAAAAGAATGAATTTTAGCTTTATGCTTCTTTAAGGCTTTTACAATTCCATAATAAGGAGATTCCCTATCATCATCCACATTGGCCTTATAAGAAATTCCCAAAATTCCCACATTAGTTCCGTTAACTGGCAATTTTACTTCATTAAGTTTATCTTGCAATAATTCCACTGTATAGTCTGGCATAGAATTATTAATCTCACGAGAAGTGCGTAAAAATTTATGATCAAATCCAGCTTTCTTGGCGCGCTCAATCAAATAATAAGGATCAACTGGGATGCAGTGTCCTCCAATTCCTCGTCCCGGATAATGAGCCATAAAAGCAAAAGGCTTAGTGCTAGCTCCGTCAATCACATCCTTAACATCAATACCAAGCGCATCAAAAGATTTAGCTAGTTCATTAACAAAAGCGATGTTAATATCACGAAATGAATTTTCTACGACCTTGCAAGCCTCAGCTTCGCGAATATGTTTCATCGGTCGAATAGTTCCATCCACAATCGATTCATAAAAAGCCTTCGCCCTAGCTAATCCTTTGGGAGTAAAGGCCCCCACCACTCGAGGAATATTGGTCACATTCCATTTTGGATCACCAGGATTGATACGCTCAGGACAATGAGCAATAAAAATATCCACCCCCACTTTATACCCATAAGACTCAAAAATAGGTTTAACTACCTCTTCAGATACCCCCGGATTAACAGTTGATTCCAAAACTACCAAAGCTCCTTTTTTAAAATTATTAGCTACTAATTCACAAGCACCTTCTACTGGACCCAGGTCAGGATTATGCAAATGATCTACAGGAGTTGGCACACAAATTAAAACGATATCCGCTTTTTTAATCTCTTTAGCATCATTTGTCGCTTCAATAGGGAAATTTGGCAAATTTTTAGTTAGAAATTCATCTTCAATAGGTGAAATCTGCTTATTTATCAAATCTACCTTCTTTTGATCTAACTCAAACCCAAAAACCTCGTAACCTCTTTCTTTGGCGCGCACAGCTAAAGGAAGTCCCACATAGCCCAACCCAATCACACATACAGTTTCTTTTTTTGATTTTTCGCTTGTCATACTCTTTTAATTTTTAACTAGTATTTTACCCATCTATACTACAACTTTGGAGGTTCTTTAGCAATAGACTGAAATTAAAATATTTAAAACACCTGCCTTAATAAATTATCAGTCAATTAACAAATTGCGTACAAATTTAATCTACAAAATAAAAAGGGACTTCCAGATTCTTAATCTTATTCAATCGATAATCGAGCATTTTTTTACCTACAAAAATAACTGTTACATTTTTATTTTCTTCAGAAATCCTCTCGATATTGCTATGTAAAAATCCCTTACGGCTCACAAAAGAAAACTCTATTTCGGGCAAATCTTTTTCTATTTGATTTTGATTTATTTTTTCAAACTCCGTTTGGGCTAATATTTGAGTCTCCTTAGCTAGCGCTAGCGAATAGTTATTTTCCAAACACAAAAGCACGGCTACCTTTTTAACACCATGAAAAGTTACCCATTGAGCCACAAAAGGAAGACGCTCGACAAAGGATTTTCCTCGAGTAACTAAGACCGCTACTGGCGCGCCATTAAGGTCCACTCTTTTTTTATCTTTAATCGGTTGAGCAATTCCCAAATATTTAGCGATATAAGGCAAAGCCAAAGGCTCCAGCGCAAGAGTCATCAAAATAACCCACATACCGATTTCAACTAGTCCCTCTATCTGAGAAATTCCCAAACTAGCCACTGTCACCATCAAAACAGCTGGGATAGCGCCCGTTTCTCGCACCGCTGATATAAACAACATTTCTTTCCAGCTAATTTTATCCTTTCCCCAAAAATGAAAAGGAGATAAAGAAACAAAAACACTCAATGGACGGATAACTAACATAAACACTAAAGAGACACTGATTCCCAGCGGAGCATAAGTAATAAGAGAATGAATATCAATCAAAGAACCTAGCAGAATAAATATGGTGGGTTTCAAAAATCCATCAATCACATGATTAAAAAATCGCTCAGTCTCATAAAGACGCTCAGTCAGACTAAATAATAAACCTCCTACAAAAGCCGCAAAATATCCACTGCCCCCAAAAGAAAGAGCCATGGTAAAAATCACGATTGGCACAAAAAGAAAAAAAGCAGAATCAGCCTCAAACTCTTGTTCGTATCTTTTCTTGAATTTCATCAAGCCTTCCAAAAGAGCAAAACCTATAACTCCAAAAATAGCACCGAAGAAAAGTTGCTTAAAAAGAATTATTCCACTGTGCATTGAAAATATTTGAGCATACCAAGTGTTGAGTGAGTCTATTTTTATTTGAGAAAATATGATTGAAATAAAAACTACTGTCAGCAAAGTACCAGTAACATCCGTAACAGCACTTTCTGAAACTATGATATCCTTAGTAGTGCGATTTTTAAAACGTAAATTCTTAAGAATTGGAATAATTGCAGCCGGATCAGTCGAGGCTAAGATTGCCCCCAAAAGAACTGAAGCTAAAATAGATAGAGGATGGCCAAAAAGCAAAGACAAACCATAAACTGCCCAAGAAAAAAGGAAAGCTGTAATCAATAGGCCAGGAAAGGAAAGTGAAAAAATTTTCCAAATAAGTTTTTTGAAGTTAGCAAATGGAGTTTCAATTCCACCCCCAAAAAGGATTAAGGTGGCTCCTAGTCCCACGATAACTCCCAAAATTTCCTCATGCTCTATTATCGGAACCAGGATTGAATGAGCGGCAATACCAAAAAAGATAGCAAATACAAAAGAGGGTAATTTTATGATGTGGGAAATATAAAAAACCAAAAAACTTAACACGAATAGAAAAGAAATCACGAAAAAGACCGATAACAATTCGTGCTCAGAATTTGTTTGAAAAAAAGAATCTATGAAAGGCGAACTTAACGAAAAAACATGGACAGCTAAAATACTGCCTCCGGCAATAACATATTTGAGATATTTTCTTTTGATAATATTCATTTTTTTTGGGGGTCCAAAGCCATTTTTTAAAAAACAAAAAAACGCCTGTTGGCATTTCATGTCTTTTGGCTATTGAAATATATTTTAAATAATTTTTATAAAAACCTTGGCTATTCTACTCCCGGTCTAAAAAAAATGCAAGCAGCTGTCCTAAGTTAAATTCTAAAATTATGAAGAATTAAAAATTATATTAAGAAGCACTCTTTACAAATTGGTCTAAATATGACATAATCAATTGACGTACTCATTTTAGGCCATTTAGAGCCTTCCTTTCTTTTTTGCTACCGAGCATTTTTGTAGGTTAATAAACGAGCAGTCTTTTATCCATTAACCTCTTAAAGCTATGCAAAAAAAACCTTTTACTATGCTCAGTCTTCCGACTGTAAAAAATACTTCCCAAATCATAAAAAAATTCTCTTTTCCAATAGAACTCACCAAAGGAAAATACCGTGACATTGAGATTATTTTTCATAATTCTATTACTAAAATCATACACAAGGAAATCAACATAAAAGATTTTTCTTTCGTATGGTTGGCTTCGGGCTGGAATCAAAGAGACATAGCCTACTCCATCAGTCTCTACCTCCAATCCACTAAAACCCCTCATTCTTATGCCGAAAAAAATTCATCCAAAGTAACTGATTGTATGGTGTTTGCTATTAATAATTTACCTATGCCCGACACTGTATTTATTGATCGAAAAAACATCGAAAAAAATATACCTCTCTTAAAAGAAGTGTGTGGTTTTCCGCTTATTATCAAAGATATTCGCGGATGCCAAGGAAAGCATTCTGCCTACGCCAATAACGAAGCGGAGCTTTTAGAAAAAATGAAAGAATTGCCTAAGAGTAAAAACTTTTTATTTCAACGTTTTATCGCCAATGAATATGATTGGGGTATTATGATTGCTAACGGCGTGGTGGTCGCAGGAGAAAAAAGCTATCCTTGCGAAGGAGAATTTCGCAACAATACATGCAATGGAGCCGAAGAATGTTTTGTGGCTATAGAAAACATCCCCCAAGAAATAAAAGACATGGCTATTAGAGCTAGTGGACTTTTGGGATTGTCATGGTCTCGAGCCGATATCATTATTGATAAAACTACTCAAAAACCCTATTTACTCGAAGTAAATAGATTTCCTGGCATCACCTCCCAGTCCAATGAGGTTAATGGGGCTTATACTTTTTTAGCCTCTCACATAGCTCCTTCTGGACTATGGAAATATTTAAAAAAATAAAAACCATCTTACAGAAATAAATACTTTTTTGAAAAAAATATCTATGCTATAATCTAGCTATATCAAATGTTCGGTAAAAATCATTCTAAGCTAAATATTAATCCAAAATATTATGAATAACAAACATATAATGGATTTATTTGAAGAAAATGAGCTGAATATTGCTTCTCTTTATTTGATTTATGCTCAAAAAATTCCCCAAGAATATAATTTTTGGATTAATCTTTCCAATGAAGAAATTTCTCATTCCAAAAGCATTAAGGGCGAAAAGGATACATCTACTACTATCGTTGAAAACAATTTTTCCCGTGGAGTAGTGAAACATGTCATGGATTTTGTCCTTAAAGAGATAGAGAAAGCCACTCAAAATAAAATCACCCATCACGAAGCTTTGCTCACTGCTTTACGTATTGAACGCTCCATGCTCGAAAAAAAGTGCTTTGAAATATTTATTCCCACCAATAAAAAAGTTAAAGATATGCTTTGCAAACTCAACAAAGAAACTGAGCAGCATGTAGCCCTACTCATCAAAGAGATGAAAAAAAATAAATTTGTTTTTTAAAGATTGTTTTATTTTTTACTTTTTTGTCAATGACCTATTTTTTCTATGAAAAGATTAATAAATATCATCCCAAGAGGTAGTACCATACTTTTAATTACTTCTGCTCTTTCTTATTTACTTGGTTTATTTAGAGATCATTTTTTCGCTCAAACTTTTGGTGCCTCCAGATCTCTAGACGCTTATAATGCAGCCTTTCTTTTTCCCGATCTTTTATTTAACATTCTTATCGCTGGAGGAATTGCGGCTGCCTTTGTGCCTATTTTTAGCGAACTTTTGCATTCAGATAAAAAAAGAGCGACTAAGTATGCTAATTCAATTATTACAGCTGCTACCGGAATCATGCTACTAACAGCCCTGCTTATTATTTTATTTGCGAAGCCAATCAGTTATATTGTCGCTCCCGGATTTAATTCTCAAGATAAAAATCTAGTTGTTCAATTATTATACTTACTAGCATTGTCTCCGATTTTCTTTGCAGCCTCTAATGCTATTGGCGCGATGTTAGTAACCCAAAGACGCTTTCTTTTTTATGGACTCTCACCAGTACTTTATAATGTAGGTATCATCTTAGGCACTATTTTCCTTGCCCCTCATCTTGGGGTTAAAGGCATCGCCATAGGAACACTTTCTGGAGCTTTTTTGCATCTCCTAATAAGAGTTGGGGACGCTTGGTGGCAAGGCTTTAAGTTTAAAATCACCTATCAATTTAAAACTCGAGAATTTCGTAAAACTCTAAAACTCATGTGGCCAAAAATGTTTGGACACCCTGTTGAGCTGGCTACATTTTGGGGCTTTACCGCCATTGCCTCCACTCTTGCTCCAGGATCGGTAGCCATTGTTAGTTTTGCTCGAAATTTTCAAAGTGTTCCAATAAGCCTCATTGGAATAACCATTGCCACCACCAGCTTCCCCCTCTTGGCCAATGCTATGAGCAAAAAAAATAAAGATGAATTTCATAAAACCATAAAAAATTCTTTTTTTCTAATTCTTTCAGCCAGCTTTTTATCTGCACTTTTAATTTTTATAATCCGCGAACCTTTAATTAAAATAATTTTAGGAGGCGGTGCTTTTGGGGCAGATGACATCAAAAAAACATCCGCTACGCTAAGTGTTTTTTGTTTAAGTATCCCCGCTGAAGCTTTAATACAACTCATTTCCAGAGCTTTTTACGCCACAAAGAATACCACCATTCCAGTGGTAGTTAGTGTTTTAGGTATATGCATTGCCGTGCCGGGAGGATATTTGCTAAGTGCTTCTTATGGCATTTTAGCCTTACCTTTTGCTTTCTTTTTGGCTAGCACCTTTAAGCTTTTAGTTTTATCCGCCTGGCTTCCCTTTCATATGCGCAAGATTAATTTTTAATAAAAATCTAACCCACCACTAAGATAATTTTCTCCCCCGCGTTCACATTTCCACCATTCCAATCATGAATAGCTTTCATAATAACATCGGCTTTATATATAAAGTCAGCCCCCTTTTTAGTTCCTGGGTCATTAGTAATAAAATCACCATTTTTCTTATAACCCTTAATAACGAGCATATGATAAAGCGGTCCTGGCTGTTGATAATAAGGATTGCCCAATTCTCTACCCGCCAATGGCACCACTATTGCCCTACCCTCAGCTAGGGCGCTTTTAATATTTTCTATTGTTGGATTTAAAACCACCTCAACTTTTGTTATACCAAAATGTTCTTTAAAAATTGTAGCTGTCTCAGACACATTTGTATCTTCATAAAATCCAAATTTCTTAATTTCAAAATCCATAATAGCTAAAAGTTTCTTATCTGCATCATTAGAATTTAAGATAGGTTGATTATTAATATAGCTATTCACCATCAGAACAGAAGCTTCTTCACAAAATTGTTGATACGGCAAACTCCAGTTTTGAGCAGGAGCTTGCGAAGTAAAAGGAATATTTAAATTCACTTCTTCTGGCAAAGTTATGTCTGCTGTTATATTCACTAAATTCTTTGCCTGCAATGAAGGAGCTTCGTTATAATTTATTGCCAGAGGCACAGAAGAAGGGCTAAATTTTTCTTTTAATTGAAAAAATATTGCACCTGTTGCAGATAGTCCAATTAAAACCAATATTAAAATTAAATATTTTTTAAATTTACGCATATTGCTTTAAGAATAAATCCTAAATTCCTTGCTTAAAATTTAGAAAGAAGAATCGCTATAAATACATTATAAACAGCTGTGAATATTTACTATATTTATTTTAAGCTTTTTTCCAGCTTATCGAAAGATTGTTCCCAACCTTGTCGAGTCAAGTCTAGCATTTGACCTCTGGGTAAACCCCTGTGGCGCAAAACCATTTCTGTCTTTCCATTTTTTCGCTCTTTAAAATCCACAGTAACTTCTAGCTCTAAAGGAAAGTCATCCATACCATAATGACTGGCGGAGACCACATTGCCTTTTTCGTCAGCAAATGAGTCAGTCATAACTAACTTTTTGTGCGGAATAATTTTTTTGTATATTCCAGTACTCCAGTATTCCTTACCGTCAGGCCCCTTCATACAAAAAAGATATTTACCGTCCACAGCTAAATCTATTTCGATATCTGGAGCGGTAAAATCCTTTGGTCCCCACCATTTTTTGAAGTCCCTGGCAACAGTCCAGGCTCCCCACACTTTTTCAATTGGAGCATCAAAGATGCGCTTTATAGAGAGTTCTTCTTTTTTATTTTTAAATTCTTTTTTCATATATTTATGTATTAAAAGATTAACTACATATATTCAAACAATTAGAGAACTACTAGCGTTTTAAATCCTCCATAGGCCATACGTTTCATATCAAACGGCATCTCTTTTTCTTTATTTTTCGGATCCTGCATAAATTCTTTCATTACTTTAGCATTGACACTATCGCGATGTGCTCTAGATTTAAATACAATAAAAGAAAAGACAATTACCTCTCCTGGTTTAGCATTAACTGTTTTTGGGAATTTAACAAATTCCGCCCCATTCATTTCGGGAGACATATCATCTCCGACACATTCAAAATATTCTAAAGCACCGTATTTTTTCCAAACTTTGCCCCCCTCAAGAGCCATCTTTTTATAAGCGGGCAAGTTTTTTTCTGGTACAGCTAGGACAAAGCCATCCACATATCTGTTTACATTTTTTGTTATTTTTTTCATATTTTTATGTTGAGTCAATTATTCATTATTAAGATTTTATTAACAATTAACTAACTCGTATATTTTTAAATTAATTTTTAAGAAAAATATTTTGGAAAAATCCAATCCTCCTTACATTTTCATATAAGGCTGCATCATTCCCACCCTATTGCCCTCTGTATCGATAAAACTAGCATAAAGTCCATAGCCGGGAATATCCATAGGCTCACTCAAAACCTTTCCGCCACCCTCTTTGATATTTTTCATTGACTCTTCAATATCCTCCACAGCTATAACCACTGAGGGGTAATCAGCCAAATGGTCTTTGGTTTTTTCATAAAAACCACCATTAATTGTTCCTGGCTTTTTGGGCATATTATTTTCATCCAAATCCGCTGTAACCATCAGTGCGTAATTTCCCATCTCTTCTCCAAAAAGCTGTGCTTTCCAACCAAAAGTTTTACTGTAAAAATCCACCATTCGCATCCTATCTTCATAAGGCATCTCAAAATGAACGACAGGACTCATCTTATTATTCATATTTTTCATATATTTATGCATTGATGCTATTACAACCTTTATGAAATCAAAATAAGCTAAGACAGATTAAGTTGTAACAGTTCAAAAAAGTTATGTTATTATATTTTATAATACGAATTTTAGTTAGAAATCTTTCAAGTTTTTTGGAATTTAAAATCATATCAACCTTGCATTTGTGTTAAATACAAAAAACCACCGCTAGCATACCCAGCAGTGGAATTAAATTTGATTTAAAATTATTTTTATCCAGCAAAAGAATTATCTAATTTCTCTGGTGATTTGGATAATAACCTCAGATAGTTCCTTTATTTTTGTTTTATTTTTATCTGAAATAATCTCATCTACTAAAAACTCTGCTCTTTCCAGACCCTCAGACAATCTTCTTTTGCCCCCAGGAGCAATTATGACCCAGCTGCTTCTAGCATCATCCTTATTAACTTCTTTTTTTACTAAGCCAACTTTTTCCATCGGTAATAAGATTCTGGTCACTCCTGAAGCAGTCAGTCCAATTTTTTCGGCCAGATCAATTCTGCGCATTCTTTCATTTTCAGCTTGATTCAAATGATGCAGAATTATAAATTCATTAAAGCCTAAACCGCCTAAACCATTATCAAAACGCCTACTAGCTATAGTTTGAAGCTTAGCCAAATCCATAAAAAATAAAATAGTTTGATTGATATTTTTTTTCATAAAATTATTTGATATATACTTAATATATCAATCATATATTAAGTATATTTATTTGTCAACAAGTCCATTAAACACACCTGATATTTTTCTAATTTTTATAGAAAAGAGCCTTAAATTTGCTAGAAAGCTTTGATATTATTGAATCTTCTTTATTTTTATCTATTCCGTCTTCGTAAAGAGTCACCCTGTTTCTACCCTCTTTCTTGGACAAATAAACAGCTTTATCTGCAAAGTTAGTCATCTCCTCTAAAAGTTTTTGAATATTTTTATTTTCATTACCATTCAATTCATCCAGTTGATCAGTTCCCACAACTCCAATACTAATAGTATTTTTTAGCTTTATATTTTCTCCATTTTCTTGCATAACTTCTAAAACATGGGACTCTATAGTAGCTCTAACCTTCTCAGCCACATCCTGAGCCGCTACAATGGATTTAGTGTTTGGCAAAAAAGCAACGAACTCCTCTCCTCCATACCGATAAACAATATCCGAAGCTCGCAAAGAACTTTTTATCAAATTGGCCATTTTTTTTAAAACTTCATCCCCGACCAAATGTCCATAAATATCATTAACTCTTTTAAAATGATCAAAGTCAATCATTAAAATTGAACAGTCTTCTCCCATTCTTCTTTCCATTTCTAACATTTGCGGCAGTTCTTCCTTATAGGCATTCTTATTTCTTAACCCAGTCATTTCATCAACCCATTTTGCCTCTTTGGCTTTTATTCTCTCCAATACTTCATCAGAAATTTTATCTGCTAAATATTCAAGCCTCTCTCCAGAAATTCCATCGCTTTTTAATTCTTTTCTGTACCCATCCTCAATTAAAGCCAAATCATAAACAAGGTCTTCATATCTCTTACTGTCTGCTTTTAATTTATCCACTTCTTCACGCTTGCTTATTTTTTTTTCATTTATATCATCAGCCACAATAGCACTTTCTGCAACGCTCACACTTTCCTTATCTTTATCATTTTTAACCGCTTCATTACCTTTTGGAACAATATCATTTTCAAAATTTCTCTCCATACAATAAAATTAAAATTATTAACATTAATAAATTTGTTTTAATAATAAATGAATTATTTTATGTTATTTTAGCAAAAAATCGCCTCTTTGGCGATTTTTCACCTCTTTCTAAACCTCAAAATCCTTCTTGAATATCCCCTTCTCCACATTAGCCACTCCTTCTTTCTCGTAACTGCCTCCGGTCATATCGATGTATTTGAGTTTAAGGGCATAGCTACCATTTTTAGCTAAGAGGTAGTAGCGACCTAGGACATCAGTGACTGCAAAGTTAAGTCTTTGTTTATTCACAATATCATGGAGAGCCACTA
>JAVEXR010000078.1:0-4335 GCA_034003925.1 Candidatus Moraniibacteriota bacterium
CAAAATTCCGGCGATAATGTGGCAAAATTTTTCCCTTGATTTCATCCGTACTCCTCTCTCCATAATAAACTTTACCTTCATCGGGAAATCCTTCGGCATAAATCATTTTAGCCAAGGTGGTCTTACCTGCACCACTTCTACCGACAATTGAAACGAACTCTCCTGACTCTATAAGTAAAGTTATTCCCCGCAAAGCGGAAAATTTATTTTGATAACTTTTTTTGACGTTTTCAAATTTAATATTTGGCATAACAGTGTTTTAAAGGTTTTAATATTTATTTTAATTTTAGCGATTTACCTCTCCCTCTCCTTGAGGGGGAGAATTAAAGAGGGGGTGAACAAGAATAACTCACTCTCTGCACTTTATATATTATACAACAATAAAATTAAATTTCAAAATACCAATTTCCATTTTTAAATAAAAACCAAGAATCAACAATATGATTCTTGGAAGATGAGAGATTCGCTGGACAGTCTACCCTTTCTTACATGCACCAAGATAAAACAGTTACAATCAGGTGGCACAAATCGTCCAATGTGGTAATTATTGTTGCAATGATTACCGCTATGGAAGGTAGAGAGAGTTTTTGCTCCTTTGTCCGCTTCATGCTGGCCTCCAGTGGTTATGAAGTCACCATTGACTCCACCACTGCGAACTTAAACTCAGACGAGTGTTCAAATAGCGGTAGTCTACCTCTGCATTGCAAAAGCAATGGTGTAGAAAGAATTTTTCATCCTTTTGTCGGCTTAATACAACCAGTTAAAATCGGCACCCCACTATCCAATGATGACCAATTGACTCTACCCAGCGAACCTCTCAAAAAACAATATACTACATAATTGCTTTTTTATCAATAAAATACACTTACAAGAAAGATTTCAATATCGTCCCACTTCCCCAACTCACAAAACCAAAAACGCGCCAGATCTAGGACGTGTTCTTGCTTTATTTTCAAAATAGATAAAAGCTCAAAAGATATTTTAAAAAATTATTTAAGGAATTTAAAATTAGAAAGTACCTTAACAAAAGCATCCAATTCCTCTGGACTCATATCATCTGACTCAACCTGAAATGTTCCATTGAATACAGAATTTTTTCCTATGATAAAAAATGCCCGCTCTTTTGAAGAAATTGAAGTTCTCACAGGACTATAAAACAATTTTCCATCCCCAACCCCCACTTCCTTAAAAGTAGATTTAACACCCGTAATATTTGCTTTTAAATTTATTATTTTCAAATTCTCTTCGATTGAATTATTGTATAAAAGAGCATTGCGCACATAGTTATTATCAAAAACTACCAAACCGATAGGTCCTTTTATGAATTGTACATAGGAATGCATGTTTTCATTAGACGGTAAGCCGAGAGATGCCGTCCAATCACTTGGATATTTAATTTCATATCCATTCCACGAATCATTAAAAACATGCAATTTGTCATCTTCATAAGTTAACGACGCTTGAGATGTTTTAAGTGTAGCCAAAGCACTTTTTGATTTAATATATTCAGCATCTTCAAATGCTTGTGGATAAGCACTCATATACACCCCTCCTTCTGAATAATAAAAAAAATATTCATCATTTTCTGCAAGCTTTTCTCCATTCTTGAATTTACATTTATAATTATCAAATTTTGAATAATCTTGAAAACACTCCTGTTTGATTTCTTCAAATTTTTCTTTCGGATATATCAATATATTAAAAACATCACTCCAAGTTTGTCTAGTTTGTTTAGTATAAGATTCATTTGTCACTGGCAATAAAAATGAAACTCGCGATATGGTGCCAGGTGAAACTTGCACGACGTATTCACTTAACGCTTGAGGTAAATAAAATGAAAATCCATAATCACTATTAGAATAAAAATTCTGCGGAATTGAAATATCGGGCAACCCAAAATTATTTTTTTGTATTTTTTTATTTATAACAATATCTTGCCTTTGCATTTCAGGCTGAGATTGATTCTTCTCATATTTCCAAACGAAGACAAGAGCTGTGGTGGCAATAATCAAAAGCACAATTGTTCCAACGGCAGTGGATATTTTTTTATTTTGCATTTTTATTTTTTCCAAGTGATTACTTTCTTATATTATGTCAAATAATATAGATGCTGTAAAATAAATAACTTTTTTCAATTCATTATCCCATCCAAATAACTTTCCAATATCACCCTTGCCGCTTCGGCGTCATCAAGTTTTATTTTTTTTGAGCCAGCTTCAATCAAGTTTTTCTGAGCTGATTGAGTGCTAAAAATTTCATTTTGAAAGATTATTTCCACCCCTGTCACTTCTTTGATTTTCTCGGCCATTTTTCTACCGCTGAAAGTCTCTTCTTTTTTATTAAAATAAACCGGCACGCCCATCACTACAGTTATGATTTCTTCTTTTTTTATAATCTCACAAATATTATTTATTATATTTTTATCATTTTTCAGCGCCCCATAAGCAAAAGCCATCTTGGTCTCACCATCTGCCAAAGACAAGCCAATTTTAGCCTCTCCCCAATCAATCCCTAAATAATTTTTTACTTCCTCATTCATAAATATTAATATCTTTTTTAGGGACTTAATCCCCATAAGTATTTTATTTTCAACAATTTCAACATCTGTAACATTTACAACAAATCTTACTCTGTTTCTGTAAGTATCTCTATCCCCTCCTTAGTCACTAAAACCGTATTTTCCCAATGCGCGCTCAGTGATCCATCGCGAGTTTCAAAAACCCAACCGTCTTTACCCAGCTTAGTTTCAAAATCCCCCGCATTTATCATCGGCTCTAGCGCAAAAGTCATCCCTGGTTCCAGCTTAAACTTACAAGCCCCTCGCTCATAATAATTGGGGATTTGAGGAAACTCATGTAATTTTTTTCCAATACCGTGACCGACAAGATTGCGCACCACCGAAAAATCATTTTTTTCTACATATTTCTGTACTGCTTTGCAATAACGATTCAATTTTTTGCCCACTCTTAATTCCTCCACTCCTTTATAAAAACATTCTCTAACTACGTCAATTATTCTTTGCTTTTCTTTATCAATTTTTCCCACCGCAAAAGTCCGCGCCATATCACTATGCATCCCTTTATATTTCATCCCAATATCAATTTTAAAAATATCGCCACCCCTCAGGATGACTTCTTTGTTTGGAATACCGTGAACTATTTCATTGTTAATTGAGGCACAAATTGTGGCTGGAAAAGGTTTTTTTCCTCCGCCATAACCTTTAAAAGATGGGATGCCCTCAGCCTCAAGAATTAGTTTTTCTGCCATTTCATCGATTTCCCAAGTACTTACTCCAGGTAAGACATTTTTTTCCAATTCATTCATAATCAAAGCTAGCCTCCTGCCTCCCTCTCGCATGGCCTCAATTTCCTCTTCGGTCTTAATATTAATCATAGCTGTTCATTTTAGCATATTAGCATGTTAACATTTTAGCACATTAACATTTGTGCAATCTATTTTATGGACTTCATTGAGCTCCAAAGCATAGCCCCAATTTCATCAGCAAGGAGAAGTGCTTCTTCATATTCTTTCTCATCATAATAACCCTCCTCTAGAGTAAAATGCAATAAATATCTTGATTCTTTTAATGATCCGTATGAAATTTCCCAAAAATTTTTCTTTACTGCATCTCTTTTTCTAGCAAAGCCTTCGATATAATTAAGAACGACTGAAAGAGCGGCTCTTCTTAACTGAGAAGTTGATCCATAGGCTTCTTCCTTTGGGAATTTTTGTGTAATTCTATAAATAAGATGAGCATATTCATCCATCTTATTTTTTATTTTTTTGGAAAAATCATTTTCCATGATTTGTGTAATTCTTATGCTAACATGTTAAAATGCTAAAATGTTAACGTGATTAGAACCCTTCATAATCCCTCATCACCATCTGACCCTCGATTTGTTTTACCATTTCAATTACCACTGAAACGGCAATCAAGATACTTGTTCCACCCACGGTCAAGGCACTGATACCTGTAAAACCTTGGATAATTAAAGGCAATACTGCGATTGCTCCTAAAAAGATTGAACCTGAAAGAGTAATTCTATTTATTATTCTGCTCAAAAAATCTGCTGTAGCATTACCCGGCCTTACTCCCGGCACATAGCCTCCTTGCTTTTGCAAATTTTCAGAGATTTTATTTGGATCAAAAACCACCGCCGTATAAAAGTAAGTAAATAGCACTACCATAATAAAGTAGGCGCTTCCATAAAACCATTGGTTTTGAAATAATTGGCTGACAAATCTCGCCACTTGAGCCACTGTTTCTTTATCAGAATTAACAAAAAAGTTAGCAATCAAGCCCGGAAAAAGCATAATGGAAATAGCAAAGATAAT
>JAVEXR010000079.1:0-4333 GCA_034003925.1 Candidatus Moraniibacteriota bacterium
ATAGAAAAAAAGCACGAAAGTTTTATCTTCATGTGGCTCAAATGAAGAAAAAAAGCAATAAAGATATTCGAAAAGCAAATGGTCAACAATTACGTTTTGTCAAAAGAGATATTCAAACAATACATTCAATGTTAGATGTATATGAACAGAAAAAAATACCATTTCCATTATCTTTCAAAGAGTTAAGATACTTTTGGATAGTTCAAACTCTGTATAAACAACAAAAAACGATGTACGATCATCATGCAAGGAGTATTGAGGATCGTATCGTGAGTATACATCAGCCACATGTGCGCCCTATTGTAAGAGGAAAAGCGAAAGCACATACAGAATTTGGAGCTAAAATCAATCTATCACTTATTGATGGAATCTCATTTTTAGATGAATTATCATGGGATGCTTTTAATGAAGGGGATCACTTAATCCAATATGTAGAAAAGTATAAAGCACGTTTTGGGTTTTATCCCGCCGAAATCCTTGCAGACAAAATTTATTGTTCTCGAAACAATCGAAAGTTATTGAAAGGGTTACACATTAAGCTAATAGCCAAACCATTAGGAAGGCCTTCCTCCGATCCGGCATTGTCAATTCATGTAAGTCCAGGAGAAAGAAATCCAATTGAAGGCAAGTTCGGACAAGGGAAAACAGGGTATGGATTAAACAGAATAAAAGCTCGTTTGAAAAATACAAGTGAAAGTTGGATTGCTTTAATCATTTTGGTGCTCAACCTCGTCAAATTGGCGGGGGTGGCAGCGCCATCTCTATTATTAACTTATTTGAAAATTGTGTTTACTTTTTCAGCACAATATCTAAAACTTTGGAAAATGGAATTCATTCTATGGATTATTTGTCTGTCATTAAGAAATACAATCCCAATATTGGATTCTAATCGATTTATTGTAAAAATTTGACGCTGGGTTTCTCAGCAGACCCTATTTACATCTTTAATTCGGCTGTCCGAGATCAAATCACCATTTTTTTCAGCAAGTCATTATAAATTCCAGCAAAAAGTCAGAAGATCTTCGCTTTTTTGCATCTGAAAGTGTGCTTTTATACGGAATATTAAGCAGTTGAAAATGTTTTGTTTTACCCGACAGCCCTAACATTGCCCCTGAAACTTCTCGAAGAGAACTACACTTGGCAAATACACAAAAGAGCATGCTAATTAAGTGATCCTTAGCCATAAAGCGTTTTGTATAATGGTTTGCTTTATGCTTTTGTGCGTTTTTGAAAATAATATTATTATATCAGCTGTCCGAAAACAGACTGACCAAAAAAATTCGTATTTTTGCTCATTGTAGGTTTATATTTTGGTCAATACAAAACTACAAAAAAAAGTAAAGGGGTGGATTGAAAAATTGCCCCCTTACTTTATACTTTTTTTATCGGAAAACAGTGAAATAAAATAAAAACTTTTATTAATATCTGACGCTTTTTATCAATTTCAACTTTCAGCACATTTTATTGTAAGTTATACAAATATGCTATGAATCAAATTTCTTGTTTTTTTTCTGACATAGCATTTGAATTTTATACCAATTTTTTAATTTTTATTCCTTATTTAGCATCGTCAGTTTATTCTGGAATTATGGGATTAGTTTAGTCTAGTAAAATAATTAAGATTGAAATAATATTAAAATAAATCGGGAAAAAAACCTATTGAACTTATCATTTCTTTAATATCCAGATATCTTGCGGTAACCATTTTCCAATCTCAGGTTTTGTCTCAATATGCTCTAATATTTCTATATTGCTAAAAAGTTTTTTCATAAACCCTTGTGGATGAAAAGTAGAATAAGTTCTATGACCTTCTTTTACATTTCCTCTAACAATCAATTGATTATTATGATATTTAATCAATTCCAAATCAGTAAGTTTAACCTTAAAGTTATCTCCTTGTGTTGTTAAATACATTATCCCTTTTGGTTTTAAAATTCGATATAATTCATTATACCATTCATAATGAAGTTGCTCAGAAAGATGAGTAAAAATTGATATTCCATAAATAATGTCTATTGAATTATCATCATAGGGTAATTTAGCATTTAATGAATTATTGTTGAATTGAATACCAGTCAAGTGTTTTGTACACCAATCTATAGATTTTTTATTATAATCAGTTCCAAA
Source organism: Candidatus Moraniibacteriota bacterium (assembly GCA_034003925.1). Taxonomy (GTDB): domain Bacteria; phylum Patescibacteriota; class Minisyncoccia; order Moranbacterales; family UBA9337; genus UBA9337. Next base: position 2,128 of record JAVEXR010000079.1, read on the forward strand.
ATATTCGCATTCTAAACCTATTACGTTTGGTAAATGACGAATAACACGACCTGGTCCACATCCCCAATCAAGAATACGTTTCCCCTTCAATTCAATATATTTGCTGAAATAGCTTTTCAACAACTTTGCAGTCTCAATACTCTCTGTATAATATTTAAAATAATTCATTTGAAATGATTCATAAATCAAGTAATCAGGAGGTAATATGGCATCTGGATTTTTTATTTTAAAATCCTTGTTAATCTTACGGTTTTTAAATTTTTGGATGTTAAATCTGATCCAATCCATAAAATATAATAATCTCAGTTTTCTGAGTAAATTTGAAATTTGAGTTTTTTTCATTTTTATATTTTTTTCATTTTTTTATTATAACAAAAATGGTAAGATTATAATAGTTAATTTTTTGTTTTATCTTCTTTACAAAATATTTCACAGAAAAATTTAATCATGTAATGGATATTTTGGAATTGTTAATTATAAAATATTACTATTTTCAAAATCTTTCGAAAACTACAATAGATGTAATTTTTCGTTGTATGAGGTTCAATTTTAAATTTTTAATCCGAAATTAATTCGGAAGTATCTATTTAATATATCATCTTGATACGAATACAACTTATTAATCCCATATTTATATTCAGGTTTAATAATTAATTCAAATCTTGAAATTGGAATCCGAAAACCGATTCCAAAATAAAAACCAACTGAATTTGATAAATTTGCTGATTCTTCAATTTTTTTCTCAAAATAATTGATAATATTATTATCTCCAGGTTGATAACTATGATAAGTTCCTGACTTATGTGAGTAAATAACAATATCTGCAAAACCACCTGTTTCAATAAAGACTTTTGTTTTTGAGCCGATATTGAGTCTTAAGCCAAGCGGAAATGAAAAACAATTGAGATTATATGTTACGTCAGTTAAATGTGCAAAATGTGCTTCATACATATATTCTTTAAATTGACTTGTTCGGTTGTATTCTATTCCCAATATTATATTTATCATCTTTTTAGACATGAAAGAGTGATAAATTCCAAATCCAAATCCATATCTGTCTTGAGTATTTTCATCTTTTAAAGTCGTTCTATTGATTGAAAATTGAAATTCACTAATAATTGGATTATTTGAATTTTGTCCATAAGATTCAAAATTCAAAATAAAAATCAGTTCAATTATTATTATCATGTATTTCATAATTGTATAAATATTTAATTTACTTAAAGTTGTGTAAAATGATTAGATCTATTGTCTTAAAATAAAATAATTTCGATAATTTATTAACATATTTTTTAAATTAATGTTTTAGCTTTTATTCGGCAAAGATATAAAATATTCATTAAAAAAAATAATAAAAAATCACTATTGTCCGATAAAAAAGTATAAAGTAAGGGGGCAATTTTTCAATCCACCCCTTTACTTTTTTTTGTAGTTTTGTATTGACCAAAATATAAACCTACAATGAGCAAAAATACGAATTTTTTTGGTCAGTCTGTTTTCGGACAGCTGATATCTTATATTGACAATAATATTATTTTCAAAAACACCCAAAATCATAAAGCGAACCATTATACAAAACGCTTTATGGCTAAGGATCACTTAATTAGCATGCTTTTTTGTGTGTTTGCCAAGTGTAGTTCACTTAGGGAGGTTTCCGGTGCAATGTTAGGGCTGTCGGGTAAAACAAAACATTTTCAACTGCTTAATATTCCGTATAAAAGCACACTTTCAGATGCAAATAAGCGCAGATCTTCTTACTTTTTTGCTGGAATTTATAATGACTTGCTGAAAAAATATGGTCATTTGATCTCGGACAGCCGAATTAAGGATGTTATTAAAAGACAAGTTGAAATTTTTGATAGTACAACAATTAGTCTATTTCAAGATATTTTAAAATGCGTTGGAAGGAATCCGATAAATGGAAAAAGAAAAGGTGGAATTAAAATGCATACCATTATCAATGTTGATGAAATGGTTCCTAAAATGATTTGGTTTACGGAAGCTACAAGGCATGATCATTTTTTACTATCAAAATTAAAACTGGATCCCAATACAATTTATGTTTTTGACAAAGGATACAATGATTATCAGGCATTTAAATTATTTAGTGACAATAATGTAGGTTTTGTGACCAGGATTAAAGACAATGCAGTTTATTCAGTTACAGAAGAATTATTAATTGAAGATTGCATTCATAGTGGAGTAC
>JAVEXR010000080.1:0-4330 GCA_034003925.1 Candidatus Moraniibacteriota bacterium
AAATAATTAGTTCCACCTGGATTAGGAACTCTTGCCATGCTAATATCTCCACCATCACAGGCTAAAATTGAAGCTGCTTGCAGTGAATGAGCTTGAGATTTAAAAGCTGTTATTTTTGCTTTTTCTCTAGCACTACTCAAACTCACTAAAACTATGGAAGCTAAAATACCAATAATTGCAATCACAATCAAAAGTTCAATTAAAGTAAAACCTTTTTTCATTTCAAAACACCTCCTTTCATTTTTTTGTTTTTAAAAAATTATTTTTTAATATCAACTAACTCCTTAATCAGAAATTAGTTATTCTAACAAGCATCAAAAGTAACTCCCTCATCCGTAATCGTAGCCTGACAAGGAGCAGCTAACGTTGCAGCATCTACAGTAAAATTAAAATCTCCCTGACCAGCTACTCCACAATCTTGATCAATTTCTGCTCTTGCTCCAAGATATAAAACACCCGTTCCAACAGCTGGATCAGCAGGAACATATGCGCCAGCAGTGAAGTCTAAGGCTTGATCATCGCAAGCTAAGACAGCTGCTGCCTGCAGAGAGTGAGCCTGTGATTTAAAACCAGTTATTTTTGCTTTTTCTCTAGCACTACTTAAACTCACTAAAACTATGGAAGCTAAAATTCCAATAATAGCAATCACAATCAAAAGCTCAATTAAGGTGAAACCTTTTTTTGTTTTATTCATTTGATTTCACCTCCCTTCTTTTTTTGTTTTTATTTTTAAACATCCTTTGTATTTAAATTTTATTTTTATATTTTTGTAGTCCCTAACTTAATCAATGAATTTATTATACCACGCTTCACATGAAACACAATACTATTTTAGAAAAATATATTTGGGTAAATTTTTATTTTTTATTTCTAAAAAATATAAATTTAATTTAAACAAATTTATAAAATTAGAATTGTTGAATCACGCTGTAAATTGGCAACAGTATAGAGAACGCTAATATAGCTACACCAATTCCCAGTCCTACAATCAAAATCGGTTCGATTAATACTGATAAATTTTTAACCATATCATCCATTTCTTGCTCATAAAAACTACTAACACTTTCTAGGGACTCTGTAATTTTTCCAGTTTTTTCTCCAATAGCCACCATCTTTGCCATAATACTTGGAACATAATCCGAATAAGCTAAAACCGTACTTATATTTCCACCAGTCTTTACCTCTTCAGCACAACGGAGAATTATTTTTTTATAAAAATCATTATTAACCACCTCGCTCACGGTAACCAAAGACTGTACAATGGAAACTCCACCAGATAATAAAACTACCAAGTTACCCGCAAATCTGGTGATATATAAATATTGAAATAACTTTCCGATAATTGGGATATCTAATTTAATCCTATCCCATTCTTTTCTTCCATTTTCGGTCTTAATATAATAAATAACACTAAAGATAACTCCAATTATAATTACCAAAACTGCCCACCAATACTTTTCCATAAAATGTCCCAAATTAATCACAAATACTGTGTGCCAAGGAAGCTCCGCATCCATATCCTCAATAACAGCCGTCAATTTAGGAATTATAAAGGTCACACTCGCAAATCCGACCACAAAAGCAGTCGCTAAAACAAAAGCAGGATAAATAAGAGCACCTCTAATTTTAGAAGTCAGTCTATAATTCTTATCGATACTAGAGGCTACATTTTTAATCGATGATTCCAGATTACCAGATATTTCACCAGCTTTTATCACACTAGTAATAATCATTGGAAAAGTATCGGGATATTTACTTAATGCCTGTGAAAAAGGTGATCCATCCTCCACATCATTGGCAATATCTTTTATGATGCCACCCAAATATTTACTCTCTGTCTGATCACCGATAGCTCGCAAAGAATACACTACTGGAACTTTGGACCCTATCAAAGCCTGAAACTGTCTAAAAAACACCAATAAATCCTTACTAGTCGCTCTATCAAAGGATTTTTTAAGGTACATACTCAAATCACCTTCTGCTGATTCCCGTTCTATTGAAATAGGAATCAAATTATTTTCCTGGATTTTTTGATAAGCCAGTTCCTTACTAGCAGCATCAATAATACCATCTCTTTTTTTACCACTTTGGTCTTTAGCTTTAAATGTAAATCTCATATGTTTATTTATTTCTTATTATTGTCTTTAGATATTCCCTATTGTTTGTATATGAAAAAGCATCATCTATTGATATTATGCCATCCCTCACCAACTGGCTTAAGGATCTATCTAGAGAAATCATTCCTTCCTTTAGGCTAGTTTCAATCACCGAATCAATTTGGTAAGATCTATTCTCTCTTATCAAATTAGCTACTGCATGATTTTTTAGCATTATTTCCATGGCAACAGCCCTTCCACCGCCTATTCTTGGAATTAATCTCTGACTAATTACTCCCAAAAGCACATTAGCTAACTGAGATCTAATTTGATTTTGCTGATGAGCTGGAAATACATCCACGATTCTATCCACTGTCTGAGCACTATTGTTAGTATGCAGTGTGGCAAAAATAAGATGCCCCGTCTCAGCCGCAGTCATCGCAGTACTGATAGTGTCGAGATCTCTCATCTCCCCAATCAAAAGAACATTCACATCTTCACGAAATATCCCCCTTAAAGCAGAAGCAAAATCCTTGGAATCCTCACCTACTTCTCTTTGATTAATGATGCATCTGTCCTGCTTATACACATATTCAATCGGATCTTCAATGGTTAAGATATGCTTATCCTGAGTATGATTAATATAATCCATAACAGCTGCCAAAGTGGTTGATTTTCCATGCCCTACCGGACCAGTTACCAGCACTAAACCCTGAGAATACTTAGCAAATTCATATAAACTAGAATTAACTTCAAGCTCCTCCAATGTTCTAATCTTACTCAATACCAAACGCATAGCAATACTTAAATGACCTTGTTGAAAATAAACGCTAGTTCTAAAACGAGCCTTTCCCTCAAAATCATAAGCAAAGTTAACCTGCCCTTCTGCAAGCAATTCTTTTTCGTAATTTTCAGTAAGTAATATCTTGGACAATTCTTTGGTTTTTGAAGGAGTTAAAATTTCCTCCTCTAAAAGAGGTACCAATTTCCCATCCACACGAATAGTGGGATGTCGTCCCACTACCAAATGCAAATCTGAAGCATTTTGCTGAGCAACGACCAATAAATAACTTTTTAATTTTTGTTCTACATGAAGTAAATCGTTCATTTTGTTTTATTTTTTAATTAATGGAGCTACCTCTTCTAAAACTTCCTTAGGGGTAAAATGCGCTTTTATCAAATATTTATCAGCTTGATCAAGTAATGCCTGCTCCATATCGTCTTGAGCAGAAACATTAGTCAAAAAAACCACTGGCACATCCTTAAACCGCTCATCTTGTTTAATTTTTTTAAAAACCTCTTTTCCATTTTGATAAGGCATCATTATATCCAAAAGAATCAAATCTGGTACAACTTCTTCTAATTTTTGCAAAGCTTCCATCCCATTAACAGCCAAATGAACAGTGTAACCATTTATAGAAAAAATGCGATTATAAATATCTCTTATAAATTCATCATCCTCTGCTATCAAAATATTAATATTTTTTTCTTCTGATTTTTCTGTTTCCATATTTTTTATCACACTTTATATTTAATTAAATACTTTAAATATTACTAACCTAAATCATCTTCAAATTCTCCTACTGTCAAACTTCCTTCTGTCATTCTTTCTACTTCGGATATGGAAGTTAATCCCAATAAGGCTTTTAAAAATCCGTCTTGTCGCATATTTAGCATTCCTTGCTTTTGTGCCACTCTATTCAATAAAACATCATCTTTTTCGGTAATAACTTCTCGCACTTCATTATTTATATCCACACACTCGTAAATAGCTAACCTTCCCTTATAGCCAGTTCTTCCACATTCATCGCATCCTTCCGCATGATAAAATTTCATATCTTCCGCCTTTAAAGATTTAACCCCATAATCACTGGCTTCTTCGGGGGTTATATTTTTCAATGAATCATAGATTTTATCAAAAACTGGTTTGGGCAATTTAAATTCCTTCTTGCAATTATCACAAAGCTTTCTCACTAAACGTTGAGCAGCCACAGCATTGATAGACGAAGATAATAAGAATGGCTCCATACCCATATCAATAAGCCGAGGAATAGCGCTGATGGCACTATTGGTGTGCAGTGTTGAAAACACCAAATGTCCAGTCAAAGCAGCATGGATAGCTAATTCAGCCGTTTCTCCATCTCGAATCTCCCCAATCATTATGACATTAGGGTCTTGTCTTAAGATGGAGCGCAATCCATCCGCAAAACCATATCCGATAGCAGGGTTAATTT
>JAVEXR010000019.1:0-3431 GCA_034003925.1 Candidatus Moraniibacteriota bacterium
TGTGCTCTTCCGATCTCCCTAAGGCATCTATCATGGCTTATAACGCTATTAATCCCGAGGCCTATGAATCTCTTGAAACACGTTTGGATATTATAGCTGGTTATCAGCCGACATTGGCAACCTCAGCTTTTCCCGTAGAAAATGGTGTATTAAATACAAAAAGTGGATTATTGGCCAATACGGGCGTTATTTTTAAAGGAGGACAGTTATTGGACGTCTCTCGAGAGGATATCGGTTCATCTCCGCGTGGGATGTATGCCCGTATTCCAAGGACTGATAAATCAAAAGGAATTTTAAGGGAGGATATGGAATCACATGTTGAAACAGAGTTGGGTGGAATCCTATCCGGGGAAGTAAATGTATATCCGGAAGCAATCATTGAAAATCCAGAAATCGGAGCTTTATTTTATGTTGCAAAAGAAGAAACGCCTTTATTATCGAGAGAAGAGGCGCGGAGAAAATTCGAAGAGAGAGGAGAGGGAAAAACCTGGCGACAATATGGAGGCTCAGCGCTTTTCAAGGATGATATTGAAGTCTTACAAAAGATGGCCTTAGAGTTAGGGGTGCCTTTACTTAGAATTTCTGAAAATAATTCTACCCAATTAGACATGCAAGAATTTTTTGCTGCCCCATCTTTATCAAAAGAAAAAAAATTTGACGCAGCATCGAGAGCAATAGAAAAAAATCCATTTGTTATTAATTCTGCGAATCGAAAAAAATTTGATGCGATAAAAAATGGGGAGACTAATAAATACTTTTCAGAGGATAGTGGAAAGCTGAAGTTTTATTTAGAAAATATCAAAGAAACTAGAAGCAATATCGAAAAAAAGATTGAGTCATTAAAGTGGGAAATAGCCAATTCTGTAGTATCAAAAACTGTAGATCATTTGACACGCTATCTTGATAGCGAAAAAATGGCGCTCGAAAATCAGGCCTATGAATTGTACGGGATTATTTTGGCCGCAGACTCTATGGGAGATGAGAATACAAGTGAACTTGCCAGAAAAGCATTAATAGAGGCGGCTCCCCAATCTCTTGGGCCCAACCCACTTATCTCTATAAAAGAGTGGTACAAAAATCATATCGACGAGCATGGAAAATATAAGATACAAGAAAATGATATCCCGTTTGATGTTCGACAGAGACTGGATATTTTAAAGGAAGTATAAATTTCTCGGTAAAAAAAGAGATATAATCGGTATCCATGTTTTTTGCTGTGTGAATTTATCTTTTTTAAAACTTGACAAGTGTGGTATAATATAGTTGTTAAGTAGGCCAATGTTTGATTTTTGGCTGAGCATGTAATATTTAAAAATAAAAAAATATATGGATAATACAACAAAAAAAGAAGAGATAATAAATGAGGCGGAAGTGATCAAGGAAGTGCCAAATAGCTTTGATTCTCAAAAAGAAAAAGTGGCTGCACCAAAAAATAAGCTCTCGTTTAAAATTTGGTTAATTATTATTTTGGGCATGTTTTTATCTTCTGTCTTGGGAGGATTTTTCGGTTTTGTGGCTGGAGGGTTTTCGGGAATGTTGTCTGATAAAGTAAAAAGTAAGGTAGAAAACAGTTTGGGATTGGGTACTGATAAAAAAAATGTTTTAACAGAAAAAGGCAGTGTTTTTCGAGAGGAGTCCGCTGTGATTGATGTAGTAGAAAAAAATTCTCCAGCAGTAGTAAATATAGTGATCACTAAAGATGTTCCTGTTTTTAAGAATAATGGTTTTAACTTCTTTTTTGATCCTTTCAGCTATCAAGATGGGGAATCTCAAGAAACTGAAAAACAAAAGGTGGGAGGAGGAACTGGATTTTTTGTTTCTACAGAAGGAATGATTGTAACTAATAAGCATGTGGTTAGTGATGAAACTGCGGAATACACTGTCATAACAACAGACCAAAAAGAATATAAGGCCACAGTTTTAGCTCGTCACCCATCTTTGGATATCGCTATAATTAAGATTGAGGGAGATAATTTTCCAGTTTTGACACTAGGAGACTCTTCTGCTCTTAAGGTGGGGCAATCAGTCATTGCTATCGGTAACTCATTGGGAGAATTTTCTAATAGTGTAAGCTTAGGAATAGTTTCGGGACTAAAAAGAGATGTCACTGCCGGTAGCGGTTATGGTGATAGTGAAAAATTAACTAATATCATCCAAACTGATGCAGCTATTAATCCTGGAAATTCAGGCGGACCGCTTTTGGATATAAAGGGTAATGTGATAGGAATAAATGTGGCAGTAGCTCAAGGGGCGGAAAATATCGGATTTGCTCTCTCGGTAAATGATATTAAAAAAACTATTGAACAAGTTAAAAATAATGGTAGAATTTCTATTCCATTTTTAGGAATTCGTTATATAAATTTAAATAAAGAGATTCAAAAAGAAAATAGTTTAGCTTATGATTATGGTGCTTTAATCTCACGGGGTGAAAAAGTGACTGATTTTGCGGTAATTCCCGGTTCTCCGGCTGATAAAGCGGGCTTAGTAGAAAATGACATAGTACTTGAAATCAATGGAAAGAAAATTGATGAAAAAAATCAAGTTAGCGATGTAGTAGCTTCTCTAAACATAGGCGATGAAATCACTATGAAAGTTTGGCACAAAGGAGGAGAGAAAGAAATAAAACTTATTCTTGAGGAGCGCAAATAATCTTAAAAAAAGAGGAAATTCATAATAAAAGTATATTTAAAATCTGTAATTTAAGTTTTGGGTTAATTTTTAAACTTGAAACATAAATCTTTAGATAAAAATTATATGGATATTAACAAGTTTACTCAAAAAAGCCAAGAGGCATTAAAAGGAGCTCAGGAAATAGCTCTTGGTAAAAATCAACAGCAAATAGATGCTTTGCATCTTCTTAGTTCTTTGGTGTCACAAAAAGATTCAATTGTTACGACAGTTTTAAATAAATTAGAGGTAGAAATCGATAAGTTGGAGATAGAAATAGATAAAGAGCTAGATAGGTTGCCAAAGGCTCAGAATTACCAAGGTGCTCAAGTTTATATCTCACAATCGGTGGGAAAAATATTGGATCAAGCTGAAAGGGAGATGCAGAAAATGGGGGATGAATTTGTTTCCACTGAGCATCTTTTTCTGGCTTCTATAGGGGAGCCGTCTTTAAATAAGCTTTTGACTGAATACAAAATTGATTATGATGAGGTTTTGAAAATTCTATCTAAGACCCGAGGTAATCAAAAGGTGGACAGTTTAAATCCAGAAGAAAAATTTCAATCTTTGGAAAAATATACGATTAACCTGACCAAATTGGCGCGAGAAGAAAAACTTGATCCGGTAATTGGACGAGATGAGGAAATTCGTAGAGTAATTCAAGTACTTAGTCGAAGAACAAAAAATAATCCGGTTTTAATCGGCGAAGCTGGTACAGGTAAAACTGCAATTGTTGAGGGCTTAGCTCAGCGAATCGTAGCGGG
>JAVEXR010000019.1:3531-20593 GCA_034003925.1 Candidatus Moraniibacteriota bacterium
ATGAGGAAATTCGTAGAGTAATTCAAGTACTTAGTCGAAGAACAAAAAATAATCCGGTTTTAATCGGCGAAGCTGGTACAGGTAAAACTGCAATTGTTGAGGGCTTAGCTCAGCGAATCGTAGCGGGCGATATTTCAGAAAATCTTAAAGACAAAGAGATTGTCAGTTTGGATTTGGGAGCACTTTTGGCGGGGGCAAAGTTTAGGGGATCATTTGAAGAAAGATTAAAAGCTATTCTCAAAGAAATAGAAAGTTCGGCGGGAAAATATATTGTTTTTATCGACGAATTGCACACTTTAGTTGGAGCGGGAGCCGTAGAGGGGGCACTGGACGCTTCTAATATGCTCAAACCGATGTTGGCGCGAGGAAAGATGCGTACAGTTGGCGCTACCACCATAAAGGAATATCAAAAGTATATCGAAAAAGATGCTGCTTTGGAAAGAAGATTTCAGCCAGTCTTGGTCAATGAACCCTCTGAAGAAGATGCAATTGCAATCCTACGAGGAATAAAAGAAAAATACGAATTGCATCACGGAATAAAAATAACCGATGGAGCTATCGTGGCAGCGGTAAAATTATCTAAACGTTATATCGCAGATAGATTTTTGCCTGATAAGGCGGTAGATCTGATCGATGAAGCGGCTTCATCGCTAAGAATTGAAATTGATTCTCGTCCTACAGAAGTTGATCAATTAGAAAGAAAAATCAGACGGTTAGAAATTGAAAAAAAAGCGCTCAAAAAAGAGAAGAGCGAAAAATCGAAAGAAAAAATAGCTGAAATTAGTAAAAATCTAGCTGAATTAAAAGAAAAATCTAAAAAATTAACTCTGCAATGGCAAGGAGAAAAAGATCTAATTACAGCTATGCGCCGCCATAAAGAAGAAATTGACAGACTAAGATCAGAGTCTGAAATGCTAGAAAGGAATAGCGAATTAGATAAAGTGGCTGAAATTCGTTATGGAAAAATTCCTGAATTGGAAAAGAAAATCAAAGAAGAAGGTGATAAATTAAATAAATTACAAAAAAATGGAGCTATTTTGAAAGAGGAAATTACTGAGGAAGATATCGCTCAAATAGTGGCGCGTTGGACAGGCATTCCGGTTTCCAAGATGCTCCAAAGTGAAATTAAGAAATTGGCCAAATTGGAAGAATTTTTATCCAATAGGGTAGTGGGTCAAGAGGAGGCAATAAAGGCAGTCTCCAATGCGGTACGTCGCTCTCGAGCGGGGATATCTGAAGAAGGTCGCCCGATCGGTTCCTTTATTTTTCTGGGGCCAACCGGTGTCGGTAAGACAGAATTAGCCAAGTCTTTAACTGTGGCTTTATTTGATGATGAAAAAGCTTTGGTGCGATTGGATATGAGTGAATTTATGGAATCACATTCGACTGCTAAACTGATCGGCTCTCCTCCTGGATATGTAGGTTATGATGAGGGAGGGCAGCTCACAGAGATAATTCGTAGAAAGCCCTACAGTGTAATTTTATTTGATGAAATTGAAAAAGCTCATCCACAGGTATTTAATATTTTGTTGCAAATTTTAGATGATGGACGTCTGACAGATGCTAAGGGTCGGACAGTGAGTTTTAAAAATGCCGTTATTATAATGACTTCCAATGTTGGCTCGGATATTATTTATAAAAATGACACCTTGGGATTTAATGGAGGAAGTAAGAATAATTTAAAGACAAAGGAATCTGAAATGCGCGAGAGAGTTTTGAGTGAGCTGAGAAACAATTTTAAACCGGAGTTTCTCAATCGTTTAGACGATATAATAATATTTCATCCTTTAAATAAGAAAATGTTAGAAAAAGTGGTTGATTTGCAATTAGCGATTGTCATTGAAAGACTAGCCAAAAAGGATATCCAATTAAAAATTTCAAAAAATGTAAAGAAATATTTGACCCAAAAAGGCTTTGATCCTATCTATGGCGCTCGACCATTAAAAAGAGTTATCCAAAACGATATCTTGGATGAGTTAGCTTTACGTATTATTGAAGGAAAAATTAATAAAGATAATACTGTGAATGTTGATTTGAAAAATAATAAAATTGTGATAAGATAACTTAGAGATCCGTTTGATCTGTAAAAGAAGGCTTAGGTCAAATGTTAATTGGAAGTCTAAATAAATAAGTAAGTTAATTGTATTTTCTAAAGTATTTAAAGTAAATATTTTATTGAAATTTTTTACAGGATGAATACATTTTTGGATAATTTTATCAAAAACACCCTTTTGATTTGGTTGCCTTTTTATGCTTGCTATAGACTTACTAAAGAATTGGTGAAGAAACTAGATGAAAAAAAATAAGGAAACAGGTGGCCATTTTTCTAAATTAGACTTACTCCTTGTGTTCATTTGGATGGGAGTAATTTTTTGTTTTTCTTCTATACAAGGAAGTAATGTTAAATACGATCCGCCGTTTTGGTTTTATTTAGAAAGAAAGGGTGCGCATGCGGGAGAATTCTTTATTTTAACTCTTTTATTGATAAGACTTTTTTCTCAAAGGTATCTTAAAAAAAAGGACATTTTGATTATTTCAGCCATGGTGTCTTTGCTTTACGCTTTTTCAGATGAAATTCATCAACTATTTGTTTTTGGCAGAGAGGGAAAAATAACCGATGTGGCCTTTGACGCGGTAGGTATTACGGGAGCAATTTTTGTGGTTTGGTCTTTTCTTAAGGTTAAAACTCTAAAGATGTTCAGTAAAAAAGCAAAGCAGTAGGAGTTTCTCCTTTTCTTTTATTTCTCCAAGGAGAGTGCTATAATGATTTTAATTGAAAAATATTTATTAATATCACTTAATTAACTTTGATTTGTTATTATGTTGGAAAAAATTGAAAAAATAAAAAATGAAGCAATTGTCAGTATCTTAAAAAATGATTCGATTGCTGAACTGGAGAGTCTGCGGGTCAACTATCTAGGCAAAAAAAGTGAATTTAATCAAATTTTAAAAGGTCTAAAGGATTTATCAGAAGAGGAAAAAAAACTAGTTGGACCAGCAGCCAATCAAGCTAAAAAGGATATCCAAGATGCTTTGGAAAAAAGAATTGCCGATTTGGAGGATTTGGTTGATATGGAAAAAGAATGGATTGATGTAACTGCCCCAGGAAAAAAAATGAAAAAGGGTCATTTGCATCCTTTAACAATTGTGCAGGCAGATATTGAGGATATTTTTACAGCTATGGGTTTTGAAATTGCTGATGGTCCGGAAGTAGAAAGTGAATTTTATAATTTTGATGCTGTGAATGTGCCCGATGATCATCCAGGGCGCGATATGCAGGATACTTTTTGGATTAGTAAAGAAGAAGGCAGAGATAAGGGAACTGGTACAGTATTGCGCACGCAGACATCCTCAGTTCAAGTGCGTTATATGCAAAATCATAAACCTCCTTTTCGCATAATCATACCTGGAAGAGTTTTTCGCCAAGAAGCTACGGATGCTAGTCATGAGCATACTTTTCATCAATTTGAAGCTTTGGTGGTAGGCAAAAAAGTCAGTGTAGCTAATTTTCTTTATATTGCCGAAACATTTTTTTCTCAATTTTTTGGCAAGAAATTGAATGTGCGTTTGCGACCAAGTTATTTCCCTTTTGTGGAGCCTGGTTTTGAATTTGATATTAGTTGTACTAATTGTCAGGGTAAGGGGTGTAGCTCTTGTAAGCAAACAGGCTGGCTTGAAGTGGGTGGGGCTGGAATGGTGCACCAAAACGTATTTGAAGCAGCTGGTTACGAAAAAGGTAAGTATCAAGGATTTGCCTGGGGTTTTGGTTTGGAAAGATTGGCGATGATGAAATATAAGATTGATGATATCAGACATTTTCATGCAGGAGACGTGCGGTTTACTAAACAATTCTAAATATAAAAAGAATTATGAATATGGAAAAAATGCCAATGCCCATTGAAAAAGGAGAGCCTAAAAAGACACGGCGGGAATTCATGAAAGATTTAGGAAAATTTTTCGTTGCTGCGAGTATGCCAGCAATAGTGGGATGCGTGTCAGAAGAGGAAAAAACGGTTGAAAAAGTTTTTAATAATAAAGAATATTTAGATCTTGAGCAAGAATTTATAAAAGAAGGTTTTTCTGATTCTGAAGTGCTTCGTGAGTTCAGAGCAACATATGGGAAAGAGGCTTTCATGGAATTTAAAGAAAAATATAATTTGAGTAATGAAGAAGCTCAAAATAGGTGGTCTAGCTCAATTTTAAGGCGCAGAAACACTTTTTTGGATAGGGCAAGGAATTGGAAAAAGGTGAAAGAAATTAACAAAGAGGCTAAAAGTTATGAAATGGTAAATGGGCAAGTTGAATCAATAAATGGAATAAAAGTTGAAGAAGAATCAGTAAGAAAAATTGAAAAAGATTCAGCTAAAAGTACTGGTAGCAAAATTTTAGAAAGTGCTCCTGTTGATAAAAATGCATATTAAAAAATTTTAACAAATAAATAATTATTGGCTAAAAAGCTAGAAAGCTAAAAAGCTAAGATACTAAAAAATGAAATTCAGCTACAATTGGCTTAAGGAATTAAGCGAAACAAAAAGAACACCTGAAGAAATTGGAAAGGATTTAACTTTGCACAGTTTTGAGGTGGAAAAAATAGAAAAACTTGGCAATGATTTAGAGATGGTTGTCATTGGTGAGGTTCTGGAAGTAACTAAGCATCCAGATGCTGACAAATTAAATATAGCCAAAGTTAATGTTGGAAAAGAAGAACTGCAAATTGTTTGCGGAGCGCCAAATTTAAAAGAAGGTCAGAAAGTGCCTGTAGCTTTGGTGGGAGCAATTTTGCCGGGAGAATTTCTAATTAAAGAAGCAGAGATTCGAGGTGTCAAGTCTAGCGGAATGATTTGTGCTGAAGATGAGCTGGGAATTGGTGAAAATCACGAAGGCATCATGGTTTTAGACAAAGATGCTTCAATAGGAGAAAAATTTATTGATTTCATGGATCTAAATGATAGTATTTTGGAGATTGATATACTTCCCAATCGTGCTCATGACGCTTTGAGCTACGAAGGGATAGCTCGTGAGATTGCCATGCTGGAAGGAAGAAATATTTTAAATGATGATGATAAACTGAAAGATAACTTCAACGTTGACAATGGCTTGGAAATTGTCATCGAAAATGATAAATGTCCGCGTTATATCGGGGCAAAAATTAGTGGAATTAAGATTACTGATTCACCTGATTGGCTAAAAAACAGACTCAGAGCTTCAGAAATAAAGTCAATCAATAATATCGTGGATATTACTAATTATGTGATGCTTTTAACCGGGCAGCCTTTGCACGCTTTTGATGCCAAAGGAATCGACAAAATTGGAGTGCGAATGGCCAATGGTGGAGAAAAATTAATTATCTTAAATGGAGAAGAAGTTAATTTGAGAAAAGATGATATCGTGATTACTGACGGTGCTAGTCCTATCGCTTTAGCTGGCGTGATGGGTGGTTTAGAAAGCGGTATTAACAACGAGACTACAGAAATTATTTTAGAGGCTGCTAATTTTAATGCAGTTAACATAAGAAGAACTAAAACTAGTCATAATATTCAATCCGATGCAGCTTATCGTTACGAAAGAGATATTGATATTAACTTTACTCAAAGGGCAATGGTGGCAGCTCTTAATCTTATTGCTCAAATTACGGGAGGAAAAGTGGAGGCAATCACAGATAATTATCCTCAAGAAATAAAGTCCTGGGAGATTAAATTAGAATTAGAAAAAGTAAGCAAGCTTTTAGGGGTAGAAATTGAGAAGGAAGAAATAAATAAAATTTTAAATAACTTAGGCATTAAAATTAATGCAGGCGAAGATTTTATATTATGTGAGATTCCTACACGCAGAATCGACCTGAGAAATCAGGAAGATTTAATTGAGGAAGTGGGAAGAGTTTTTGGTTATGATAAAATTTTAACCAAACCTCTAAAGGAAAAAGTTCAAGCTCCAATAAAAAATGAAGAAAGAATTTTAGAAAGAAAGCTAAAGACCATTATGGCACATAATGGATTTGATGAAATTAAGGGTTATTCCTTTTATTCCAGAGAAGATGCAAGGGCCCTGGGTCTTAATGATGAAAAACATATTTCTCTTCTTAATCCGATGAATCCGGATCAAGAATTGATGCGGCGTACTTTGGCTAGCGGGCTTTTGCGAGCGGGTAAGAAAAATTTGAGTTATTTTGAGAGTGTGTATATCTTTGATATGGGAAAAGTCTGTAATCCTAGTGATGATGCACTGCCAAAAGAGGATTTGATGCTCAGCGCTTTGATTGTCGAGAAAGGTGAGCATGGTGAGCAATTCTTTGCTCTTAAGGGAGCTTTAGAAAATTTATTGGCAAAAATTAAAATTTTTGATGTTAGTTTTTCATCTGACTTTGACGATGACAAAGAGGATGTTATTTCTCTGCATCCTTCCAGAAAAGCTATCATAAAAAATAGTAAGGGCGATAAATTGGGAATAATTGGAGAGATAAGCAAAGGGGCACACAAACATTTTGGGCTAAAGAAAGTGCGAGCATGTATTTTTGAGTTAAATGTGGAGGCTTTATTAAGAGAAATTTCTCGAGAAAAAATTTATACACCTTTGGCAAAATTTCCTTCGGTTAATAGAGATATTTCTATGTTGGTAGATAAAAAAATGTTGACTTCTGAGATAGAAAAAGCAATTAAAAATTATGGAGGTGAACTCTTGCAAGAAGTTTCTCTATTTGATACATTTCTAAATCCAGAAAGTGGGGATCGCTCTATGGCTTTTCATATGATTTTTTCCGATCCGGAAAGAACTCTTACAGCTCAAGAAGTGGATGAAAAAATTGTTGAGATAAGCGCTAATTTGGAGAAGGAGTTGGGAGTAGTTGTAAAGAAATAGTTTTTTGCGTTAGTACATCAGCATTAAAGCATTTTAGTAATTTAAATCTCCATAAATTGGAAGCGGAGAGATTTCTGGGGGTAATTATTTCTTGACGATTAACATTGGTTCTATTTTTATTATAAAGAGTCAATGTTAATCACCAAGAGTGATTAATTTTCAAGAAGGAAGTAAAACATTTATTTCATTCTACGGAGGCTTTATGGCAAACCTAGTGCTGAAAGGATGTTGTGCTTGTGCCAAGAGGCAAAATGTTCGCGAGGAAGTTCTTACTTGCTATCATTGTGGAAACACTTTGGAAGTCGTCAGTGAAATTCTGGTAAAGCCACCCAAAGTTAAAAAAAGGCACTTTCGGCGACAGCAAGAAAGGGCTTTCATGCTTGAAATGAGATAGATTTTTTATTTGTCGCTCTTTTTCTTTTAGGGGCACCAACTTATATAAGCTGGTGCCCCCCTTTTTTTTGTTATTGACAAAAAGACTAAAAACTGGTACTTTATTAAATTAGCAGACAAGGAAAGTTTTTTGATAACAATTAGAGCAAGAGGGAAAATCAGATGGATGAAAAATACAAAGAGGACCTAAATAATCGCATAGGTGATTGCATTTTGCTACAAGCATTTTTGGAAGTTCGCTTTCCAGGAATTAAAAAAACGCCAGTTTTTAAAGAAGTGCTTTCAGCAGAAGAACTGATCTCTTTCAATTTTTACGAGGAATTAGTTTTGGGGAAGCTTCAAGAGATTTGTAAAAAACTTGATTGCAACTTGGATAAATATGCATCTGATGAAGAAGTTCTCCAGGATTTGAGATATCTCGAAATGAATCAGACAATTGTTAATCACTTCTTTCTCGAAGTGCAGGGAAGGGTGAGGCGCAAAATGACTCTTCTTCAGAGAATCAAATTTCTCTGGGAAAATATAAAGATTATTTTTTCCGGCAAAGGAGGGGGTGATGTACTCGCATGTAACTGATGAGGAATCTGAGGAGATTAAATTTGAATCAGGTGATTCGTCGGAAGCTATTTGACCACTTTTAGGGAGTTTCTCTAAAGGTGGTCTTTTTATTTCTTTAAAAATTATTGCCAAACAAAACATAGTCTGCTAGGCTTTAGATTAGTATTTTAAAATCGGGATAGATAGCATTTATCTCATCGTAATTAGTCATCAATTTATTCTAAGGAGGATTGTTATGAGCGGAGGAATCAGTGTTGGAATAAGTAAATACACAGAGGATGGCGTTAACATTTCGGTCGGTGATGCGCTGAGCGCTATTGCTGGGCAGGTGTGTCGTGATTCTTACAACTATTCCCCTTTTGTAAAAGTAAGAGATCTTTCACAAGGAATTTTTCGAGGTCCACGCGGATTTACATTAAAGAATCTTCCCCAGGGATATCTCCTTACTGGATCTGCTGATGGGATGGGGACGCGACCAATTATTTTTGCTGCTTCCGGAAAACTTACTGGTTGCCCAAACAGCTTAGTGGCAATGACAGCGATGGATATAACTCGTTATGGGGGCTTACCACTCGTTCTTTTTGATATCCTTGATGTCAAAAGTCTTGGCAAGAATATTGATTCGGAATCGTTTCGCATGTTCAAGGAAGCATTTCTTGCTCTTGGTGAACTCGCCGCAGCTCATAGTTATGTAATCCTTGATGGAGAAATAGCTGAGTTGAGCGAGTGTGTTGGTTCAGAAGATTCTAATTCACCAGCCCAGTTTAACTGGTGTGGAGTGATGATGGGAGTTTATCATGAAGAGAAGATGATTCTTGGCAATACACTGAAGGTTGGTCAAAAAATCATTGCTTTCCGTGACAAGGTTCGAGACAACGGAGTGAGCTCAATCAGGAAAGCACTAAAGATAAAATTTGGTGATCAATGGTATAATAATCCTGAAGCAACTGTTTCAATTGAAGCAGCATGCGCACCGTCAGCGCTATATGACAGAATGTTTAACTGCGCCAACGGATGGTTTAATGTTGCTAAATCTGATGAAAAAATAAATAATCATCTCATAGCTCATCTTTCTGGTGGTGCCTTTAAATCCAAACTTGGCGAAGACCTTTTGAAACCTCAGGGTTTGTCTGCAGTTTTTGCAAATCTTTTTCAGCCAGCTGAAATTATGCAGAATTGCAAAGATTGGCGAGATATGAGTCACGAAGAGTCTTACAGTACTTGGAATGGTGGACAAGGCGCTGTAAGCGTGGTGGATGATTGTGATGTTGATAGTATGCTTCGACTGGCTGACAAGTATGGTATAGAGGCTCAGGTTGCCGGTGAAATTGTACCAAAATCAGATAAGTATACTGTAGCTATCAAATCTCAATTTGAAGGAGGAGATTGGATTTACTATTGAGTAAATATTTTTGCGGAGGCTGTGGAAATTTGTATATTTCCACAGTCTCTTTTTCATATGATAATTTGTTGATATTTTGTGATTTCACTCGTTTTGTAAAAATTACCAAAATTTGATTAAATTGTGGCCTTAATGCTATAATAAGGGGGATTTTATGGGAGGATTTTAATTAATGCGAAATAAAAATAAATTATGAAGAATCTAAAAAAAACAGATACGGAAGTATATAAAGCAGTAATGGGGGAGAAAAAAAGACAGGAAGAGGGATTGGAAATGATTGCTAGTGAAAATTATGTTTCCAAAGCGGTCCTAGAAGCTCTAGGCACAGTTTTTACCAATAAATATTCTGAAGGTTATCCTGGTAAGAGATATTATGGCGGACAAGATTATACTGATGTCGTAGAAAATTTAGCGATCAAAAGAGCTAAGAAAATTTTTGGTGCTGATCATGTCAATGTTCAACCACACTCAGGCGCTCCTGCTAATATGATTGCTTATAGTGCCGTCTTGAAGCCAGGAGACAAGATCTTGGGAATGGATTTATCTCACGGTGGTCATCTGACCCATGGTCATCCCGTGACTCTATCAGCTAAGATTTATAAATTTGTCGGATATAAAACTGAAGCAAATGGCAAAATTGATTATGACAAACTTGAGAAATTAGCTATCAAAGAAAAACCGCAAATGATTTTAGCTGGCTTTTCCGCTTACACTAGAAATTTAAACTATAAAAAATTCAGACAAATTGCCAATAAGGTAGATGCAATATTAATGATTGATATTGCTCATATTGCCGGGTTAATTGCTGGTAAGGCCATTACTAATCCAGTGCCATATTTTGATATTGTGACAACTACGACGCACAAAACTTTGCGGGGACCTCGTGGTGGAATGATTATGTGTAAGGCTAAATATGCAGTCGCTATTGATAAATCAGCTTTTCCAGGATTTCAAGGTGGACCTCATATGAATAACATTGCTGCCAAAGCGGTGGCTTTTGGTGAGGCTCTGAAGCCAGAATTCAAAAAATATGCTACTCAGATTATTCTTAATGCCAAGACTCTTGAAAAAGAATTGAAAGGCTATGGATTTAAAATGATGTTTGGTGGTACTGACAATCACATGGTACTAGTGGATGTGTTTGGAAGCAAAGGTGTAACCGGCAAAGAAGCTGAAATTGCCCTGGATAAAATCGGAATTACGATTAATAAAAATATGATTCCTGATGATCCGAGAAGCCCGATGGATCCGAGCGGAGTAAGAATCGGGACTCCGGCGTTGACTACGCGCGGAATGAAAGAGGTTGAAGTAAAAAAAATTGCCAACTGGATAAATGCAGCTATCGAAAATCATAATGATAAAAAAGTTCTAGATATTATTCGAAAAGAAGTAATTAAACTTTGCAAAAAATTTCCTTTAAATAAATAGTTTTTTAGCTCGTAGCTTCTAGGTATTTAGAGTTTAGTATTTGATATTTAGAATTTTCCGCCCTAGGCGGATTACGGGATGTAGTATAGTGGTAGTACGCAAGGCTGGGGGTCTTGTAGTCCGAGTTCGATTCTCGGCATCCCGACATTTTAGAATAATAAAAGAAGATTAATTTAGTTTAAATAGAAAATTATGGTTAATAAAAGAAGAAAAATGAAAGGAATAATTTTAGCTGGTGGAACAGCGACGCGGCTTTTTCCTATGACTGCCACAACTAGTAAGCAGCTCTTACCGGTTTATGATAGACAGATGATTTTTTATCCCCTCAATACTTTGATTACAGCCGGGATAAAAGATATTTTAATCATTGTGGCACCAGAGCACAGTGGACAATTTTTAAATCTTTTGGGCGCACTTTTTAGAAAATATGATATTCATATTTCTTTCGAAGTGCAATCTGTGCCACGAGGATTGGCAGAATCTTTAATACTGGGAGAAAATCATATTGGTGATGACAATGTGGCGTTAATTTTGGGAGATAATATTTTTGAAAATAATTTTTCCCAGCAAATCAAGGCTTTTAAATCAGGCGGACATGTCTTTGCTAAAAAAGTAAATGATCCAGAAAGATTTGGTGTAGTAAAATTTAATAAAAATAATAAAGCGGTGGAAATTGTTGAAAAACCCAAAGAATGGATCAGTGATTATGCTGTGACGGGCTTATATCTTTACGATAACCGATGTGTTGAAATTGCTAAAAAAATGAAGCCCTCCGAAAGAGGTGAAATTGAAATTACAGATATAAACAAGGCTTATCTAAAAAAGAGAGAACTAGAAGTTACTTTGTTTGATGGAGAATGGTTGGACGCGGGCACACCCGATTCACTTTTAGAAGCTAGTTTGATTGTAAAAGAAAAAGGGATTTCGAAAAACTTCCATCCAATTCTAGAGCAAGCCATAGAAGAATTTAATGAAGAATTAAAAATCCGATCAAAGAAAAGACTGCAGTGATAAGTTTGTCAGGTTCATAAGGTTTCTAAAGTAAAATTAAAAAAATAATATAAAATTCACTTCGTAATTTCGTAAAATTCGTAATTCGTAGAGAATTCAAAGGATATGCAAAAAATAAAAAAAGCTATTATCGCCGTAGCTGGATCTGGAACAAGATTGTTACCTGGAACTAAATCTATGCCCAAAGAAATGTTGCCTATCGTGGATAAACCTATAATTCAGCTAGTAGTAGAAGAATTAGTTGAGGCCGGAATTGAAGATATAATTTTTGTAACCAGATGGGATAAAAAACCCCTAGAAGATCATTTTGATCATAGCATCGCGCTTGAAGCTGATTTGATAAAAAATGGCAAAGAAGAACTTGCTAAAAGTATTTCTGACATTGCAGAGATGGCTAATTTTATTTATGTTCGCCAAAAGGGTCCTTATGGCAATGGAACGCCGGTTTTGTCAGCTGCTAGCTTAGTTGATGATGAGCCCTTTGTTTTCGTTTGGGGGGATGATTTGGTAAAGTCTGAAACCTCTTTTACTAAGCAAATGATAGAAGATTATGAAAAAAACGAACATCTGATGATTGGAGTACAGGAAGTTTCCAAAGATGTAGTGAATAGGTACGGCATCGTAAAATTAAGAGAGGGTACTAACGAGATTGAAGACATAATTGAGAAACCTTCTATTGAAGAAGCTCCTTCTCAATTAGCCGATTTTGGAAGAATGATTTTGAATCAGGATTTTATTGATATTTTAAGAAAAACATCCCTAGGGAAAGGAAATGAGCTTTGGATTACGGATGCTATAAAGCAATATGTCAGTCAAGGAGGAGTCTTTTTAGCTAAGGAATTAAAAGATGGACAATGGTTAACTACCGGGGATCCACTTAATTATCTAAAAGCTATAATGGCTTATGCGCTTGATAGGGAAGATGTGAGGGATGACTTGGTAGAACATTTAAAAAGCTTAGGCATATAACATAAAAATGAATCAAATTAAAATATTGGGGGTAAAGATAGATAATATTTCCAAAAAAGAAATTATCAGCCAAATAGAAACTTTTTTAAAGGAGGACAGGCTACATCAGATAGCTACGGTCAATCCGGAAATTATTCTCAAAGCCCAAGAAGACGAGGTTCTTTTTAACGTGATAAATAAAGCCACCTTATGCTTGGCAGACGGAATAGGGATCAGATTTGCTTTTTGGCGATGGGGTAAGCATCTGAAAGCTAGAATGCCGGGAGCTGACTTGATGTGGAAAATTTTAGAAATAGCTAATCGGGAAAAATCGAGTATTTTATTGGTAACTAGCAAAACCGGACTGAGTACCTGGAAAGAAACGCGAGATGCAATTTTAAAAGTTTATCCAGATTTAAAAATTAGCGGAATAGCCATTAATCCTTCTGCTGGACATTTTGATAGAAGCATAGAACTTTCTGGTTTGAATTTTAAAGAAGGTCATATTACTTTTGATATTCTGTTTTGTAATTTCGGTGCGCCTTATCAAGAAAAATTTATTGCGAGTTTGGACCGTTGGAGTAATTGGACCTGTTTGGCAGTCGGGGTAGGGGGAAGCTTTGATTTTATTACCGGCAAAGTTAGGCGTGCTCCAAAATTTTTTCGAAAGATTGGGCTGGAGTGGTTTTGGCGATTTTTGCAAGAACCTAGGTATCGAGCTAAACGGATCATAAAAGCGGCCATCATTTTCCCCGTAAGAATTTTGTTTAATAAATAATTAGCTAAAGAATAAATTTATGGGTATTAGCGTTGAATTTAATCCTGATTTAGCCTTGCGAGATATTTCTAAGTATAAGTCTGGGGAAAGAAAAGCAGAGGAATGTGTTCCAGAAAAATTAGAAGAGGGA
Source organism: Candidatus Moraniibacteriota bacterium (assembly GCA_034003925.1). Taxonomy (GTDB): domain Bacteria; phylum Patescibacteriota; class Minisyncoccia; order Moranbacterales; family UBA9337; genus UBA9337. Next base: position 17,035 of record JAVEXR010000019.1, read on the forward strand.
AAGATTTACGATTTCCTTAAAAATGGGCAAAGGCTTTATTATTTGAGTGATAGTGAATTTTATGGAAGAGGACAGATTCCATTGATGAAAACAGAAGGCAATGAAAATTTATCCCGACCGCTAGCTAGTATCAAAATTTTACAAGCGACTCATTTTTTAGAAAATGGTGAAGTCTATACCAAGGGAAAATATCAGGTCATAAAAGTATTTGATGAAAATGATCCAGAAATTCATTTTGAAGCATGTAAGATAATCAAATAAGCATCTTATAATTAATTAAGTCTTAATAATATGCAAAGAAAAGTAGTCTTAGCCTCTAAATCCTATTGGCGCAAAACTTTATTAGAGCAAATTGGACTTAATGATTTTGAAATAATGGAGAGTGATTACGAAGAAGATATGTCCGCTCTGGATAATCCCAGAGAATTAGCCAAGTTTCTAGCTCTTAAAAAAAGTGAGGCGGTGGCCAATAAATTTGATGATGCCATTATTCTCTCTGGAGATACTTTTATAGTTTTTGAGGGTAAATTTATTGGTAAACCAAAAGATAGCGAAGACGCCAAGGAAACCTTGCGATTATTTTCTGGCAAAGAAGTAACAGCAATTTCCGGCTATGCGGTTATCGATACCAAAACCAAAAAAGTTATAAATGATTTTAGCGAAGGAACAGCCAAGTTTCGAGAGTTGAGTGATGAAGAAATTAATGATTATGTGGCTACTGGTGAGCCCCTGAGCTTGGCAGGATCATTTGGAATTATGAAAAGAGGGGTGGCTTTATTTGAGTCAACAAGCGGTGATTTTTACTCCATTGTGGGATTTCCAATCAGTAAAGTTTATCTAGCCCTAAAAGAGATGGGAGTAAATGTTTTTAAGCAATAATTTTATGATAACCAAAGCAGATATTAAAAAAATAGAAGCCTTCGCCAAGACATATTTTAAAGGAGCGAGTGGCTGCCACGATTGGTCACATGTTGAAAGAGTAAAAAAGTTGGCGTTAAATATTGGAAAAGCGGAAAGGGCTGATTTGAAAATAATTGAAATGGCGGTTTTATTGCACGACATCGGGCGAAAATTTGAAATGGAACATAAAGGGCAAAAAGATGGGGTAAAAATTTGTCATGCTGTCGAAAGTAAAAGAGAGGCTAGCAAAATATTGGAAAAATTTAAAAAAATTACTCAGGCAGAAAAAGAAAACATCCTGCATTCCATAGAGGCTCACCGCAGTCGAAATGCTTTGATTCCAGAAACGCTGGAGGCCAAAATTGTTTTTGATGCGGATAAACTAGACAGTATTGGGGCAGTGGGCATAGCTAGAGATTTTCTTTTTGCTGGAAGCGCAGGTTCAAATTGTCTTTATACTGGAAATGAAAAGAGATTGACAAAGCTTGGAAAAGATTATTCTTTTACCAAAGAAGATAGCGCTATTTTGGAATACGAAATAAAATTAAAGCATTTGAAAAATAAGATGTTAACCAGGACAGGAAAAGAAATCGCGAAAAAACGGGATGAATTTATGAAATATTTTTTTGATAATTTTTGGCAGGAAGTGAAGGGTGAGAAATAAGATAATTGACTATTTTTAGTTTAAAAGTTAGAATTTACTAAGACAGATAGGGATTGTTAAATTACTACACTGTTAAATTGTTGCATTATTTTAAAATTAAAATATTGAAATTCCTGCCAGTAGGCAGGCATTGAAAATTGGTTATTGGTCATTGAAAATTTAATAATTGCAAATTATTGTTAGGGTGTATAGCTCAGTTGGTTAGAGCACTCGCATGACATGCGAGGGGTCTCTGGTTCGAGTCCAGATACGCCCACCTTTTAAAAACTTGAAAGAAACTAAATTTAGGGACGTAATACTAGGAGATTGACCGATAATTTCCTAAGAAATACATGATCAATTTAGAAGAATGTGAAAAAAGAGAAGACAGCGAATTGGTAAATCTGTCCTTGGAAAATCAGGAATATTTTTATTGTATAATTTCTCGTTATGAAAAGGCGATTCTTTATTACATCCGGAGAATATCATCCTTATCAAAAGAAGATGCTGAAGACATTTTACAAGATGTTTTCATCAGTGTTTATGAAAATTTGAATGAATTTGATAAGAGTCTAAAATTTTCATCTTGGATTTATCGCATCGCTCACAATAAGACTATAAGTGCTTGGCGCAAAACAAGATCTAGGCCCCAATCAATTTCTACAGATGAAAATATTGATTTGTTTAATTTAATTGCCAGCAAGGAGGATATCATTGGAGATTTGGAAAAAAAGATTAATGCAGATGAATTGAGAGTGGTCTTAGACGGGATGGATAAAAAATATCGAGAAGTGCTGGTGTTAAAATTTCTAGAAGATAAAGACTATAAAGAAATTTCTGATATTTTAAAAAAACCGATGGGAACAGTGGCTACTTTGATAAATAGAGCCAAGCAAAGATTGAAGATTGAGTTGATTAAAAATGTCCACTAATTTTAATAAATTTGATAAAATTCTATGAGTAAACAGGCTGATGCTATATTGAAGAAAATTGAAAAAAAGAAGATAAAGCCAAAATCAAAATGGGTATTCTTAGCTAAGGATTGTCTGGTTTGGGGACTATGCGGATTAACTACTTTAGTGGGAGCTATTGCTATGGGAGTAATAATTTTTATCGTAAATGATAATGACTGGGATATTTACAGGCAATTGGAAAAAAGTTTTTTTGCTTATTTTTTTATTTTAATGCCATATTTTTGGATAATTATTTTAGGAATTTTTTCATTTATAGCTTATTTTAATTACACTCATACTAGGAAGGGATATTTATTGAATCCTTACGTGGTTATCGCGGGGAGTGTTGCAGTAAGCGTCATTTTAGGTTGGGCTTTATTTGCTACCGGTACGAGCGAAAAAATTGATAAATTTTTTGCGCAAAAATTTCCATATTACATGAATACAGATATGCATAAGATGAATTTTTGGTCTAATCCCGAAAGAGGCTTAGTGGCTGGCGAGGTTATAGAAATAAAAGATGCTAGCAATTTTTCATTGGAAGATTTTAATAATAAAAAGTGGAAAATAGTTGGAGAAAATATAATCTGGAAAGACGGTGCTGAGTTGCGGGTAGGTGAGCGGATAAAAATTATCGGAAAAATAAAAGGGCAAGCTAATGCCTTTCGGGCTCAAGAAGTCCGACCCTGGGGTTGCGGTTGTAGTTTCTGCGATGATGGTCAAGATATGCATAAATCTTGCGATATGAGTATAAACAAAGATTCTTCACAAAAAAATGAGGCATGCGGATTCAACTACTAGATACTACAAAAATAAAAGATGCCATAAAACATCAGCATAAGACTGATGTTTTATGTTTTTGAAAGAAACTTTTTAAAGATGCGTAATAGATAGTGATGTATGGAGTTTGCAGTAAGGGTTAGAATTGACGCAATGTGCATCAAAACAAGTAAAAGCAGATATTGCTTTAAATAATCTAAAAACGCTTTGTTTGTTGGTTTAAAATCTGATGAATTGAAGCGTTTTTATTTTTTTAACTCTTAAATAGGTGTGTACAAATGTG
>JAVEXR010000081.1:0-4194 GCA_034003925.1 Candidatus Moraniibacteriota bacterium
ATCGACCACTTCGAACACCGCTTCGCGTGCCTCGACCACCTGCCCGGCTACCGCATTGCTCATCGCCACGATTCCGGCCACCGGCGCGACGAGCGTGTCGCGGTTGGAAAGTCCGGCACCCAACGCCGTAATGCGCCCGCTGAGGCTTTCGACCTCGCTGTCGGCGGCCTCGATTTCCTTGCGCGGAATCGTGTCGGCCAGTTCCTTCAGGCGGGCTAGCCGCTTCACGGCCAAGCCCTTGGCCGCGCGCAGTTCCGCCAATTGCGCGGATTGGTTGGAGCGTTCGATCATGCCGGCGGCCGGCACCACATAGGCCAGCACCTCGCCCTTGCGAACACGTTGTCCGATGTTGGGGAAACCGCGCGGACCAGCTTCGAGCCGGCCCGCGATGAGGGCCTGCACCTTGCCGCCGGCATTGGGGTCCATGACGACCTTGCCGGCCAGCTCGAAGGTGCGGGGCAGTGCACCGCTTTCCACGGGCAACGTGCGCACGCTGATCTGGCGCTGCGCTGGCTTGGGCAGGAAGACACCGCCATCCGGCAGGCGCTTTGGACCGCTGCTGTTGGTGGCTGGCGGAGCGTCACCGTGATCGTGGCCGTCACCGGCGAAAGCCGTCGACATGGCCATCGCCAGGCTGAGCCAGAGAATAGAAATCAGAGTGCGCGGCTTCATGCGACACCTCCAAGGCGTGGGGTGCGCAAGCGACGTATCAGCCAGATCAGGCCAACCAGACCTATGCCGGCTGCGGCTACCCAGTAGGCATACGCTTCCCATCCGTGCGCATCGGCGGCCTCTCCAGCCTCCTCTTCCGCTTCATGCACATCGAGTTCTCCGGCCAGTAGATCGGTTTCCCCGCCAGCCATAACGGTCGCTGCGACCGGGATTTCCCCCGGTGCGGGCGCCTTGGACAAGGTGGCTTCGAATAGTCCTTCGCCGTGCGCCTCGACGGGAACCTTGACCCCGCCGAGTTCAAGTTCGAGCTTGGCGTCCTTGACCGGGCTGTTGTCGGTGGCGCGGTCGAGATACAGCGTCAGGTGTTTGTCGTCGAGCACGCCGACCAGTTCAAACAGTTCAGAGACAGCGGCGAAGCGGGGCAAAGCCGGTCCGGCCATGGCGGCTGGCGCGTCACCGTGGTCGTGGCCCTCGCCGGCCCAGGCCGGCCATGCGGCAGACAGTATCAGCGCTGCCAGGATGGTGGTGGATTTCATGTTCATGTTCCTCTTATTCATTCGGGTAGCAGGCCCATGGCCTGGCGCAGGGTGGACACCGCAGCGGCCAATTCAACGCGGGCGCGGGCGGCTTCACGCTCGGCCTCGGAGGCTTCCAACTCGATGCGCAAACGGGTGGGCAAATCGGTCTCGCCGAGCCTGAAGGACTTCTCGAAGAATGCCCGCGACTCGCCAGCGAGCCGGGCCCGCTGTTCGGCGGCAGCGAGCCGGGTGCGGGCGGCTTCCTCGCGCAAACGCGCTGCTTCGATCCCGGCCTCGACGCGATCCCTTTCGACAGCCAGCTGGGCTTCCGCCTCGATTTCATCCGCTGACGCTGTGGCCATGCGGACGCGCTGGCGGCTGTCCGAGCCGAAAGGGATGCGCATGCCCAGCGTGATGGTTTGGGAATAGTCCTCCCCGGAAGATGCGCGCTCGCTCGTGGTAGCTAACTGCAACTCGGGATTGGCCCGGCTTTGCACCCCGGCCAATGCCTTGGTGTGACGCGCCGTCTCGACCCGGTCAGATGTCTCACGCAGCAGCGGGTGCATTGCCTCGACTGCGTTATTGGGTGCGGGCTCAGTGGTTTCGAACATCAAGCCCGCGGCCGGCAGGCCGGTGAGCGAACGCAGTCGTTGCGACGCCTCAGCCAACGTGCCGCGCGCTCGCGCAACTTCACCGACAGCACTTGCCACGGCGGCGGCGGCCTGGTGGCCATCGGCGCGCGACAGGTCGCCTGCGCTGACTCGCCGGGCCACGTCGGCGGCTAGCCGTTCGGCATTTTGCCGGCGGCTCTCGGCAGCCTCCAGGTCGATGCGAGCCATGGCCAAGGACCACCAGGCTTCGCGCACTTCGCCAGCCATATGCAGACGTGTCGCAGTCAAACGACTGCTCAACGCCGTGCTTTCGGCTTCGACCACAGTCCTCAGACTGGCTCGCTCCCCCGGCAGCCAAAGCGGCATGGCGAGGCCGGCTCCGTATTCGCGGCTGCCTTGATCGCGGTTGAGTTGATCGGTTTTGTAGGCGAATTCCAGGCTGGGCGGTTCCGCCAGCCAGCTTGCGGCAACATCACGGCGCGCCTCCAACGCGTCGCGCCGTGATCCAGCTGCGCGTGCCTCCGGATGCCGCGCCCAGGCGGCCTCGAAAACCTGCTTCAGTGTGATGGTTGCCGCCTGCCCATTCATATTTAGAGCGGGCGGCTGAGCGGTAGCAGTTGGAAGCTGGGCTGCCAACGCCAACGCCAGCGCCAGGAGGGACATGCGCCCTCCCGTGCGGGAAAAAACGTTCATACGATGCCTCGTCCTAATGCAGCCGCCAAAGTGAAAGGCGGCCGGGATTTACGAGAAATCCGGCGGGATCGTCAAATCGGGTGTTACGGTTGAAACGTCAACCCGCCGGGGTATCAGGCGAGGTCGGCGAGGGGAGGACGGAACAAGGAACTGGGGGGCGGTTCGGGAAGCGCAGTCCGATAGGGGGTGGCATTGTGGTCGCCACACTTCGGCGTGGTTGCATGGTCAACGGAAATGACAGCTTGTACGTAATGCGCGTGACAGCTTGGGCAATCCGCATCGAAGTCTGTATCGGCAGGATCGCTGCCACCAAGGTCGGCACTGGCCTGATGCTCATGTGCATGATGGCCAACGTGCTGCTGCGCCTTGCTTTCTGTTTCATGCTGGCAATAGGCTGCCACCGCCGCAGTGGACCACTGCAACGGAAGGATGACCAGAAAGAAAATAATCAGCTTGCGCATGCCGGGGATGCTAACTCAGCACGGGCCTGCCGCACAACCACGACCGAGGCGGTCAGCGCCAGAGTCGCCATCACGCCCGCCACGAACAGGTCGGGCCAAGCCGTGCCGGTGCCCAACACGCCCAAAGCGGCAATGGCCACCGCCACGTTGCCAATGGCGTCATTGCGGCTGCATAGCCACACGGAGCGCATGTTGGCGTCGCCGTTGCGGAAGGTATAGAGAAGAATCGCCACGCCAACGTTGACCGCCAAAGCCAAGAGCGCCACGAGACCCATGGTCATCGGCTCGGGCGGGATGCCCAGCGCGGCAGCCCAGGCCGTCTTGGCCAGCACCAGCACACCGTAGGCACCCATGGTGACCCCCTTGATCAAGGCCGCGCGGGCGCGCCAGGCCAAGCCCATGGACAAGACCGCCAGCGATATTCCATAGTTGGCGGCGTCTCCTGCGAAATCCACCGCATCCGCCAACAGGGACACCGACCCCGATTTCAGGCCGCCGGCAATTTCCACGCCGAACATCACGGCATTGAGAATCAGCGCCACCCACAGCGCACGACGATAGCGCGGCGACACGGCGGTATTGGAGGGTTTACAACTTTCGGTGCAAGAGCAACATGGCATGGCCATGTCCTCGGTGAAAAGATGACCGCATTTGAAACCCTGGAGCCGCTCCGGGGTCAAGAGGGTAAAGTCTTGCTGTTGATTGGAGTGAAACCATGCGCATTGGTGATCTGGCGAAAGCCACAGGAGTGGATATCGAGACCATCCGCTATTACAAAAAGGTCGGGCTGCTGCCCGAGCCCGGTCGCGAGGCCAACGGCTACCGAACCTACCGGCAGGAGCATCTGGAACAACTGGCCTTCATCCGGCATTGCCGGGCATTGGACATGTCCCTAGAGTCAATCCGGCGCCTGTTGGATTTCGTCGCCCACCCCGAGGCGAAATGCGGTGACATCAACCTGCTAATCGATGAGCAGCTGGCACGGGTGCAGGCACGGCTCAGCAGCTTGCGAGCACTGGAGAGCCAACTTGCCGCGCTGCGGGCGCAGTGTGGAGAAAATCACAGCGCACGGGAATGCGGCATCCTGCATGAACTGGTGGCTGCAGCACATGGGGAGGCGTGTGCATGCCACACTAAATAATCGGTTATGCGCTTCTCCATGTCAGGCTCAGACTGACCTCGGAATCCCACACAATCTTTTTCCGAGTCAAGAAAGCGCCATTCGTCTCCACATACCCG
>JAVEXR010000082.1:0-4108 GCA_034003925.1 Candidatus Moraniibacteriota bacterium
TTTTTTCTGAGCACCCCTGCTCCGCACCACCCTACCAACAATTTGGTATGGGTGGTATTTTTTATACAAAAAAACACCCAGTAGGTGTATTTTAAAATAAAGGTTTTAGCTCACTTCTTTAAAAGGGCGATTACAGCCTTTTTTAAAGGCTCAAGGTCATGTTGACATGTTTCCCAAACCACTTTCTTATTCACACCAAAATATTCATGAATCAAGATATTGCGAATACCATTCATTTGTCTCCATGGAATTCCTGGGTTTTTAATTTGAAACTCCTTACTAATATTATTTGAGGCCTCACCTATAACTTCCAATTCCCGAATGATTGCATCTGATACCATATCTTTCTTAAAAAAATCTTCAAAATCATCAGCATGCTTAATGTATTTTTCTATTTTTTCAATAGCTTCCAAAATATGTTTGAGATACACAATATTATCTTTCATAAATTGTTTCTGCTTCATTGATTATTTTATCGCGAAAAAATTTACTCAAACCTTCGGGGGTGAGCAAATCAACTTTTTTTTGAATATGATCTTCAATGGTATTTTGAATTTCAATATATTTAAACAATCCCACATGCGACCCTGGTGTAAATTCGACAAGTACATCCACATCGCTATCATCTTTTGCATCTCCATGAAGATACGAGCCAAAAAGAGACACCTTTTGGATATCTTCTTTAAATGAAGCACTCTCAATCGCCTCACGAACCTTTTGCTTAACCTCTTGTTTACTCATATGTTTTTCTTATACTTCAAATATACCAGTAATATCACAATAATTCAAGCCAAATTTTAATATTAATTAAATAATATGAGTGGTTTTTATATGAAACTATTTATGGTCCCCATATCTTCTCTTTAGGTACGCATTCCATTCCCGATCATCGAGCACTTTTTGAGCAATCTGCTCTCTCACATGCTCATCGTCTGTTTCAAAAAAAGCAAAAACTTCTTTATCCATTTCTGTGTTAGTATCTCTAACAAAAGAATCGATAGCTGCCAAAAATCTAGTAGAACCCTTACCAAAAACTTTTTCTATATCTCTTAGATGCATCATTTCTCCTGTAAAATATCCTTTTTTAAATCTCCCCCAAACATCCTCATAATCTTCACCTAATTTTTCTGCTATTTTTTGCATTATAAAAATAAATAAATCTTTGTAACCATTATAAGATACCGGCTTGAGTGCTTCCTCAAATGTGACGTTAAACTCTTTAATCAGCTCTCGCTGATGACCTCTGAGGATATCCAACACGATCAAATCAGTCATTGCTTCATTTAAGCCCATAAAATGGCTATGATCTTCGCCAAATTTGTCTTTGACCATATTATCGTTCGAATAACCATAACGATATGTAAGAAGATATTTTTCTTCATCTCCATCTTCTCCATCTTCTATGTAAACTTGGTTCCTTTGAAAAGAATATAAATGAAGAGCTTCGTGTAATATGGTTTTATATAATTGAAGTCTGTGTGGCATTTCCTCGATATTTACATAAGCATTCTCCAATAAAGGAACTACAAAAGCCAATGAACCTAAATTTCTTGTAGCCTTGCAATAAGCTTCTTCGTTGAGAAAATGAAATTGGTTTGGATCTATATCTTCAAATTCCTCAATGCCAAATGATTGCAACTCTTCTTTGATATATTTATTAGCGAATTTTAAAAATTTCAATTCCTCCTCATTTTTTTCAATTTCACCCTCCATTTTTCCTCTGGAAAGTTCTTTTGTAATACTGCTATATTTATTCATCTTCTCCTTTTCTTCTCCTGTTATCTTATTTTCAAAGACAAAATTTTCATTTTTCATACAAATCCTTATTTTTTATAAATTATTCACTATCTTATGTTAAAAGAAATATTACACATCATACACAAATAAATTATATCATTTCTCTAATAAATAGCTATTTCCAAAGCCCAGATATCTAATTTTCTCGCTAGCTTGTCGAAGCGGGCTTGCCTCGTTGAAGCTCAGCGAAGCGGGCCGGCAGGCAGGAATCTCCAGCAAAATATATTAAAGTTCTATTGAGATCGCCACGTAAATTTTGAGTACAAAATTCACTCGCGATGACAAGTAATAAATTTAAAAGCCTCTTTCCAAGTTTTGAAAAGAGGCTTCTTGATTCAAGATAATGTGAGAAAAACTTATCCGATGAACTTTTCCGCATATTCTTTGAGAATTTTTTTCAGCTTTCTTTTGTCCGACAGATAATCTTCTTCCTGTTGTGGATGATTCTCTGCCCAGCTGGGTCCTATAAAAGTTTTCGTGATTACTTTTTTAATCAAGAAGTGAATCACTTCTTCCTTTTTGACCTCAGCTACATCAGCGTCAGCATCACCGCTAATAAAAGCCTTAAGTGTGAAACATCCATCCTCTTTTCGCATCAACTCAAAGAGATATAACCATTGAGCCATAGCGACATCACATTTGACATAAATCCTTAGAGCCTCCTTTGACTCGGCGTCACAATAGTAAGTGCAATCAAATGGATTCTTGTAATACCTAAAAATTGGCGGAAGCTTTACGATTTCGCATGCGTCCAATTCCATGACCATTCCTCCTCTTGGTTAGATATCGTCAACCGATAAGCTCATAAATTATGTTTGACTCCTAAAATTCGAAGCTCTATCCTCATCAAGAGATCTGCGCAAATAGGATGTTCTCGACTAAGCTCTTCATTAAAGGTGAACTTTGGAATCTCGTAAGATACGACCATAATCGCCTCTTTCTGAGGATCCCAATAGATATTTCTTTCCTCCTGCAAAAGATTTTCTTTGGCGTATTTTAAAATTTCTTTGTGCAATTGCGCCAAAAATTCATCCGAACCATCCTTGGTGATGCAAATCCTTTGGAGAAATTCCTCCGCAAACTCCTGGGTAAGCTGAGTCCCCGATCCGATGATATGCGGGATATATAAGCCTACTTCTTTATTTTTTTTAGAAAAAATATCTATGAGCTTAAGCACATGATCTGTCATAACCTCATAAACAATCTCGCAAATAACACTTCTTAAGCATAGGCTTACCCTCGGATAATTCCTAGAGCAATACGCACTGAATAATTCAAAAAATTTGGGAGACAATGAAAAACCAGCGTTAATGCTTTCAAATGTCTGAGTCATAAATATTTCTCCTTAAAACTAGTTTTGATTTGTAAGAGGTACTAAAATTAAATTTCATAGGTGCTATTGTTTTAACACGTCAGAAGTCAAATGTCAAAATTTATTTAAAATATTCCACCTCATTGAACTCATAAATGTCCGTTATATATATCTTTATTGACAACATTCCCGACAAATACTACTATTAAAAACTAACGATTGGTTTTTAATATTCAGTTGTTTAACAATTCAATATTTAAAGGAGAAGAAAAACTAATCTCAAACACAAAGCCCTGCAACTTAGAAGTTCTCTACAAATCCTACGCCAAAGTATCATAACCTTTACCCAGGAGATCTGTCTTATGAGTCGACATTTGTTATTCAAGCTTGAAGGACCATATTTTCCTATTACTATAAATCCTGCAATTTCCATTAAGGATTTGTATCAAGAGGTTCTGACCAATATCAAGTCGCGCGGCGATATAAAGCTAAAGGGTCAAACTCTTCTGCCTGACCATGGATCAAGAGAACTCTTTTGCCGTTATGCAATTTTACGCGAAGAAACAACTTTGCAAGATGTCCAAGCCAACGCCAAAGGTAATAACATTATCTTGGCTGACACGATGAGATTTCTTGCCTTTGCGCATAAACATATCCATACCGAAGTCACTCGCGATAAATCCACGCCCATCGTTGCTGCAGATAAAAATTCAACCTGGTTTTCTCATCAGACTCTCTCCAGCGCAGCCATGGGGTTAAAATGGGACCAATGCCATTACGCCACCGGACCATTTTTATTTCCGGTTTCCGGTTTGCTGAAAAAAGGAACTCGCTTTTTGACGATTTGCAAATAAGCAGATCAAAAACTCAACTCGGGAGAAGTTTTATGAAACTATCCGAAATATCGACCAAGGAGTTTGAGAAGTTAAAAAAAGAAGCCGAGTTAAAAAGATTTCTCCAGCTTCTGACCAATATCATCCGCCCCTGCGAAGGATGCCC
>JAVEXR010000083.1:0-4101 GCA_034003925.1 Candidatus Moraniibacteriota bacterium
TTCCTGAGCGGTAGTTTTTAAATCTTTTTTTCTCATCTATCAAAGTTTTAATTGAATGTTAAATAAATGGAGCGATAGCGACCACCTCTTTCCCCTTTTAATTTTTAAAAAATCTAATTTAAATTTTTCTTATTGCCTATCAAAACTCCTACTAAAAAGAAAATATTTTTTGAATTGCGTATAACGTATCCGGATGATGCGAAGTTTTTATCTTTCTTCCTTGGTGTTAATTTTCTTGAGAAAAGAAAGATAAAAATTTGGGTGGAAGAAATCTGTATTCCTTATTATTTTTTCTCTGAAGCGAATGCGTAAGAGAAAGTTTAGATTAATGCAGATTTCTGTAACCGCATAGGCAGGTGTTATGTGATGTTAGTTGTCGATTTAATCGCCTCGAACAATTTATTATAGTCAATACTTTCAAAGTCCTTAGTATCTAAGTCAAAAACTTCACCTCCGATTTTAAGGGCTTCCGTTTTTTCGTTCAACAGTATTTCTCTCCACCCATCGAGATTATTAGCGTCATCGTGTCCGGGATGACGTTCGTCTGATTCTGCTCGAGCTTTGAATCTTTCAAAAAGAATTTCACCATTACATCGGCACACTATTTGGAAGGGGATGAAACCGTATCTGTTCTTCAAATCAAGGAACTTCTTTTCGTCGAATTTAGGTGTAAAATATGTTTCAACGATTAATGATTTATTCGCTTTTAAAATAGACTCAGTAATTTGATATAGTAGTGCGAAGCTAGCAGCTCCGACTTTCTTTGACCACGCTCTATCGGAATGTCCCAAGCTCTCAAAAAGAAGTTCCTTGATGTCGTCTTTACATAGGAAGGGCAGGTGAAATTCTTCGGCGATCTTTTTGCCCAATGTGGTTTTTCCTGTCCCAGGAAGCCCGTTTATTAGTATAAGTGAAGTTTTTGACATCTTTAGATTGACTTAGACAACTAATTTCACATAACGTTTCGGTATATCTGAAGTTGCGATAGCAATTTGGGAGAGCATTTTTCGGAGAAAAGTGCGAACCAGATATGCCGTGTTATGTGATGTATTGAAAAACATTTTGCGGAGGTACGGAGCAAAAAAATTCGCCATTTTATTTTTGGGGTTGATAGATTCTATACTCCAATAAATGCTGGTTTCTTCCGCTCATATTTTTTTCATCATATTCTCTGAAAACTTCTCCTCCTAAAAACTCCGGAATTCTTTTGCTTGCATAATTTACATCAACAACAGGATAAAGAATATATTCATAATCGAGATTTTCATCAGCCCATTCTTTGAAAGCAATCATTGCTTCTTTACCATAAGCATTTCCGTGAGCAGATTTCTTTATCCAAACCCCTAATTCCGGAGTTTTGGTGTTGATGTTGTGAATACCAGCATTTCCCAAATATTCTTTTGTTGCTTTATTCAGCACAACTACTTGAAAATTACTACCTTCCTCATTTTCTTTCATTGCTGTTTTAATAAACTCAATGGTTTCCTCAATTTTATCAGCTGATTTTGGAAACATATAGGTAGTAATTTCTGGAGTAAATTCTTTAAAAATTTCTTCTTTGTAGTCTAATGTTATTGGTTGCAACAAAAGATTTTTGGTCTCGATGATTATATTTGTTGTTTTCATAGTTTTAGCACTTACGAAAAAATAAAATGGCGAATTATAAATTTTTGTAAAAAATTTTGATTTTCAATATTTCACATAACGTTCCCCGATGAAGCGAAGTTTTTGATTTTCTTCTTTGGTGTTAATTAATTAAGAAAAGAAAAGCAAAAATTTGGGTCGGAAGAAAATTATACCCCTAATTATTATTTCTCTTTGAGCGATAGCGAAAGAGAAAGTTTCTAATTAGATATTTTTCTGTAGCCGCTTATCGTGGTGTTGTGCGATGTAAGTTTTTTATCTCATTGTAGTCGCTATTAAGTAACAATTAACAGATAAGAAAATTTTATTTTTTGTTTTTGGATGAAGTCAGAGGGGAATTAAAGGGGTGAATGACTTCATCCAAAAACTCCTTTTTATTGGAACGTGGAAAAGCAATTAAAATGAAAAAATTGCTTCGGTTAATAATTTTTCAGCTTCTTTTTCGTCATCTGTTTCACGGCACTTTTTTAGTATTTCTAACGTTTTAGCTAAGTCTTTGCTTTCATCAGTTTCTACGACTTTGTTTAACTCTTTGCTTATCCTTGCTACTTCGGCTTTCACTGTATCAAGTCCAGTTTCTGCATAATGTTGAATGTGATCTGCTTTTGTAAATTTTGCAGCAAGAACTCCAAGATCGTTTTTTGTTTCGTCTAGAATATAAGTATTGCGATTTTTGATAAATTCACTATCTACGTTATTGCTTTGAGCTGGTTCAATATTGTTAACAATATCAATTGCAGCTTCTTCAAAATTTTCACTATCTAGAAGCGCTTTTACTTTTTCAGCTGCAATATTATTTTTTTCAATGCTTAATAATCTTGCCATTCTTCTGATTTCATAATCTAGCGTTTCGGGAGACACTTCTCCACTTTTTTGACTTTGAATTAACTCTTCTAAGTCAGATTTTACTGTGTTTGTGTTGTATACTTTTCTATCTGCGTGATAGTCAGAAACTCTTTCATTATCTGGAGTCTCTGCTGAATTGTTGGTTGGAAATTTTTCAATTGACATAAATTTGCTTTCCAAAGCTTAGTTTGGAGTTAGTAATTTAGATTAATTTTTATAAAACGGAGCGAAGCGACCACGATATTTCCCCTTTTAATAAATTAAAAAATAAAACTTTCGTACGTCGCTAAATAATTAAAATGTTAAATACTCCACTAGATAAAAAATTTATTTCGAACAACGTTTCCCGATGAAGCGAAGTTTCACTTCAGTTTTCCCTTGGACAATCGATTAGCTTTACCATTCGATAATCGTCGCCAGATGAACGTTCATTGAATATTCACAGAAAACTGGAGTGAAATTTGGGTCGGAAGAAATTTCCTTATTATTATTTCTCTTTGAATGAAGTGAAAGAGAAAGTTTAAATTAAGATATTTTTCTGTAGCCGCTTATAGCGGTGTTATGTGTTGTTATATTTTTGATTCTCCACAGTGAAAAAAATAACAGCATTTGTCGCGTTCGTTCAGTTCAATTAAATAAACGCCGCTAAGGTCGTGAACTTCACCTTTATCATCTAAATATGTCAAAAACCATTTAACTGCAAATTTATTACCAACGGAGGAAAACACCTCAGTATCAATCGATATATCTTTTTGAGAACGAATATAGCTCCATTCTCTTTTTAAATCATCAAAACTTGATAATTTAATAAACGGTGTTTCCCAATATTCAACATTATCATCGAATAATCCGAGGACTTTATCAATATCGTATGTTTTCCAGGCCACTTTAAAATTTTCGAGCCATTCTTCTATTTTTTTCATTTTATTTTCAATCAAAAATATAATTTCACATAACTAGAGTGGTATGTGAAGTTTGAGATATTCCTTATTAAATTTAATTTTTTATATCTCAAATTTGGACGGAATCTAAAAATAATTATTAATTTTATAAACCACGTTCTTTTCTGTATTCCTGAACTCTATTAACAAACGTTACAATATCATCTTTATGAATTTTTAAGTTATGGTAGAACGTTTTATCTCCACTTATTCTTAAATCATCAGCGAATGTTGGACTATTCCCAATCCCTGTCACATATTCACTTGCGTACTGACATTGTTGGTTTAGTAATCCACGAGCAACATCACCAAATTTAACCATACCATCATCATCGTATTTAAATCGCATTCCTAAAATTTCCACACTATTTTCTTGTTGAGGTTGTTCAAAATTCATAGGAGATAAAATTAATAATTATTTTTAGATGTAGTCACATACCACATGTTGTGTGTAGTTGGCCTTCGCATTCCTTTGAGCTTGTAAGAGCATTAATGTCTGCTACGAACATTGCATTCGAAGAAATAAGAAGGCCAATTTCATACAACGTAATGCATATCTGAAGTTTTATCCCGATTAAAACGGATGAACATCATCATTAGAAAACATGTTACAGAAATCACCTCCGCCTAAATCTTCATCGAATAAAGGGATAAAAATTTGGGTGGAGGG
>JAVEXR010000084.1:0-4093 GCA_034003925.1 Candidatus Moraniibacteriota bacterium
TTCCCACCGAATCGGCCTTGTCGGTCTGTCCGTGTAGCTCATTCGGTAGGTGAGCCAGGAATAAATGTCCATCGCCAGCGGCGAACCCCGCAGCGCCTTGTATGCCCGCAAATCAATGGGAATGGGGTGCTCGATCAGCTCACTAAAAAATGGGGCGCTGAGCCTGACGCTCGACTTCCATTTCCCTGCGTCGCGCTCATGCTGCGGAACCCAAATGGCGCGCTCGTCGCCATCGACAGGCGTATCAAGGTCGAACGCTTCTTCATTCTCCAGGTGCAGGCCGTCAGCGATCAGCACATTGCGCAAAACGAAGCCAGGATCGCCAGCAGCTCCGCGTGTCATCTGCGCGGTGATGAGCGAACCAAAAAGGCGCTTCATCTGCTCGGCAACGCGGGTGGACGTTCCACGCTCGCCGCCGCCCGCGCGCAACTCTAAAACGTCTCGCAGGAACTGGCGCAAGGAGTCGCCCAGCTCGATGACCGGCGATTGGTTGCGCACCGCCTCGGTAGCCACCCATGACATAAGCAAGCGCGGGTAGATCCCATAAGGGATTCCGCCCTCGTAGCCCGCCAGGATGCGCAATTTGAAGTCGCCGTTTACGCGCGTAAAAACGTCCGCCTTGGGGTCTTTGTAGGGCATCGTGGCGAGCACCAGGGCGCGGGTCATGTACCCAAGGGTTCCGGCCTGCCGTGCGTCTTCCGCCTCGATGGCGAATTGCTCATCAATAGCGCGGCGCACCCACTCCGGCACGTGCCCTGCCCTATAGTCGATGATCGTTTCTTGCTTCTTTGCCGCCATGGAAAGTTATAATTTTTCTGCCGTTGCAAATGCACTGGCTTGACTACTTACAGCCCGGCATAACCTGCCGGGCTTTTTTTATGGGTCATCGGTCGGTGCTCCGGCGCCGATATGCCGTCGCAAGCAATGCCGCCCCCGCCTCTGCCACCTGGTTCAAACGCGCCTGGTGTGCAGCCTCTGCGTCGGCCTGGCTGCGCTCAACAATTGCAGCAGGCGCGGTAATGGTCGCACGCCTCCACCCACGCGGCAAGCTGCGTTCAATCCCTGTTTCTTCGATTACGCGGGCCTCTTTGTAGCGGTCGAGGGTGTCGCGCATCCGTTGCACCGTCTTCCAAACCGCCTGCCGGGTCACACCAAACTGATCTGCAGCTTCCTGGTTGGAGTAGCTATCCAACATCACTAGGCGCGCTGCCGCAATGCGGTCGGCACTCAAGCTGTCTTTCAGCAAGTGCTGCAGCGCTTCAAACTCTGGGACAGACACAGGAACAAATTCGCCATGCGTCATAAATCACCCCACGTAGACCAAAAATAGAACAACTCGAATCCTCTTGTATGCGCCGCCCCGTCGGGCGGCGCATCACTTCAAACAATCACCGACAGAACATCATCCAAGCGGAACTCGCTGTTGAACGAGCCTTCCAGGCCGCACATGCACGCTGCCAGCAGCAGCGCCCCGGCGCCCTCAGTCGCAAACCGCCCTTCGCGCAGGCCTGCAAATACATGCTTCCCGGCGTTCTCGGCTTTGCGCGCCTGCTCGAACGGCGTGCGCAGCGCGGCGATGCAGGCGCTTTGCTCTTCGGGTTGCAGGTCGGACAAAACTTCTTCGGGCCGCTGTCCCTGAACTGCCAGACGCTCGTAAATGTCCACCAGCAGGCTAGGAACATCGACGCCTGACGAGCCGCTGGCCAGCATGTCGCGCGTTCGCATGTCCTTTTGGGCAACCGTCGTATTGGCGCCCTTCTCTGCGCCCTTCTTCCCCGCCTTGGGTGCCTTGGGCTTGACCTCGTCGCGCACAGCCAGCGCCTTGGCGCGGGCATCTTCCTTGCCCCGCGTCTTCTTCAAATCGTCCACCAATTCTTTCGCCTTGGCGGGGTTGACCTTCTCCACTTGGCGCACGGTGGAAATCACTTCGGCGTCGGCGCTAATGGACTCATTGACCAGCCGTTTTGCCTGCTCCGGCAGGTGCAGCAGCGAAAGCATTTTGGACAGCCAGGGGCGGCCTTTGTTGTGGCGTTCCAAGACCGCTTCGACCGAACCCAGCGTATCCAGGTCACGCTGAATCTTGCGGGCTTCCTCGATTTGGGTGAGGTTCTTGCGGTGTGTGTTCTCCGCAAACTGCAGATCCTCCGCTTCTTCGTCGGTCAGCTCCTTGGCCTTTGCGCGCAGCGTGGCCAGGCCTTGCAAGCGCGCAGCGCGCACGCGCCGTTCACCGGCCACCAGCCGGAACGGCTTGGGGTGTCCTGCGGGCATGACGCGCAGAAAAATGGCCTGAATCTGCATCTTGGCCAGGCTTGCCCCCAACTCCGACAATCCTTGCTCGTCGTCCTCGAATTCTTCGCGTACCTGACCGATGATTTCCACGTCATCGAGGTTCACCGCAAATTCCGGCATTTCTGCATCACCAAACAATGCATCAATGCCCGTGCCCATGGCACCGCCTGCGCCCAGCATGAGGCCAGCCCCTGCGAAGGCATTGGAACCCGCTGCCTTGGCCTTCATCGGGGCCTTCTTCGCGGCTACGGCCGCTGGAGCGCCCTGCCCCATCTTTTTGCTCGTCAACGTCTTGGCGTTCATTTCCCCATCCTCCCCAAAATTGATGCACAAGCCGCGCGCCACTCCTGCGCAGCCTTCAAATGTCCGTCGCCCCTGGTGGCAACCCACACAGGACGGCGCAGCGCAATTGCTTTGCGAACCGGCGCGCGCTCGGGCAGCACCTCGGGCAAGATCGCGGCCCCGTACTGGGCGCGAAGCGATGCAAGTCCCTCGCGTTCCTCGGTGCTGCGGTTGTTCGTTTTGACCGGCAGAATGCCGATGTGACGAAGACGCGGATTGAACCCCTGCGTGCGGACGATGTGAATCGTCTGCAGCAAGTCGGCCACGCCCGCCAGCTCATACAAGCCAACGGAAACCGGCGTCACCACATAGTCAGCAGCGGCCAGCGAAGCCATGAGACGCACGCCCAGCAAAGGCGGCGTATCCAGCAGGCACAAATCAAAGTCGCCTGCAAACTGCCGCAGGGCAGGGCCAGGGCGGCGGATCACTTCGTTTTCGGCCTTGTCGATGGAGAGGAGGGCGTTATCGGCGCGGATGATCGCCAGCCGGTCGGTGATGTACTCCGGCCCCTCCTGCGGCGCTGCAGCGTCGTACAACCGGGAAGCCAATAAGCCAGGTTCTGCGTCCTCGCCAGCCGGGAAGCTCAGGGACAAACTGCCTTGCTTGTCCATATCCACCAGCAGCACACGCAACCCCGCCTCGATGGCGGCATAGGCCAGGTGCACGGTCAACGTGCTCTTGCCTACGCCACCTTTCTGATTCGCAATCGCAAGAATTTTCATGTTCGGCTCGACTAATTAATTTATAAGTTTTGCAGAGAGGGTAGGGCGGTGTACCACAGTTCGCAACCTTTTTAGGTTGTCAAGACAGATTTTCGCCTCCGCGAAATTTCCGCCCTCACACTCAGTATGGCAAATCGTCATCCATCTCCTGGGGCGGGGCGCCCACCGGTTGCGGCTCGTTTCCTTGGCCTTGCGGCTGGCGAGAGCCACCCCCTGCGCCCTCTGGGCGAGCGCCAAGCGGCTGGACATCATCTGCGCGCACCTCCGTGCTGTAGCGTTCGATACCTTGCTTGTCCGTCCATTTGCGCGTGCGCAAGAAACCCTCGACATAGATCTGACGACCTTTGCCCAGGTACTCCCGCACAAAGTCGGCTTGCTGCCGGTAGCACACGATGCTGTGCCACTCGGTGTGCTCCTTTCGCTCCTGCGTGCTTCGATCCGTCCAACCCTCGGTGGTCGCAAGGCGAAAGTGCGCCACCGGATCACCGTTGGGCATCGTGCGGCACTCGGGCGCGTTTCCGATGTTGCCCATCAGCATTACTTTGTTCAAAGAGGCCATTTTTTCTACTCCGTTGCGTGATGGCCCGATACCGGGCCGGGTTGAAATTCAGAACAAGCCCAATCGCTTGCGCACGCTCTCGCGCACCTCGGCAAGCGGCTTGGGTGAAAAATGAAAGTCCAGTTCGAAGCCCAACAGCAGCAGCTCCGACAGATCGACATAGCCCAGTTCGGCCATCTGG
>JAVEXR010000020.1:0-19510 GCA_034003925.1 Candidatus Moraniibacteriota bacterium
ATTACTGATAATCAAAGACCCCCTTTGGAGACCCAAGACATTTTTCGGAAAATCACATCTCCCTTCTTGCATTTTCTCCTCCCTAGA
Source organism: Candidatus Moraniibacteriota bacterium (assembly GCA_034003925.1). GTDB lineage: Bacteria > Patescibacteriota > Minisyncoccia > Moranbacterales > UBA9337 > UBA9337. The sequence goes on from JAVEXR010000020.1 coordinate 88, forward strand.
TAGCAATTTGTTAAGATCAGACAATAAAAGAAAATAGCATACTATATTGATTTTGTCAATCTGCTTCGGTACATCCTACCCGAATATAGTTTTTTTTCTCCTGGATAAGAAAAAAACAGGCTCTCTTGAACCTGCTTTTCCGATAATGCTCCACCAACTGGAGCAGATTAGAACCAGTTTAAGTGGTTACAATAGCTTTCATACATTGAAATATCTGCTTTCAGAAGGTCATACCCGGGCATAGCTCACTATTTCGCCAGAGATCGATTTATTATTGATTTTTTTATCCAAGATATATATAATTTTAATAAAAAAAGAAAATAAGACTCGAGCTTTAAAAGTTAAAAAAATAAAATTAAATGTATGAAAAATTTTGAAACACCAAAAGAAAAAAGTCCAAACAAGGAACCAGAAAGAATTAACCATATATCTGTTTGGAGCAAAATGGATGTGAAAGAAAAAAAACAAGAAACAAAAGAGTCAAAACCATACAATCCGGAATTGTTCTTAGCTGGTAAATTTTCATTTGTTTTTAATGGGCAAGGCTCTCATCCTCCTCTACAAGAAATACAAAAAATAATTACAAATCAAGAATTTAATAAAACTGATGAGATTTTATACAAAAATAATATTTACAAAAATCTAGGCCATTTTTTAATGCACTGTACAGAAGAAGAATATGAAGAACTTTTAATGGACACTGCCATTAATCAACTAATTGTTTACACGTATCAACAAATTCTTTCTAATTATTTTAATGAGTATTGGAAAAAAATTTTTAACCAGGCTGCACCACAGCCAATTAATATTACCGGCAATTCATTAGGTATGTATAATGCTTTAACAAGTTCGGGCAACTTTAGTTTTGATAATGGACTAAATATAGTCGCAAAAAGAGGGTTAGGAATGCGCTTGGCTTATGAGAGCAATCCTGATGTTGAAACAAGAATCGTTGCAGGATTGCCTTTTGAAGTAATTGAACACATTAAAAAATATCTGGATTTATCAATTGCAAACTATAATTCACCAACACAAACAACTTTTAGTGGTAAAAAGTCTGAACTTAGAATTTTCGATAAATTAATATCCGATCTCATTAATCAATTGTGCGATAAAAATAATAATGATAAGCAAATTCAAACGCTGCGTCAATATTTTGGATATCGAGATGATGATTTGGATAAAATTAAGGAAAAAATAAAAATTATCAAAGGTAAGATCAGGGGCATATTTCATACCAAATATACAATGCCTGCTCTTGAAATTTTTGAACCAGCTTTATCCAAACTAGCAATACATGAAAATAAAATCTCGGTCTTACCAGATAATGCCGGCGAAGTACTGACAACAACTGATGATATTAAAAAATTCTTAATTGACCACATTACTAATCCTGTATGTTTTCCGGATACGCTCAAAAAGATGGATGCAAAAGCAATTATTGTTTTTGGAGGGCGTCAAACAAGTGCAAATTTTACAAAGGAAACATTGCCTGAAATCAAAAATAATATTATCTCCCTGACTACTAAAAATGAGATTGAAAAGTTTATTGAAAAATTAAGAGATGAAACTCGAATTTAGATTATTTTTTCTGAGCTAATTCAGCTAGGTTAAGCTGCAAAGATTCCAGATATTTTTCAGCCCATATTTTTACTTGACTCAGCTTGAAACGATGTTTATGATACCAGAAGTTAAATCTCATTTCTCCTTCATAATAGTCGACAATCATAAACAGCCCAGCAATTTCATTTAAGGCTTGCGGGCTCAGATCCGGAAGACCATGTCTAACAATTGGACCAAGTGACTCAAGCACCTCAACCCTAGGTTGCGAATTGGATTCTCGCGGGTAATTATTCAACATAACAAAGGCATCCGCAAAATAAGTGTCTATTTCCATATTGCGGAATGCGGGAACATAATTTACCATATCCGCAACCGGATATCTGCTTCTGTCATTTATCTCTGTGATAAGATCATGGACATCATCCACGATATTTTTGAAATTTCCGGCGACTGATACTTTCAAAGGAAAAGGCTGAACAAAAGGTCCTATTGTTCTATCGAATTCAGAAGACGGACGACTGCTGACAATGGTTCCAATTATAACTTGCTCGCTATCAATGATCCATCCGATGAGCTGAGCATACGTGGAACAAATGATAGAGAAAGGAGAAATATTCGATTTCATTCCCGCTAATTGAAGTTTTTTCCAAAGACCGTTTATTTGGTTCGGCGTATAGCAAGAAGATGGATAGCTTTCAGTATTTTTACTTCCAGAATGATTTGGCAAAAACGTTGTCACTTCAATATCTCCAAAAATTCTTTTAAAGAAATCCCGATCATTACCGATATCAGAAATCATATAATTCTTCTGCCACTCAACATAATCAGCATACTGAACGACTGGCAAATAGCTAGTCTCTACACCTCTTATATAATCAGCATAAAATCTTCTTAAATCATCTACGAAAATCGATACAGAAGTTCCATCAAATTCCAGATGCTGGATATGGAGAAGTACCAGAAATTTATTTTCATTCAATTTTATACATTTAATTGTCCACGCTGGTCTATCTTTTGGATTTGGAGCATTATCATTCAATCTATTTTTCTGTTGAATAATCACTTGTGCCTGACTTTCTTCATTGCTAGCATCGACAAACAATTCCGAATTATTCCATAAAAAATCATCGCTTTCAACAATTTCAGCATTATCATCAGAAAACTTGTATTTCAATACTTCGTGCCTGTCAATTACCTGTTTAAGTGCAGCAAGAAATGCTTCCTTATTTAATGCAGTGTGAAATAAAATTGGAATCAACAATTTTCCATAACCTTTATTTGCAAGCCTGATCCATCTTTTTTGCTGCATTGAAATTGCTTTTGCTCTTGAAGATATATCATTTTTTTTCTTTTCTTCGTTTGATAATTTTTCTTGCGATTCAAAAGAGATACTATTTATAATATATCCAGAAAGACTTTTGATTGTCGGATATTTATATACTATCGTCGGATGCATAGAGCATTTGAAATCATGCTGCAGATTATTCCTTAATTGAATCGACGTTAAGGAATCCATCCCATATTCAAAGAAGTTTTTATTTTCAAAATCATTCACATCTTGTATATCTAAAATTTTATCCACATTTTCCAGTATTCTCTCTTGGATGACCGCAAGCCTCTCCTCATATGGTAAGGATGAAATCCTTGTTAGAATATCATTTTCTGTGGATTTTTCTATTTTTGTAGAATACTTTTTGAACAGCGAAGAAAAGAATGGATTTTTTTCCAGCTTGTTTGATTTAATAAAGTCCCTCCAATCCATAGGAGCATAAATTGCAGATGTGATTTTCTTACTCAAAATAAAATCCAATACCTTAATTCCATCATCTGGTTTTATCGTTTTTATACCAATCGCATTTAATTTATCGACGACTTCGGGAAATTTTGCCAATGTCCCAATATCAGCCCATGCCCCCCATTGAATAACCGTTGCGGGCAGATTATTATATTTTCGATATAGCGCCAAACTATTCATAAAATTATTGGCAGATGCATGGTTCGATTGTCCAACATTACCTATTACACTGACCACCGACGAAAACAGGACAAAAAAATCCAGATCCATCCCTTCTTCCTTGGAGAGAGTGTGCAAATTCCAAGATCCAATCACCTTGGCCTGAGCAGGCTTTAAGAAGCGACTGAAACTCTGCTGCAATATTACGCCATCATCTATAACACCGGCTGCATGAACTATTCCTCTTATTGGTCTCGCCAGTCTAAGATTATGAAACACTTTTTCAAGGGAATCATAATCGGAAATATCGCATTTTTCAATTTTCAGATCTACCCCTTTATCAATCAAAGAAATCAACTTATCTTTGATATTTTCTGCAGGCAATTCGCGTCCTAAAAGAGCTATATGACGCGCACCAGCATTCGCCATCCATCCTGCAACTTTTAGGCCAAGACCCCCGAATCCTCCAGTAATCACATAAATGGCATTTCTGTCTAGCACGAGAGGTTTATTTTCTTGAATATTAACATCCATATTCTCCAATCTAGCAACATATCGTGAATTGGATTTTAAAATGATCCCGTCATCATCGCTAACAGCGAATAACTCATCTAAAAGTTCTTCTGCCTGTCCAATTGATTCAATATCTATTATCTTGCAAGAAAGTTCCGGATGTTCTATTGCTATAACCCTGCAGAAACCCCAAATTGATGACTGAATCAACTGTTTCAAATTTGAAGAAGCTTTTATAATTTGAGCTTTTTCCGTTACAACTACAAGAGGCGGTGGGGATGGAAATTTATCCACAACTGATTTAACTATATTTAACAATCCTCCGCAACATAATAAATAATAATTTTCAACATTCCCTTTGTCATAATCATCCATTTTATAAGCTTTATCCAGTGGCCACAAATAAAGTATTTTTTGAACAGGAACTTGAATTTTACTCAAAAGCACATTAAAATCTTCCGGATTAAAAACATTGACTTCATATTCCTTGTTGATGGCAACTTCTTTAAATATTTCTCCTTGTTGAACAGTGATACAATTAATGCCTTTTTTTTCAAGTTTTTTTATTAAATTGCCACTTATTTTTTCACTACCTGAAAAAACTACCCAGTTTTTTATAGAAGTATTACTGTCTTTGTTTGTTTTTTTGGCAAAAATAACCGCCTGAGGCATTCCTCCGCTAACACCTATCTGTGATCCGACTTCTTGCGAAGTTATCGCCTCAACTTCACGAAATCCGTGAGAAAGTAATTCTTTTTTCCATTTTTGCGGAGACAACAAAGGATAGTTTGGTCTGAGTTCGTAGTCGGAAAATCTCCACCACCCGTCAATCAAACCAAAAGTGATATCGACCCAACGCACAGGACTGGATCCCTCAAGTAATATCAGCATGCCGTCCCCCGCTAAAAGCGCATTTGCATTTATAATTGTTTTTCTTAAATCCTTGGTGGCGTGCAAAACATTTGTAGCAATTATCACGTCATATTGACCTCTGTTGGAATCCCTATTTTCTGATTGTTTCTCTATATCAAGTTGTGCATAAGACATAAAAGCGTAATCCACAAACAATTTCTTCGCCTCAAATGTAAATTTAGCCGATAAATCAGTAAACACATATGCTGTCTTGTCAGGAAAAAGCTTTTGGACAACAGACCTGGTAGTGCTTCCTGTTCCGGCGCCTATTTCAAGAATTTTTAATCCAGTATTTTTTGGATTTTGTTTTTGCAACTCGGAAACTGCTTCGGCGACGATAGAATTCATAACCTTTAATGTAGGAGAATTCGTGTAAAAATTCTTTAAAAGAGATGTATCACCGTTTTTAAACAACAAATCCAACGGTTTATCCGATCCGCACAAAACATTGGAAAGATTGAAGCCACAACGACTCAATAGTTCGAATTCCGGAAAATCCTCATTCTGATCCAGTAATACATTCTTGATGTCTGGGACTTTTAAAATTTTCCAATAATTATGTGTCCGCTTGACAATATTTTCTTCCTGGAGAATTTCAAATAATCTGTCAACGAGTTTTTTATATTTAAAACTCACATTGAATCTCGACATAAATTCTTCCGTTGTAATTTCTGCTTGGTCAAATTTGAAACCAAGCTCATAAAATGCTTTGACAATCAGATGAAAACTTGATTTCTCCAATATATCGAGTATTTGTTTATAATCGCCAAGTTTTGCCTCCAGAGCAATTTTTTCTATTTTTCCACTCAATTTTTTCTTCAATTGTCTTACGCTAATAAAATGGCGAGACGCTGTTCCATATCTCGGAATATTCTCATATTTTACTTCATAAAAATTATCGACTAGGCCTTTCGCCTTAATTTCATTTTGAATCAAATCAGAGTTTTTATTTGAACTAATCCAATATTCTTTTTTTTGAAACTGATATGTTGGCAAATGAACTCTGCACATTTTTGAGCCGGAATATAAATTGAGCCAATCGATATCACCTCCAGATTCGTAAGAATTACGCAACTCAATCAATGTCTCCAACTTTTCGCCCATAAGCGACTTCTCAGCGCCAAGCGCCCTTGAGTGAAAATATTCTTTTACAGATTGAGGCTTAGCAAATTTTTTTATTTCACTTCTAAGTTCAGATAAGGATGAAGAAATGAATCCGATTCTTTTCTCGAAATGTTTTCTGCCGATATTTGAGGTATAACATAAATTACCGAGAGATATATGTTTATTTTCTTTACTTAAAAATTGAATATATTGTTCAGAGAGTGCCCTCAGAGACGATTCGTTTCTTGCACTTAAAGTAAAGAGATGCTTTTCCTTCTTCTTGTCACTTTCTTCAGTATTATTCGATTTTAAACTCTCACTTATGATTACATGTGCATTAGTTCCTCCTAGGCCAAAGGCGCTGACACCTGCAGTTTTTATGTTATTTGTTTTCCAATCCAAATTTTTTTTATTTATATAAAATGGAGAATTTTCTATATCCAACTGCAAATCTGATTTTTCAAAATTGATTGTTGGAGGAATTTTTTCATTTTTAATCGCAAGAATAGCTTTTATAAATCCGGCCATGCCTGATGCCCATCCAAGATGGCCTATATTGGATTTAACACTACCGATTGCACAGAAATTTTTCTTATCAGTTTTAAATGCTCGTTTAAGAGAGGAAATCTCCACCAAGTCTCCGATTTTCGTAGCAGTTCCATGTCCTTCAATAAAAGAAATTTCTTCAGGAAGAACATCGGCAACAGCCATAGCCTCCTCAATTACCTCCGCTTGACCATCAATACTTGGAGCTGAGTATCCAACCTTTACCGAACCATCATTATTGACTGCAGTACCTCTGATAACCGCATGAATCGCATCTCCATCTTTTAACGCATTCTTTAATTTTTTAAGCAAAACAACGCCCACCCCACTACCAAAAACTGTACCTTTGGCATTTGCATCAAATGGCCGACAATGACCGTCTGGCGAAAGAATCATATCTGGTTGATATAAATATCCTGTTTTCTGCGGACATAAAATTGTAACTGCTCCGGCAAGAGCCATATCGCACTCTCCATTAAGTATGCTTTGACAAGCAAGATGGATTGCAACCAGTGAAGTTGAGCAAGCTGTTTGCACATTAACACTAGGGCCTCGCAAATTAAATTTGTATGAAACGCGAGTGGCAAGATAATCTCTGTCATTTGCTGTCAAAATATTAAGATCTTCCATTGATTCCAGAAAAGTTCTATTGGGATGATAACCAACATTCGGATGAACATTATTTAAAAGATATGTGCTCATACCCGATCCCGCAAAGACGCCTATGCTTCCCTTAAAAATATCCGGATTATACCCACTATCCTCCAGTGCTTCCCAAGAGCACTCAAGAAATTTTCTGTGCTGTGGATCAAGAATTTTTGCATCTCTTTCAGAAAAACCAAAGAAGTCAGCATCAAAAAGCCGACTATCTTCCAATACAAAACCTGCGCTTACGAAATCTCGACTCTTTTTCATCTCTTCACTGCCATTTTCCAATTCATTTTCAGAAAAAAAAGACACTGACTCTCTGCCTTTTTGTAGGTTTTCCCAAAATTCATTAGCGTCTTTAGCGCCGGGAAAGCGACAAGATATTCCTATTACAGCAATGTCTGATTCTGAAACATTATATTTTTTTTGATTATTTGCCATAATTTTTTCTTGCATTAATTCTTTTTTCAGACATAGACATGTCTGTGATTTTTGAATATTTCTTACGTGACTTATTTAGAGATTTATTGTCCATTTTTTTAATTTTCTCAGAAATCAATCGAATCGTCGGATATTGAAATAAATCAGTAATCGTTATTTTCGACTCAAATGTCTGCAATAATTGCTGAAGCATATGAGCAACCAACAAAGAATTTCCTCCCAACTCAAAGAAATTATCATCTATTCCTACCTCGTCTAGCTGTAAAACATCTCTCCAGATACCAGATATTTTTGATTCAATATCATCTCTTGGTGATACTAATGTGGCAAAAAGATTTGGCCTTTTATTTGATAAATCTGGTAAAGATCTTCGATCAACCTTTCCTGTCAGAGTTAATGGTAAAAATGGTAACTTCACAAAAAAAGAAGGGATCATATAATCAGGAATTCTTTCTTTTAAAAAAGAAACCCATTCATCATTATTGCGCAAGGCACTAGATTCTTTTCTTTCCTCCTCTCTCACTACCAAATACGCCACCAATTGGTTTTGCCCTAAAATATCTTTTTTAACACTGATGGCACACTCTTTCAAACTGGAATGCTCTGATAAAACAGCCTCTATTTCACCAATTTCGACTCTATAGCCGCTGATTTTAACTTGATCATCCTTTCTGCCTGCAAATTCCAGGTTTCCATCCGAAAGAGAGCGCACAAGATCTCCCGTTTTATACATTCTTTTTTTAGTAGCAGGATGACTAATAAATCCTGAATTAACAGGTGGATTCATGTATCCATGCGCAAGACATTCACCGCTGATATATAATTCGCCAATTTCATTGGCAGAAACTTCCTTAAGATAATCATCATACACAAATACTTCGACATTTTGTATGGGCTTTCCTATTGGTGGTAAATTTGGCCATTCTTCAATATTGTCTATAAGCTCATAAGCAGTAACCACATGTGTTTCCGTTGGGCCATATTGATTTATCAATTTGCAATTTGGCAGTGCCTCAAAAAAAGATCTTATGGCCGGGGTAACTCGCAATTGCTCTCCAGCAACAATCACTTCATGCAAACTGTGCGGTACTTTTCTTTTTTTTGAAATTTCAGCTATCTGTTGTAGAGCAACGAATGGTAAAAAAATGCGTTCGATTTTCTCTGATATAATCAATTGCAACAAATTTTCCGGATTGCGACGAAGATCCTCTCCACACAAAACCAGAGTTCCTCCAAATGAAAGAGTGGAAAATATCTCTTGAAAAGAAACATCGAAACTCACAGGAGCATATTGCAATGTAATACCGCTCGAAATCTTTGAATTCTTATCTTGCCAATCAATCAAATTAGCAAGTGCTTTATGCCCCATTTTTATGCCTTTCGGCAATCCGGTTGATCCAGATGTGTATATAACATAAGCAATCTCACCTTCTTTTAATTTTGTTTTTTTGTGATATGTGTCATCATCATTCACATATATTGAATTCAAACCATCAATCCTAGAGAATATGTCAGAAGTCAAATTTTTATCAGTCACCACGAATTTTATCCCTGAATCGACTAAAATATGTCTGATCCTTTTTAATGGGAAAGAAACATCAAGTGGCACATATCCGGCTCCGATTTTTAAAATTGCAAGTATTGTAGCGATAAGATCGACTGATCTCGGCAAATGTAATCCGACCAATGTTTCATTTTTAATTCCTGCTTTATGAAGCCGAAACGCAATAACATCTACGCGACTCGCCAACTCCTTATAGCTAATTTTTTCATGATCTAAAACTACCGCCGTTTTATGGGGACTGCCTAAAGATATCTTAAAAAAATTTTCACTTACATTAATCATTTTTTTCTTAACAAAATAATCTCACTTAATTTACTCGCTTTCTTTGATTTGCAAACAGTAAATAATCTCCCTGATTGCAATGTATAAAAATCCTCATACAATAATTTTCCCATTAAAATAGGGTTTCTAACCAAGATCCTAACGCTATTTTTTGCAGTCTCATGAATCCTTTGAAGTATTACATCCTTTTTTATCAAACCATTAGCAAGAAAAATTATATCTAGATCCTTATAATCCATTGCTTCCGCAGCAGAAGTCCTTACTTCAATATTTTTTGCAAAAGGAAGCATCTTGGCAATAACCTTGTTGGAAAGTTTTGTTACTTCGTACCTGCCTTCGATTCCAATCGCAGCATTGATGTCTTCATTGTTTCTATATATCTCCAATAGTGTTTCAGGATAAGGACCGCATCCCACCATGACAATATTGAGATTGGCCAATTTTCGATCCAACAAAGACAATTCCTGATCAACACCTGCATAGTCTTCCTCGGAAAGTGCAGAAGAAATAACATTAGCATCATCTGATAAATATTTCTCAGCTATATCGGTTTCTATAAGACTTATATATTCATGCCACTTCTTTGATAATGATTGTTGTATTTTTTCAAATCTTACATCACCTATAATCTCTAAAACTATTTTCTCATTTTTGATGGATATTAAAAAATTCCATAATCCTTCCATTGCCAATATAAATTGCTCCTTTTGTACTCCAACTGAAGAAATATGTTTTATTTTATTATCAAACTCAGTGAGATATTTAAAATATTCATCAAATTTGATATTTTCTGAATTTATTTTTCTAAAAAATGAAATTTTCATAAGATATTTAATTAAGAATTGTTTCTATATTTTTTGATAGTCCAATTAACTGAGTAGATCCGTTAAAATTAACACAAATAACCCGAATCAGATGCACCATTTCTTGGACGGAAACTGAGATTACATATCTATTTTCAACTAAAAGAGTGCTGAACTTCCATCCTTTCAAATCAGAAAGAAATATTTTTCTTTCAATGCCGTCCAATCCTTCTCCTGTCGCCTTAATTGAAGATTCTTGTAATGTCCAACAAATTGCGGCATTTAAATACTTATCTCGCATTGGCAAAAAAGTACTAGAAAAAACTTCCCGGATATCAAATAAGCTTCCGGAGAAATTGATTTTTCTCAGAGAATCCATATTTTCGACATCAATTCCGGAATCATACAGCGACAATACACAACAAACCATTCCACGTGTATGGGATATATTAAATTGTACTTTACCGGGAAAATTCACTTGCTCCGGTTTTCCAGAAAGAGAAGATTCGAAAACCCAGTCCTTCGGAGAAATCGGAAAATGCAAACTCAAGGCGGAGCGTAATAATAAATGAGCAGTTATATAGGCCTTTCTATCTTCGGTAAATTTAAAGGATCTGGCTCTTTCTTGCTCACAATTACTTAAAATTTCAGAATAATAGTGATTTTTCTTAAAACTATCCTTTGGAACATTGGCGATATAAACATATGCTTCCTTCAAATTTTCCTTGTTTGACAAGCTTGTGCCATCTCGCTTAAACGATTTATTAAGCATTAAATTCACTTCCCGCATATCCATATAATGCCTTTTGTTTTTTACTTATTAATGCCCACATTTGATCTCCGTAACTGAAATGCCACCATTCTTTTGGATGTGAACTGAACCCCTCGCTTGTCATCAAATGATTAAGCAAACGACGATTCTTCAATGCTTCCGTTACGGTAAAGCTTTTGGGATTTTGATTTTCCTCAAAATAAGATGTGTGTGATATATCTGAAATGTCATCAAAAATCGAACCCATCTCCAATAAATGCCCTGATTCTTTAAAACATAGCGTAAGATCAACCGCTCCTCCAGTAGAATGAGGAGGAATTGATGCCAACAATTCCTTCTGATTATGAGCGCCTTTTGCCCAATATGAACTTGATTTTTTCTTGATCCATTCTTCATCTTTATGAGGATATATTGATCTCAGATATTGAGGGACCCATTGACAGTAAAAATAATTTTGAACAGCCAGCGGTCGAAATCCGTCGAATACAAAAAGCTCAAGACCGAATGCTTCAATCTTGCTATTTATAATTGCGAGTTTTTCCGCTGCAGTCTTACGAATTCTTAAATCGGCAATTGAGCCGGGAACTGAATGATAGTAGGGTGGATTAAAAGATGTGTGATAATAATTTATTCCCTTGACTTTAACGTCTCTTATGTCAACAAGATCCTCAGCATACTCGGAACATTGCTTGTCAATCTCAATTTTTTGATAATGTTTAACCGATTCAATATCACAACTCGGTTTCGGAATTGGGTTATTTTTGAATTTATTTATTATGTTGCTTGTGATATCGCTCATAACTAATATGCTTTAGCAAATATAACCCGTCCCGTTGATGGTTTTCCGCTTTTTATGCATATTCCTTTTTCTTTTACCTGGTCAAAAGGAATACACCGAATAGTTGCGCCTGTTTCTTCTTTGATTTGTTTTTCAACTTCCGCATCACCGGACCAATGAGCAAGAACGAAATTGCCATCTTCTATGGCCTTAGTAAATTCATTCCAAGTGTCAACTTTTATGGTGTGAGAAATCCTGTTTTGCAACGCTCTTTCATACAATCCAGATTGAATATCTTGTAACATTTGATTAACTTCTTCCACAATAGAATCCAGTGAAACAGATTGTTTCTCTCCATTATCACGACGCACTAAAATTGCTTGGCTATTGGCAATATCCTTAGGTCCTAGCTCAACACGTATTGGCACACCTTTCTTCTCCCATTCGTAAAATTTTTCTCCTGGACGCAACTCGCGCATATCGATTTCCACACGAATATCTGCATTTTTAAATACTGCAACGATTTCTTTTGCTTTTTTATTGACCATATCAGTGTCCTTGCCATGACCGATGGTTGTCAGAATGACTTGAATGGGAGCAATTCGAGGAGGCAAAACCAATCCTTTATCGTCACTATGCGCCATAATAAGACCTCCGATTGTGCGAGTGGACAATCCCCAGCTCGTTTGAGAGCCGTATTCGCGACCACCATTCCTATCCAAAAAAGACACATTGAATACTTTAGCAAAGTTTGTGCCAAGATTATGCGATGTGGCAAATTGAAGTGCTTTGCCATCCTGCATCATAGCCTCAATCGTATATGTCTTAAAAGCTCCGGCAAACTTTTCCGATTCAGATTTAACCCCTGGAATAACAGGGATCGCCATCATATCTTCAGCGAATCTTTGATATTCTCCGAGCATTTTCTTAGCAAAATCATCAGCCTCATCAATAGTTTCATGTACCGTATGACCTTCTTGCCAAAGAAATTCAGTGGTTCTCAAAAACAAACGCGGTCTCATTTCCCATCGCACAACATTGGCCCATTGATTTATAAGCAATGGTAAATCCCGGTACGATTGCACCCAGTTCGAAAAGGTGTCATACATTATAGTTTCCGATGTCGGACGAACAACCATCGGTTCCTCAAGTTTTTTTCCTCCTGCATGCGTGACAACTGCAACTTCCGGAGCGAAACCCTCTACATGATCTTCCTCGCGCTTAAGAAATTTTTCAGGAATAAACATCGGAAAGTAAGCGTTTTTAACGCCTATATCTTTGAAGCAGGCATCAAGAAAGCTCTGTATACGCTCCCAAATCGCATAGCCATATGGCTTGATAATCATTGTTCCACGTACTGGACCATTTTCCGCAAGATCTGCTTCGGCAACAATATCCAAATACCATTGCGAATAATCCTCCTCTCTTGATGTGATTTTTTTTTCTTCTTTTTTATTTAGTTTATCCTGAGTCATATTTTTAAATGAATAAATTATTATATGATGAACGCAGTATGCTTTTTTGAGCTTTTCCCATAGTATTTCTCGGGATCATATCTACAAATATTATTTTAAGAGGAACCTTGTATTGAGCTAATTCCTTCTTCAATTCAATTAATATTTCTTTCTCTGATAAATTTACATTCTTTTTAACAACTACCACCCCAATCACACCCTCCCCGAATTCCTTATGCGGAACACCTACAATAGCAGATTCAACTACTCCAGCAATTCCATTTATCTTCTCCTCAATTTCTTTTGGATAAACATTTAGTCCGCATGTGATTATCATGTCTTTTTGTCTACCCACAATATGCAGATATTCTCTTTCATCTATGAAGCCCAGATCACCGGTAATAAAAAAGTTGTCCTCTCTGAAATCTTCCCTTGTTTTTTCAGGCATATGCCAATATCCCTTAAAAACATTGGGGCCCTTGACTTCAATAAGCCCAATCTCTCCATCAGGTAATAGATTGCCTGAAGATTGATCTGCTATACGCAGACTTATCCCAACCAAAGGAAATCCGACTGTTCCAGGAACTCGTTCTTCTACATAAGGATTTGACGCGATCATACCCGTTTCAGTCATTCCATAGCGCTCTAGAATTTGATGTCCCGTCCTTTCCGACCATTGTCTGTGAATTTCAGCTAGAAGTGGAGCGGATCCAGAAATAAACAATCTCATGTACCCAACAAGCTCGCGTGTAAGGCGCGTATTCTGCAATAATAATGTATAAAAAGTTGGCACACCCATCATTACCGTGGCACTAGACAAATGATTAATTATTTCATCGACATCAAAAGCGGGAAGGAAAATCATAGATGAACCGGAAACCAGTGCCACATTTGTTGCGACAAAAAGTCCATGTACATGGAAAATAGGTAGAGCGTGTAATAAAACATCATCTTGCGAAAACTTCCATGTCTCACATAGCGCCATCGCGTTTGAATATAGATTTCCATGAGTAATCATTGCCCCCTTAGATCTTCCGGTTGTTCCTGAGGTGTAAACAATAGCCGCAATATCATCTTTCGTACAGATAACATCGGCAAAATCCATAGAAGATTTTCCCGCTTTTTCTAAAAAAGAGCCTGTCTTCCCATCTGTCCCGAGAGTTTCCACTGCTAAAACTTTAAATTTTTCTCCAATAACTTTAACTGTATCCTCCTTATTTGGAGAACAGATAATCACCTTAGGCAAAGAGTCTTCTATAAAATATTCCAATTCAGTTTGAGTATAGGCGGGATTAATAGGCAAATAAATAAATCCGGCCCGTAAACACGCCAAATACACTATCAGATTTTCGACGCTTTTTTCTGCATAAACCAAAATCCTATCACCACGTACCACTCCTAGATTTACCAATGTATTCGCAAATTTAGCAGAAATATCATATAATTGACCATATTTTATAAAATCACCATTATTTTTTTTTAAAAATAATTTTTTGTGGTTGCAATTTCTTTCTTTCATTAAGCTAAAAAAATTGTTTGTTTTCATTTTTTTATTATTATACTAAAAAATGTGGTAATATAAAATATTTATACAATAATTAGCAAAAAAAATCAACCCCCCAAGCCCTGCTCACTAAATTTCGTATTGATTTTTTGGCTAAATTAGAATAGAATTAAAGCAATATTACAATGAATATGACAATTAATAATCCTATAATTGAAATAGCCAAGGAACATTATCAATCATTAAAAGACATAAGCAATGACTGGGATTTTTTAGTAAACCTTTCTGACTACGTTAATTTCATATTATCAACGCCAAAGCTTAAAGATATTACCGATAAAATAGAAAAGGAAAGAGAAAAAGACTACGATAAATATCTCAAAACAAAAGATGACGCCATGGATGCACTAAAACAAGCGAAATCTTATATTTTTGATTTGATAGAAAAAAATAAGATCAGCGATGAGAAAATTTTAAAAATTAAAGATGAAATTCAAGGCTTCGAAAAAGGCACTATCCAGATAAGCGGAAAATACATTTTTAATTACAGACGATATTTGTCGGACTTATCAGAGGAGTTATCCAAACTGGGCTATGAAAACGATGTTAAAAAATATAAAATTGATGGATGGTTTCAATTTTCTTACTCCAATATGGAGTACGATATACTTTTAGAAAAAATCGATCATCTAAAAACAACGAAACTTTGGCATAGCTGGTTTTTTCTAAAAGTAATACCCGAAGTAATGGAGCTAACCTGGCGAGAATCAATGCGGATTAGAACGGATGAAGAAATAATTGATTATCATGTTAAGTTTATCCATCTAAAAGAGGGGCTGAAAAATAAAAATAATCGCTCGGACGATTGGACTTTTAAAAACAGAAAACAAGATATTGAAGATTATAAAAATTATTTGCACAGAGTAAACGCTTATATAATGCAGGAATTATATACAGATAAACCAGCCCAAAAAGAAACAAAAAAATCCAAAAAAATATATTATGCCAACGGTGTTTTGTTTATTAATAATAGTGAAGTTAATTTAACCAAAAAACCTATTCAGAGTGATTTATTAAAAACGTTATTCAAAAAACCCAAACAAATTTGGAGCAATAATGTTATTGTTATGGCGGTTGAATTGGGCATGGCTAATCAGTTTATCCGAGATTTGAGCGTTGATACCAAAAGAGGCTTAAAAGCCAAAGCCGAGCGTGGCTGGTATCCGACCTATACTGCTTTAGGCTATAAGCATAATCCGATAAAAATTAAGGGTGAAAAAGAAATCATTGTAGATGAAGAAAGATTTGATTTGACCAGAAAAATGTTTGATCTGGTTTTAACCGGCCGCTATTCTCCCCCGAAAGTTCTGGAGATGGCGACCAATGACTGGAAGCTGAGAAACAAAAAAGGCAAGAAAGTTGCGATCAGCACTTTTTATCGTATCCTATCCGATCCGTTTTATTATGGTATATTTGAATATCCGAAAGGCACAGGCAATTGGCATCAAGGCAAACACAAGGCAATGATCACAGCCGAGGAATTTGATCGGATTCAAATCTTGCTTGGCAAAGGCACGATGAAGCAAAGACCGCATACAAAAGAATTTGCTTATACGGGATTAATGCGATGCGGTGAATGCGGAGCGGTTATAACCGCTGATGCCAAAGTTAAAAAGCAGAAGAACGGCAATGTGCATTTTTATACTTACTATCACTGCACCAAGCGTAAAGATCCTAACTGCTCCCAAAAAGTTATCAGGGTTGAAAATCTGGAAGAGCAGATTGTCGATATCTTGAATAAGATTCAGATACCAAAAGGCTTTACCGGTTGGGCGGTTGAAGTATTAAGAGAAAATAGCAAAATCGAAAGCAATGATCGGACTCAAATCATTTCCAATCACCAAAAAGCCTACAATGCGGTTATTTTAAAGATTGACGGGCTTATTGAGATGAGAGCGAGCAATGAGATCACTCAAGAGGAATTTCTTGCCAAAAAGGCAGAATTGGGCAAAGAAAGGGCAAGACTGCAGGAGTTGCTGAAAGATCAGGATAAACGGATCGATGACTGGCTGGAAAAAGTCGAACATCTGTTTAACTTTGCCGAGAAGGCACAAATCAAATTTACGGATAAAAATACCTCATTACGGGAGAAAGGTATGATACTTTCTTGTTTAGGTTCGAACCTCACACTTTTAAATGGAATCCTTAGTGTTTCCTTGCAAGAACCGCTATTACATATTGAAGAAATAGCAAAAGGGTTAAAGGCTGAAACATTTAGGTTCGAACCGCTGAATTTTGTTCAAGATAAAAAGAAAAATGAGGGTTTTAGCCCTCAAATTTCGATGATGCTCCCAGGACAGGATTCGAACCTGTGACCAATTGGTTAACAGCCAACTGCGCTACCGCTGCGCTACCTGGGAATATTCGATTGTAAAATGAAAAACCGCCACTTGGCATTTAAGACTTTTGGCAGTATTTACATGATAAAGGATTTTGCCTAGCCCGTCAAGATAATAAAGAAATAAAAGGAAAAGAGCAAATCCCATTTGCGAGATTTTGACAATCAGGCCTGAAAATTGTAAATTTAAATCAAATTTGCTCATTCCCAACAATCCCGTCCAAAGCAGGAGGAAACGAAATGGAAACTGCCAAGAGATTGAATTGCCCCGAACACCCCGAATTCGAACCCAGTGATGAAGACATGTATCTACAGGGGCTGATTTATCAATGCTGCCCCACCTGCACCGGCCATTACTATGCCACCATGCCAGCTGGCCGCTTCGACGACGAGATACCAATCTATCCTGGAATATCAGAAGCAGCTGAAATCCGAATCGGCTCCAGCAATGCCGCCCAGTTCGGACTGATGCGCCAAGTCCTGCTCTGGTATCTAGAAGATTGGAGAAAAGCCAAAATCTTTGTCGATCCGGAAAATCAGACGATCTATCTCATTGGCCTAAAAAAAGAAGAGTCAGACATCATAATAACTGATTGCCTAGCTCTTGAAATAAGCCAATAACGAAAATAGACAAGGCCGTTCCTCTTTCCCGGGAACGGCTTTTTTTGACAAGAAGAATGTTTATCTTTGATATAGATAAGGACTACTCGATCGAGCAGTCCTTTTTTTAACAATCAATTTTTTTCGAATTTTGCAGTCTTGGCCTTTTAAGCGGCCAGACAGAGCCTCAAGCCCTGAAAATGCCAGAGATCAGAAACGAAGTCCGTCTCCCGTCCCCGTGTCCACAAAGATGAATAAAGACGAGCAAGCCGCCGGCTTTTAACACAGACAACGACATGCCGGTTTTTGCGCTTAATCACATTTTCCCGATAAGCATAGCGATCAACCCGGATAAAGCCCTGGATTTCAAAGACTCCGATCCAATAACGGACGACCTGATAGCTTAGTCCGGTCTTATGGACGATTTCGGGCAGCAAAAGCTCCGACTCTCCAGACAGATTGGCAGCATACAACACCGCCGCTACTCGATAAGCTGATTCCGAAGACATTTTTTCCTCCTGCAAAGTTTTTTTGGGGCGATATTGCCCTAAAGAACAAGGATTTAAATATATAACACATTTAATCCTAAAAGTCAACCCCGTGCACCCCGCCTTGACTAAATAGCCCCGAAATGCTTTAATCATCAGACTATGCCAAAAACGGCATAGTTAAGTGTTTTTTCACAATCAGCCAAGGAGGAAATTAATGTACAATCAAGAAAGCTGGATCAACCCCGGAGAAAAAAATATCTTCCAAAAAATTAAGCTGACCTGCGCTAATCGCGAAAGCCAAGGCCTGCCTGTCTGGCGCCTCTCGATCGGCCAGCCTGTCGGCCCAGCTCTGATCAGCGCGCGACTGGCCTGCTCAGCCGCAGTCATGTCCGAATCCGAAGAGATGCATTCTTATCAAGACAATGTTTCGCCAGGCGTGCCTCACTTTGCCGAAGACTTCGTCCAACTCCACCTCAAGCGAAATCTCTTGCCCTTCATCGAAACCGAGCAGATCATGCATCTGCCCATTCCTGGCATCAAGCCCATGCTCGGCCAAGTCATCGCCGCCTGCGGATCCTTCTTTCGCCGCGACGGTCTCTATGTCACCACCATGACTGATCCGGGCTATTCGACTCCGGCTGACCAGTGCCGCTATCTCAAAGCCAGGCACACTGCCCTGGAAACGAATCCGGAGAATGGCTTCCTCTTCGATATCACAAAGATCGAACAGGGAGTAAAACTCGTCATGGCCAATTATCCGCATAATCCGAGCGGCCAAGTCGCGAGCAAAGATTTCTGGCGCAAATGCTGTGAATACTGTCAGAAAAACCGCATTGCACTGGTAAACGACGCGGCCCTCGCCAAGCTGGCGCACGAAGAATCAAGCCTGCTTTCCGAAGTCGCCGTCGACTACCCCAAACTGCGCTGGGCCGAACTTTTTTCCGCCTCAAAGACGATTGCCAATGGCACTGGCTGGCGCATCGGTGCTCTCGTCGGATCCAAAACTTTCCTCATGGACATCGCGACTATCAAGGGTAATACCGACAGCGGTTTCTTTGCTCCTGCTGCCGCCGGTGTGATGGAAGCTCTCTGGAGC
>JAVEXR010000021.1:0-19146 GCA_034003925.1 Candidatus Moraniibacteriota bacterium
ATGGAATAAAATTTTTTAAGAGACAAAAAACAAGAGACAAGGATACAAACAAACCCAAAATCACAAATTAAAAAATATGTCTGATAATAAAAAATTATATGATTTAGAGGGACGAACAACAGAATTTGCTAAAAGAGTAATAAGATTGTGTAACGCTTTACCAAAAAATTCAATGAATAATCGATTAGTTGGATAAATAGTTGGTTCAGCGGGTTCGGTGGGCGCAAACTATCGTGAAGCTAATGACGCTTTGGGCAAAAAAGATTTTATTCACAGATTAAAAATATCCAGAAAAGAAGCCAAAGAAACTATCCACTGGCTAGAACTAATTGGAGAGGCGAATAATGAATTGGTGTCCAGAATGGACGATATAAAAAAAAGAAGCTATAGAACTAAGAAACATTTTATCTGCTATAATAATAAAAGCGGAAGATAGAAATAAAAAACAAGAAGTATGAATTTATGAATTATTTGAAGGTCGTAATTTAAAATTTGTTTGTATCCTTGTTTCTTGTAATTTGTAAATTATTTTAAGCCAAAATTTATGTTTTTGAATAATAATAAAAATAAAGAAATAGAAAAAAATCCTACTTTAATGAAAGAGGATGAATATAGGAAGGGTTTGGCAGTGGTAAAAGATTTGATATCGCCAGCAGCTTTTAGAGTGACGCCTAGTTATCTAGAAGTAGGCGAAACTTTTGCTAAAACAATTTTCATAATGGCTTTTCCTAGATTCCTTAGTGTTAATTGGTTTTCTTCAGTTATCAACGTTGATCATCCTATAAATATCTCAATTTTTATTCACCCAATGGATAGTAATAAAGTTTTAAAAGGACTTTTGAAAACTACCACGCAGATTCAATCTAGAATAAATCTGGAGGCTCAGGATGGAAAAGTCAGAAACCCAATGCTGGAATCAGCTCTTGAAAATACAGAAGAATTAAGAACAAGACTGCAGGAAGGAACTGAAAAGTTTTTTAGAGTAGGAATCTATATAACTATTTTTGGAGAAGATAACAGAGAATTAAATAAAATCCATCATAGCATCGAGGCGATATTGGAAGCTCAAATGGTTTATGCTAAGCCAGCTAGTTTTAGAATGGAGGATGGATTGGCTTCAACCATTCCTTTGGGAGAGGATAGGTTGGATGTGGCTAATAATCTAAATACTTCTCCGCTTTCAACTATTTTCCCTTTTGTTTCAGCAGAACTATCATCTAACTCGGGAGTATTATATGGAATTAATCGACATAATAATAGCTTGATTTTGTTTGATCGCTTTGAAATGGAAAATGCTAACATGGTGGTATTTGCTAAATCGGGAGCTGGAAAAAGTTATGCTGTTAAGCTTGAAATACTCCGATCAATGATGATGGGAATAGATGTGATCATTATTGATCCAGAAAATGAATATAAACATCTATCTGATACCGTGGGTGGAAGCTTTGTTAAAATATCACTTAATTCCAAATATCATCTCAATCCATTTGATTTGCCTCGTGCTACGGAAGATGAAGATTCTGGAGATATTTTAAGAAATGCCATTGCTAATCTGGTGGGTCTTTTGCGATTGATGTTGGGCAACCTTACGCCAGAGGAAAATTCTATTTTAGACAATGCTATTAGAGAAACTTATGCCATCAGA
Source organism: Candidatus Moraniibacteriota bacterium (assembly GCA_034003925.1). Lineage (GTDB taxonomy): Bacteria > Patescibacteriota > Minisyncoccia > Moranbacterales > UBA9337 > UBA9337. The sequence goes on from JAVEXR010000021.1 coordinate 1,646, forward strand.
GACATAACCGAGCAAACTAACTTTTCTACTTTGGACCTAAGTCAATTTCCAACTATGTCAGACTTGTATGAGGTATTGAGAAATATGGACGGAGCAAAATCCCTGGCGGTTAAATTGGAGAGATATACTGAGGGTATTTTTTCAGGATTTTTAAATGAACATACTAATATAAAAACAGATAATCAATTGGTTGTATTTAATATTCGTGATTTGGAAGATGAATTACGCCCGATTGCTATGTATGTGATATTACAGTTTATCTGGAATGATATGCGTTCTAAGACAAAAAAGAGGTTGGTGGTTGTTGATGAAGCCTGGATAATGATGCAGCATGATGATGCCGCTTCTTTCCTTTTTGGTATAGCGAAAAGATGCCGAAAATATTACACAGGCTTGACTACTATTACTCAGGATGTTAATGATTTCATGACATCACGCTATGGTAAGCCAATTGTGACCAATGCCTCATCTCAATTTTTATTAAAACAGTCTACGGCAGCGATTGATATTGTTCAAGAAACATTCTTTTTAACGGATCAAGAAAAGTTTTTATTGTTAGAAAGTAATGTGGGAGAAGGAATATTTTTTGCTGGCAATAAACATGCAGCGATAAAAGTAATTGCTTCTTATAGTGAAGATCAGATTATTACCTCTGACCCAAGGCAATTATTAGAGATAGAGGAAGCCAAAAAAGAATTGGAGGATTAGGATAACTGGAGTTGTAGTAAAAAGATGATTGGCAATTAAATAATGCAGATTTGATTTTTTGAAAACAAAATAAGGGCAGTCTTATTAATTTTATTTTATTGATGTATAATAGAGGAGATATTGTCTTTATTATTAGGGATAAAAAATTATGCCAGAAGAGGAAATAAAAAATAAAATAAGATTAGATCAAGTTAGGAGAGCTGCTATTAGAGCCAGGATGGATCAGGCTGATGGAATTAAGCCAAATATGAGTGCTAAAGAAAAGGCAGAGATAAGAAAGGATAAGTATGGTGGAGCAAGCGAAAATAAGGCATCAAAGGCGCACAGTGGAAAATTTGCTAAAATCGCAGCTCCTTTAGCGGTAGCTAAAAAAGCTAAAGATATGGTGATGGCTCCAACAGAAATTCGGGCAACGGATGTGCTAATTTATGGATTAGCTGTGTCATTGGCATTATTTAAGGATATATTGGATCTTGCTTTTATTGGGTCGCTTCCCGCTATCGGAACAGTAATAACTTTTTGCATATCCATAGCTATTGGCTTTATACTATTGCTTGGTGGCGTATCGGTTTCACGAAGGAAAGTGGCTAGAAGAATGACAAGAAGATTTTTGATATTAATTGCGGGAACTTTGGTAGAGGGAATATTTTTTGGGTTAAATTTTTTCCCCGTAGAAACCATGACTGTGTTAATAATATATTGGATGGAGCTGGCGGATAGGAAAGCAGATAACCGAGCAAATAAACAAGAAAAAGGAAATTATTAAGATAAAAAAGAATGGATATAAATTATAAGAAAAGAAGAGAGTTGTTTGATGTTGAGACGGTGGTGACTCTGACGGTGGTTTTGGCATGTATGCTTTTGTTCTCATTTTTTCCAGTCAAAAATTCATTTCAAGAAGTTGTTCTAAGCTTAGTTTTCCTTTTCTTGGTGCCTTATCTTTATATCCGAGTTATTCTTAAAAAAAAGTTAGAAGACTTTGGTTTTCAAATTAAGAAGTGGAAGGGTGGGTTTTTAATCATACCAGCTTGTTTTTTGATAATGGGGATATTTTTTTATTTAGTCTTTGAATATACAGATTTTAATAAAACTTATTTTTTGGGTAAATATGAGATGGTAAATAATTTTTGGTATTTATTTGTGTATGAATTTTTGATAGTTAATTTATTTGTTTTTCTATACGAAGCCTTTTTCAGGGGATTTCTAATGTTTTATTTTAAGGATAGATTTGATATTTTTGCTGTTTTTATTCAATTTTTGTTATTTATAGTGTTTTTAGATTTATTAGAACGTGCGACTCTGGATTATATTTTTTATATGATGGCAGCTTTATTATCAGGATTGATTGCTTATAAAAGTAAATCTTTGGTGTATTCTTATTTGTTTAGTATAATAGTGTTAATTGCTGGGGATATTATTTATTTGAAATTAACCAAATAATGCCCTGGAGCTAAAATTTTAAAAAATGAAAAAAATAAAAAAAATTATAAAAAAAGCGCTACTTGTTTCCTTCGTTTCCTTGGAAGTAGTTTTGATAAATATACAGCCAACGCAAGCAGGCCTAGGTAGCTTGCTGGGAGGAATTTTGGGTAGCAAAGGTTCAGCGGCGCCAAATGCCAATGGAATGTTAAATCAAATGGAAGAGCGTTATCACTTAAATAAAGATTCTATAAAGAATTTTGGAGAAGGTTTTAACGTATCTGATCAAAAGAGCCCGGCTCCAGAGGTGGATATATTTTTTGATCCAGCTAATCCTAAATTTGGAGAGAAAATAACAGCCACAGCTATTCCTAAATATTTCCAAGAAGGAATAGAAAATATGTATTTTGCTTGGTATCTCAAACATGAAGGTTGTGATGAATCTAAAACAGTCAATGCAGACAATAAGAGATGTGATGTGGACAATAGTGGAAAAATAGACACCAATGATTGGAAAATTGAGGCTATGCGTTTGATAGCTAGCAACGGCTTTATAAAAGAGAAAGCTGATTATAGTGTGGACAATGATAATGATGGCTATGATGCGCATCGTGGTGGACGAGTAAATATTCAGGAAACGGACTACTGTTATGTGCATGATTTTTCTTCGGGAGAAGATTATGAAATAGCTACAGCTGATGATGGTGATAATGATGATACGGATGGTTTTGATTGTAAAAATGATGACGGAACAGAAGGAACGGTAATGTGTACCAGTCCCTATACCCTGAGTTGTGGAGTGCTTGATGGGGAAGTGGATGTGCCTGCTCAAGATTTAGGTAGTGCTACTGCCACAGGAGGAAGTGGTTCAGCAACTGGCGGTGACAGTACGGTTACGGGCGGAGATTCTTCTACTTCGGGTGGGTCTTCAACATCATCAGGCGGAGATGCTTCAGTTGATTTAGCTATCCCAGCTCATAAAGAGGGACTATCTGGAATAACAGTGGAAAGTCTCGATGCTCACACTGATTCTGGTTATGCGCCAAGCTGTAATCCAGAAAAAACATGTACCGATGGTACTCAAAATTGTGCAGATGCTGATAAGAAACAACGACCAGTTTGTCCTGATGGAACAACGGCTCGTTGCATAAAAGATGATGATTTAGATCTAATTGATCCCAAATGTAGTGGAACTGAGTCAGAGGCCACAGGGACAGTGAATTTAAATTTATCGGATATTACTATTAATGGGACAACTCATCCTTTTTATATGAGGTGCTATGATGATGGAAGATTATTTACTAGGTTTCATGGACAGGGGATGGATTATTGTGGAGGGGAGGGTGGAGAGTGTAATGTTACTTTAAATACTTCAACAGGAGTGCAAACTTGGACTTTTGATAATCCTGGAGGACCGGAGCCTGAATGTAGCGCAGCTGAGAAAGGTTGTCCGGGAAGATATGAGGATGGGAGTGGTTTCCTTTGGAAATCAGTTGGTGGAACTACCGGGTTATTGGCAGTGTTCTTCCCCGCTGAGTTTGCTGAAGGCTGTAGTATTTCTAATCCGGGAGAGACTGATTTTGCCTGTACGACTACTTTATATGAGGCTGATGAAGTGGATTTAAAATGTAATCATCAATTTGCAAAAATAGCTGGAATGGAAATCGGTGATGGGGATTTTGGGGCAGATGAGGAGGAATTTTGGGGAACTGACCCTAATAATCCTAGTACGGCTGGTAATGGTAATAATGATGAAGCTAATGTGGCTGGATTGGGGCAAGACAAGTTAACTTGGACATATGTTCCTGGTGATAAGGTAGGAGTGATTGTGGAAGGATTGTCTTATATGGGCACAAAGCATGATGATTCATCTAATGCAATATCGTTTGCTTTGGTAAATAATATTTTTCATAAAGACGGGGATGTTAGCGCTAAGGGTAATCCCCTTTGTCAAATAATAGAGCAGGAAAAATATGTTGAAAAAATAAAGGGTTACGATGTGGAGATACCTTTTGCTAAAGTAGATATTAGTGATTGCTTAAAATATAATTTGGTGGCGCCTACGGATGGTTATCAGGCAGATAACATGGAGATGGAACTGGATTATTATCCTAAAAATCCGAGTGTGGGAGCAAAAGGGGTTGATGGCTCAGGACAATCAATGGGAGGAGATAACTTAACAGTATCTTCTAATACAGCTGATCCAAATTTGGATACTAGTCAGATTTATTATAAATGGTCAGTTTATGGATTTGCAGGAGAGCGTGGAGATCTTGAGTTGGATGTAAATGCTTGGACGAATTTATCTAACGATTCTGATTTTAGGTCTAAAAATAATATAAAATTATTAGAAGGTCTAGGAATGGATCAATTTGAAATGCAATTGAACGATGTTGGAAATTATCGTTTTTTGAGATTTTTTGCTGAAAGTGAAGAATTTTTTAATACAGGTACTGGAACAACTGGTACAACTAGAAGTGGTCGAAGTGATATTATGGTGGAGCTGAATACAAGCAATTCATCCAGCGGTATGAATATAAAAACAGGAGACACTAACATTTGCATAAATAGTGGCGATTGTGAAGTTTTTAGCAATCAATTAATTACCGTTACTCTTTCAGCTGGTGATGTCAGTAACTATCTGTGGACATTGGATGGAAAAAATATAAACACATTGAGTAAGGGTGAGACCAAGCAAGGAAATAGCGTAAGTTTTGTTTTAGAGGGAAATCCGGGAGATTATCACACTCTAAATGTAATAGCTAATGATACAGCTAGTCCTGGTAGCTCTGGAAATACTGGAGAAAAATTGAATATATCCAGAAATTTTATCGTTACAAAACCGATGGTGGGCATTGGCCCTAATAACGAAATAAATAGAGGTGATGTTAGTGTGGCAGGATGTTTGAATTTAAATGGTGAAATTGACAGTAGTGCAGTTTTGGGAACTTATCAAACAATAGAAACTGGTGCAGCTGGGACATCTGTTAGTGATTGTAGGGAAAATGTTTTTAATGGAAGTGGTTCAATAACCCTAACCCCGACCTATTATCCCGAATGGATTGTGGATAATTTAAAGAATGTTAAATATTATGTAAATGGAACTCTTCAAGAGGGTTGCACGACCGCAGCTAGTTGTGATATAGATTTGAGTGCTTATCCAGTAGGTTCGACTGTTAATATTTCTTATGAAGCTGAATATTGGGAAACTGATGAGAATAGAGTGGAGCTGAAAAATTGGGGAGTTTCAGAAGGAGCATCATCGGGTATAAAAATTTCAGATTCAATTATGGCCAAAGTAACAGAGCCAGCCAATCAAACAGTAACGAAAAAGGCTTCAAAAATTATAGCTGGACTAGCTTACAATATCCCGGAACAAATGATATTTATGTTTAGAATGATACTAACTGCAGCAGTGATAATATTTGCTGCAGGCGTAGTAATGTCTCTCGGAAAAAGAAAATATAATTAGATTTAAGTATTTTTTGGGAATGAAAAAAGTTTTTATAATTTCATCTGTTTTGCTTTGTTTAGCGGGAAGTTTTTATGTGGTTTATAACTTCTTGCTTTTGGAAGAGAGTCCGCAGAAAGAGAAAATCCAGGAAGTTTTTAAAGAAGATAGTAAAGATAAGGAAGTCTCGACCAATGCAGAAAGAATAAGCAGGATAGCAGATGGAGACATAAAAAGTCTTTCTTTGGATGAATCAGGAAAGAAGATTCAGTATTATAATAGTAGTGAAAAGGGTTTTTGGTTATCATTTTTTGATGGTTCCAATAAGCAGAGGTTGTCTAATGATGATTTTGAAGGCTTAAAAAATGCAATTATTTGGAATCAAAATAAGAAAGAGGCTTTATTGGAGATAGGTGATTCATTTTATTTATATTCTTTCGGGAATGAGAAAAAATTTATCAAAAAAACTAAAGCTTTAAATTGGATAAATTTTAATCAGAAGATTGTTTATACTTATGAAGATTTTAGCACCGGAAAAAAGACTTTAAATGTTGCCAATCCAGATGGCAGCAATTGGAAAGAGATAGCTACTGTGGAAAGCGATGATATAAATATAGCCTTTATTCCTGGATCAGCTAAAGCCTCTTTTTGGCCGAAGCCGGATTCTTTCAATGAGTCGAACGTTAGCATTGTTTCAGTGGGAGAGGTGGAGATAGATAAAGTTGGAGAGTTAAAATTTGGCGCTGATTATTTGTGGTCAAATGATGGAAGTAAATTTTTACGAAGTAGCGTTTCTCAAAAGGGAAGTAGCAATTTGATTTTAGAAAGTTGTGAAGCTAGAACTGGTAAATGTGAGAATATGAATTTGCCTACAATAGCTTCAAAATGTGCTTGGTCGAAAAATAATAAAAATATTTATTGTGCTGCTCCTATAAATATGGGTAAAAATGTGGTGATGCCCAATGATTATTTAAATAATAAATTTTCTTCTAGAGATTTTTTTTGGAAAGTAAATATTGAAAACGGAAAGAAGGAAAAAGTCATAGACGAAAAATTTATTAAAGAAGAATTGGATGCCAGTGACCTTTTGATTTCACCCAATGAAGATTTCTTATTTTTTATAAACAAAAAAGACGGAAGTTTATTTAGAATTATCATTTAAAGTAATAGGCAGATATTTTAAAGAAAGTCCCAAATAGATTATAGACCAAAATACTAAAGACAGGTCATTTTTCCAGTAGGGTGTGTCAATCAGACCATGTAAAAGAGTGGCAAAAACAATAGTTAGTACGATTAGAGAAAAACTTTTCTTATGAAGATCCTTAGAAAAAATAAGGATTTTTATTTTTTTTATACCCCATGAAATTGTTAAATACAAAAAACCAAATAAGCCCAAAAGTCCGGCTTGGAGCCAGAAAGCTAAAAATAGATTGTGGGGTTGAGGGACGGCCCACTCTGGATAAGGAGGAAAATATTTTTGATAGTCTAAATATTTTTCTTGAAAATTTCCCGGACCGATGCCCCAAAGCCAGTTGTCGGAAATTATCTTTTTTGAAACTTGCCAGATGACAAGGCGTGAATTTAGAGAGGATTGTTCTTGATGATGGAAGATGGTATAAAATTTAGGAGAGCTGTATTCTGAAATTAAGAATATCAAAAATATTATTACTAGAATTAAAATCGTTTTTCTATGAGTAAAAAATAAAATTATAAGAGAGGATATAAAAAGGCTAAGCCAGGCTCCATAGGAATGGGTGAAAAAAAGAGCGAATAAGATGGGGAACAGATAAATTAACTTAAAAATGTTTATTTTTTTATCTTTGACTATATCCCAAAAACCAATGAGAAATCCAAGGACTAGAATCATGGCTAAATGATTGGGTGAAAGGTAAAAAGCACTTAGACGTCCATCGTAAGTCAGTTTGCCAAAGAGAAGATAAAAAAGGCCGATAATTGATATGAAAAAAGAAGAAAAGAATAAGGTATCCAATATTTTTTTAACGGTGGTTATTCTTTGAGTTTCGTTAAAAACAATAAAACCGAAAGCGATGGGTAATAAAAACCAGCTTTTTATTATGCCTAGTTCCTTAAGAAAATTGTCATTCAAGAGGGTCGAAGCAAATAGCCCAAGCAAAATAAAAAATACTGGAAGCAAGATGGAAGAAGTTTTTTCTAAAGATTTTTTTATTTTTTTAAAAAGATTAAGTTTGTTTTCGTGAACCCAGACGGCAAGAGTAAATAAAATTAAAATATCCAAAAGATTGAGTGGAATATTGAAAACAGAAAATTTAATCAAGTAGACCGGGGAAAAAAATAGGGTTAGGTAGATTAGATTTTTGGTAGAAATAAAGTTAATCATTTTTTTTAAATAGAATTTAAAAGTAGCCAAGATTATTTACTTTTAACAGCAGCGTTGATGTTATCATTGAGGCTTAGAATTAAAACAATAAGAGGCAAGATATGTATGGAGAAAATAGCTGTCTCAAAGAGAGAATGAATAAAAAAAGTCACAAGGGCCGCTGCTAAGCCTAATTGAATAAAATCAGTATTTCGGATAAATCTTTTGGTGAAATTAATGATAGCAGACAAAAATAAAAGTAACCAGATGACAGCATTTAAAATTCCTGTTTCAGCGGCAACATCCAAAAAGGTGTTATGAGAATAAATTGGTTCGCGATAGTTGGCTGAGGGTTTAATGCTTAGGGAATAATTTCCCAAACCTACACCCAAAAGGGGATTATCTTGGATTATTCCTAGGGATTGTTTCCATGTCTGAATCCGACCAGTATTGGAACCTTCAGATAAATCGAAACTTGAAATAAAACGATCAGTGATAGGATTTGGAATAGCAAGGATCAAAAATAGAGTAAACAAAGAAAGAATTAATAATGATAATCTTTTGGAATCGCTTAAGAAATAGACAAACTTAGACTTAAAAGTAAAAAATCCGAAAAATAATAAACCCGAAATTAAACCTAGATAGCCACCACGAGAAAAAGTTAAAAAGCTGGCTAGAAATATTAGCAGAGAAAAAAGCAGATAATAATTTTTATTGTACACCAATTTTTTTTGATGAAAGTAAATGCCCAGAGAGATTAGGCCAGTAATATTGAGATAAAATGAAAGCATATGCGGATCAGGAAAAAAAGCGGTGGCGCGCAAGAGCGTATGACCCCCGACATTTACTAGCCAGCTGGGATTAGCTAAAACAGCTTGAGAAAATGAGTTGCCCAAGAATGGAACTATAATAATAGCCCAAAAAGAATAAAGTTTATTTAGTGGAAGGATGAACTGTAATAAAAACTGAATTATTCCAACAAGTGCCGCTAAAAAGGCTCCCAGGGCTGTAAATTTTAGCAAGGCGAGTTTTTTTAGAGGATTGGAGGGGAAGATGTCATGAATTACAAAAAAGAGCGGAAAAATCGAAAATAGAAAGATTAGCTTACGTAGTCCCCAGGCTTGATTTTGAGCAAAAAACAAAGAAAAGGCGGTTAAAAATAAAAACGAAACCAATAATAAAAAAGTTAAATTAACGGGAATAATAATTTTTTTATTTTTAAAAGAATCAGCTAACCAAGCTAAAAAAAGTAAGGGAATAATAACTCTCACTGAAGCCAAATCAACCCCTCCTACTGGATTAAGAGCAATTTGAAAGGGAAGATAGAAAAAGAGAAATTTGGTGAGTAATTCAAGCATAAAAACATTTTAACACGTTAGCATATCAACATCGAAACAATTATATAAAATATAAAAATCCAAATTTATAATGTCAAATAAATTCCAAATGAATAATCGCTAAATTAAGAAATTAGCCGATATTTATTGGTCTTAACTTTATTTTAAAGATATAACTATGTAGGAAAATAGTAAATAGATTGAGAAATGAAAGAAGGTTGTGGATTCAATGTGCTGATTTGTTTTATTGTCACTCTATTGCGTGGGTTTTAAATTAATTTTGGATAACTTTTGACAAAAATAGTGAAAAAGAGACATAACAAGTAGGTTTAATTGGAAGTTCTTTTTATAAATTTAACTCAATAAGGATTTTTATGACCGCTAGAAAAGATTGTTTCAATTATTTTCCCCATGGGTCAATTAACGATGGAAAAAGTAAATTTCCGAAGTTTCGCAATGATAAGGAGGTTCAAAAAAAGCGAATAGCAAAAAGATTAGCTTTAATTGAAGAAAAAGGTTTTATTCCAGACGGCATGATTGCTTATAATAAAAGAGCGGGGGTTATCAGGAAGCTGAAAAGTTTTTCTAGCGATGGCTTTATTATTATAGAGGGCTCCAATAGTCGAGAGGATCCGCGAGAATGGGACCCGATTGTTTAGGGTTGGTTGTTGGTGGGAGGTGATGCTTAAATTTGGCATCACCCCTCTTTTTTATAAAATAGACTAAAGCGAGTTTTTCTATTAGAATTACAATGTGAAAAATAATTTGCTATTTACATGAAAACATATGCCAGAATTACCGGAAGTAGAAACGGTGGTAGGTGATTTAAATAAAAAAATAGTGGGCTATAAGATAGTTGATTTTTGGAGTGAATGGACAAAGGCGATTAAGAGTTTGACTTTTAAAAAGTTTAAACAAGGTATTGTCGGAAAGAAAATAATAGGAGTAAGAAGGATTGGTAAAAATATTTTCATTGATTTGAGCGGTGGAAAGACTTTATATATTCATTTGAAAATGACAGGACACCTGCTTTTGAAGTTTCAAAAGAATTTCCAATTTCCAATTTCCAATTTCCAAACAAATTCAAGTGATAAAATAGGAGTCAAAGAAGGGAATCCGAGCCAATTAGTCCTGACTGATGGGTTAAAAATTAAAAGTTTGAAATCAAAAAAGGAAAAGGATTATTTTGAAGATAGGGTGAATCAATATATTCGACACAGATGGATATTAGAGAAAGGAAAGGACTCGATGGCAATGGAATTTTCGGATATGCGAAAATTTGCCAAAATTGTTTTAGTAGATACTGATAAAGTGGGAGATTTGCCAGAAATAAAAAAACTAGGCATTGATGCGATGGATAAGAATTTTAATCTTAGAAAGTTTAAAGAAATCTTAGTTAAGAAACAAAAGAGTGTTATTGGGATTGTGCTTATGGACCAATATTTGATTGCGGGAATAGGAAATATTTATCGAAGTGAAATACTTTTTGCATCTGGAGTAGATCCTCGAAGAAAAGTAGCAGAATTAAAAAGTGTTGAAATCGAACGAATATTTGAGCAAATTAAAAAGATTCTCAAAAAAGCTATAAAAATGAGAGGCACCTCAGATAGTGATTATCGTGATACCACTGGAAAGCCGGGAAATTTCCAAAAAGTTTTAAAAGTCTATAATAGAGAAGGAAAAAAATGTTTTTCTAGTGAGACCCTCCCCAAAAATAAAAAATGTGATAATATAGTAGAAAGGATTCAAATGGGACAAAGGAGTGTTTTTATTTGCAAAAAATGTCAAAAATAATTTAAATACATAAAATAAAAAAAATGAGCAAAAAACAAAGGATGATTATAGCGGGCTCCGTTTTAATCTTAGTGGGGGTAGTGGTATATTTTACGAGTCTGAGAGATACAATTCGTAAAAATAAAGTTTCTCAGATTGTAGCAGAAAACAGTAGTCAAAAAGGAGATGAGAATATTGAACCATTAAATGAGGGAAACATTAATCCTATTTCAGGATTAGCTTGTGAAAATTGGAATCGTCGACCAATCGCAGTGATGCAACCAGCCGATTTGCAAGCTAGGCCAGCAGCTGGTTTTTCTGAGGCGGATATGGTTTTTGAATTGCCCGCCTATACATCATCCAATACGAGGTTATTGGGTGTATATAGTTGTTCTATACCAAAGGAAATAGGTGCCATTAGAAGCTCTCGTCATGATCATATCGCTCTAGCGGCCAGTGTAGATGCTTTTTTTATTCACTGGGGAGGATCTCATTTTGCTCTTGATCTGTTAAATAAAAATATCATTGATCGCATTGATTGTATGACTACTAATTATTGTGAAAGATGGGATTGGCAAAATGATCCTGTAATGAGAATGGAGGACTCTGGACATATTAAAGGTGAAAAAGCGTTAGCGGCTATGAGTGCAATTGGCGGTAGAACAGAAAATAAATTTACAGGTTATCCTCATCAAAAAGAAGCGACTTTAGAAAATAGAGGCAATGGGGGAGAGCTAAGAGTAGCCTTTGCCAGTCCTTATGACGTTAATTATACTTATGATAAAGAGTCTAATAGTTTTTTGAGAACTTGGAATGATGTAAATGATGTGGATAGAAATAATAAACAAAGACTTGCTCCTAAAAATATCGTAGTGATGTTTGCTAAGTCGGAACAAATTACCAATACTCAGGATTATCTAGGTAAAGGACTAAGTGATCCTTGGGCAGGAGTGGAAGAGGTAAAAAATACCGGAGCAGAGAGTATTAGCGGAAGATATAATAATGTCCAAATTGGGGACCCATGGTATGACGAGGGTGGCAGTGGAGAAGCTTATTATTATATGAACGGAAAGGAATATCGCGGAACTTGGAAAAAAGATAGCGCTAAATTGGATAGTAAACTTTTCTTCTATGATGAAAATGGCAAGGAAATGATGTTTATACCAGGACAAATCTGGGTAGAAATTTTGGAACCTGGTCAGGTTTTAAGATGGACTCCCGTAAATTAAAGAAGTAAATTAAAATTAAAATGATTATATTTCTTTATGGCGAAGATAGTTTTCGCTCAACTGAAAAGTTAAAAAAAATAAAGGAAGAGTTCTTTAAAAAAAACACCTCGAACGCTAGTTCGAGTGTTTTTGATTTTAAAGAAAAGAACTTTAGTGATGAATTGAAAACAAACATTAAAAGTAAAAGCCTATTTTCACAAAATTTGTTAGTAATAGTTAAAAATTTTTTAAATCAGATTGATAGTTCTCAAAAAGATGACTTGATAGATTTCTTAAAAAATAATCTAGAAGATATCAACTCTTCAGAGGATATGCTTGTTTTTTGGGAAAATGAAAATCCTAAAAAAAATGATAAGTCCTTTAAATGGCTTAGAGATAATGTCAAAAGCATTGAATTTTTAAATTTGAATGATGTTCAAATAAAAAAATGGATAGAGGAAAAATTCTTAGCTTTTGATATAAAGATAGATGAGAATATCGCCAATAAATTGATAGGCAATAAAAATGGGGATTTGTTTGCTATTGATAAGGAGATATTGAAGATTGTTAACTTCGTTGGGGATGATAAGCTCAGCCAAGACTTAATTAAGCAGATTGATAAACTGATTAATTCAAGCATTGAAGCTAATATATTTCAAACCATAGAATATATATCCTCAGGAAATAAAAAACAAGCCTTGAAAATGTTACATCAACAAATAGCGCAAGGGGATGACCCTTTTTATATCCTCTCTATGTATAGCTATCAATTTAGAAATCTTCTAAAAATATCAGAGTTTTATTTTCAAGGGAGAACTAATAATTTTGAGATTGCAAAAATTATCAAACTGCACCCTTTTGTGGTGCAAAAGGGAATGCAGCAATTAAAGGGCTTAGACTATCGAAAAATAAAAGAAATTTATCAAAAATTAGAGAAAGTTGATCAAGAAGCTAAAAGTGGAAAGATGTCTATTAATTTGGGACTAGACCTCTTTATCGCAGGATTATAGATAGATAAAATAAAAAACCCGACTTTGAGGTCGGGTTTTTGTTTTATTTGCTAGCTTCTTTAACAGCTTTGTTGAGTCTAGATTTGTATCTTGCTCCAGTATTCTTTTTGAGAACTTTTTTGGAAACAGCTTTGTCTAGAGCTTTAATAGATTTCTTAAGCCATTCGGAGGCAGCAGTAAAGTCTTTGCTAACGATAGCTTCTCGAGTTTTTTTGACAGCACTGCGGTAACTTCCTTTAACTTTCTTATTTTTTATAGTCTTACGGTCGGTAACTCGCATGTATTTTTTGGCAGAATCTTTGATTGGCATAATGTATTTTATTATTCGATTTTGGAAAACAAAATTGAATTTTTCAATTAAATTTAAAATGATTACTTAATTATTTGTATCACAGAGTGGATTTTTTGGCAAGAGAATGATATTATTAGCATATTAGCATTTTAGCATTAAAACATTAAAGCATAAGAACAACTTGATAATTCAGGTAGACTTTATAAGCTTTATAACTCTAAGAACTTTATAACTATTTACAATATGATTGCAAAATTAACAGGAAAAATTGAATATTCAAACGATAAATGGATCATCGTGGATGTTTCGGGAGTTGGCTACAAGGTTTTTTTAACTGATTTTACTCTGGGAAAATTGGCCGGTACAAGCGAGGGATCTTTTTTTATCTATACCTATGTCAGAGAAGATATTTTGGCTTTGTATGGTTTTATAAATATTGAGGAAAAAGAAATGTTTGAACTGTTAATTTCTATATCTGGAATAGGGCCGAAAGCAGCTTTGGGAATATTGTCGATAGCGGATCCAGTTTCTATCCGAACAGCTATTTTAAATAACGATGCTACTATTTTGACTAAGGTTTCTGGAGTGGGAAAAAAGACAGCTGAGAGAGTTATTCTAGAATTGCAAAATAAAGTGGCAGATATGCCACTGGAAGACAGGAAAGACGCCCTTGTGGATAGTGAAACAATTGAAGCTCTGATGTCTATGGGCTATACTGCTTTTCAGGCCAGAGAATCTTTAAAGCTAATCCCTAAAGATATCGAAAGCATTGAAGAAAAGATAAAGTTTGCTCTTAAGGAAATAGGCAATAGATAATAAAATAAGATTTATGGAAAATAATAGAGATGAATTTATTCAGAAGAATTCTCCTTGCGGAGGATTTTTGCAATCTCAGCAATGGATAAATTTTCAAAATAAGTTTGGGATAAGAAGCCTCATCATATCCGATAGAAATTTTTGGTCTAATATTTTAGAATATAAGTTACCTTTAGTGGGGAAATATTTTTATGTACCTCGTGGACCGGTGTGTGAAAAAAATATAAACGAAGATGAGCTAAGTAATGTTATGGGGGATTTGATAAAATTGGCAAAAATCAATAAGGCTGCCTGGATTAGAATTGATAATTTTGATGGAAAAATAAGAAAAACATTAGAAAAAAATAAAAATAAAGTAGTTAAAGCTCCGCACGATATGCAGCCTAAACAACTTTTTATTATTGATATAAATAAAAGTGAAGAAGATATTTTGGCTAAAATGAAACCCAAAACCAGATATAATATAAGATTGGCAAGTAAAAAGGGGGTGCAGATAGAGATGGTTAAAAATTTAAAGAACAATAAAGAAAAAATAGAAAAATTTTTAGACTTAATCGAGAAAACCGGAGATAGGAAGGGAATTAATTTTCATCCTAGGAAATATTATAGAGAAATGTTTGAAAATATTGATGAGAATAATTTGAGATTATATCTGGCAAACTACAAAAATAAAATTGTTGCGGGGGCTATTATGATTGTTTATGGTGAAATGGCTGTTTATCTACATGGTGCTTCCAATGATGACGATAAAAATGTAATGGCGCCATTTCTTTTGCAATGGCAGATGATTAAGGATGCTAAAAATCTAGGAGTTTTAAAGTATGATTTTGGGGGAGTGAGTATCGGGGAAGATGATAAAGAAAGAGAAAAAAAATGGCTTGGAGTAACTCGTTTTAAGCAGGGTTTTTCTAAAAACAATAGGCCAGTTGAATTTTCTGGCAGTTATGATATTATAATAAATCCAATTAAATATTGGACCTATAGATTGATACAAAAAATCAAAAGCGTTCTTTAACCCTTATTGAGGAGGCTGAATAATGATTTATAAGCGAGAGAAGAAACCTTGGCACAGGGTAAACGTTTGGCAATCGGCAAAGGAATATAATTTGCCGAAAACCGGACAAGCCCTGGAGTATGCGCAAAAGTTATTTTCCAAACTCACAAGAAAGGATGGTCGTCGGGAATTTATTCACGCCTATCGAGTGGCTCAAATTCTCATTTATTATGGAGTGCGCGAAGACGAAGTTATCGTAGCGGGTATCTTTCATGATCTTTTTGAAAATGTTACTTTTGATCTGTGGGCTGACATCAAAAGAGATTTTGGTGAGGATGTAGCTTTGATGATTTGGTTATTGAGTTGTAGACCAAGGGAGGATAAGAGGTATTACTTTGCCAGAATCGGTGAGGATGTGGCTACGATTTTAGTCAAATTGGCAGATCGGTTGCATAATCTGCGCAATATGACTAAAAATTTGGGTAAAGTTAGCTTTTTTACTCAAGCGCGGTTACTCAAGCAGGTTGAAGAAACTTGGGAATATTTGGTTCCTATGGCCGTTAGAGCTGCGGTGATCGGGTGCCAATATCGGGAAGCGATCATTGAGGTTCATGAAGAACTTTTGCGTTCCTTGGCTGATGCCGAATGGCTAATGGAGCAGATTTGAAAAACCCAGTTTTTGTGAAGACAAAACTGGGTTTAAACTTTTTTATTAAACTTTTTTCTGGTATGATTAATTTATAAATTCAATATTTGAAGGTATGCTTAAAATAACAATCTTGGTGGTGGGAAAAATTAAAGATGAATGCTTTAAGAAAACTTTTCAAGAATATTTAAAAAGAATTTCTCCATATGCAGTTATCGGCGTAGAAGAATTAAATCCAGAGCCCTTTTTTGATAATTCTGATAGGGAAAAGATAAAGCAAAAAGAAGGGGAGAAGATATTAAAATTTCTAGAAAAATTTTCTCAGAGCAATATTTTAATCTTAGATGAAAGAGGGAAAGAATTTAAATCTGTAGATTTTTCCGAATTTTTATTTAAAAATGAGTCAGAAGAAATAATTTTTGTAGTGGGAGGCACATTGGGCTTCAGCCAGGAAATTTTAAATTATAAAAATGCAACAAAGGTGAGTTTGTCTCAAATGACTTTCCCTCATGAATTAACAAGAGTAATTTTAGCCGAGCAAATTTATCGAGCAATTGCAATAAATAAAAATAAAAGTTATCATTATTAATAAGTAATTAGCAAATCGCCCAAGTGGCAATAAAACAAAGATATGAAATACTTAATAAATTGGTTGGTGATAACGTTGGCTGTTTTTATCAGCGCTCAACTTCTTCCCGGTGTGAGTGTAGAAAATATTTTTACAGCTTTTGTAGCAGCTTTAGTTTTGGGAATAATAAATATTTTATTAAAACCAATTTTGTTGATCTTGACATTGCCTATCAATATTTTTACCTTGGGACTTTTTACTTTAGTTATTAACGCTTTATTGGTGCTTTTAGCTAGTAGGATAGTGGATGGGTTTAGTGTGACGGGTTTTTGGTGGGCGTTGGCTTTCAGTTTGGTGATGTCGATCGTACAGTCTGCTTTGCATCAGATAGGGAGAAAATAATTTTTTGACTTTTTGTAAAAAATAGGGTATAATAGCATTAAGATTAATTGAGCAAATCTTAATAAATAAGGGTGAATTCTTTTTTTGGGAATTCATTTTTTATTTTTAAAAATATATGGCTAAATCTTTGTTCAGAGAAAAAGAAGTCAATTCCAATAGAAAAATAAAAGAAATTTTCAGAAAACCTGAGATTGCTAGTGTATTGGATAATCTTAAGGAGAGAAATCAAATGTTGGCTGAGTTTAAGAAATACAATAAGGGCGGAATAACAAAAGAAGAGGCGCGTAAAATTTTTGGAAAATTTTATTATAATAAAAATGATTCTTTGGATAAAAAAGAAACAGGGCGTTTAGCTAGGGCTTTTGGAATAAAAGGCGCCCATAAATATAAGCGGCCAGAAAGAGCTATTGAAAGAAGCGGTAGGACCGGAAACTTATTAAGAGAAAGATTTACAAAAGAAGCTCCTAACAGTTCAAATATAAAACCCATGTCTTCGCCCAGTAGAACTAGCTATATTAATCTTAGATCATTGCATTAAT
>JAVEXR010000085.1:0-3983 GCA_034003925.1 Candidatus Moraniibacteriota bacterium
CGCCATTGGGAGGGGGAGCGGCTAACGCGACATTTTGTATCCTAAAGGAATTCTCCGAGATGGCTGATTTAGAAGTGGATTTGATTACTTCCTCGGTAAATAATGAATACGCTACAGAAAAAATAGGTGACAATATCACTATCTACAAAGTGCCTATTGGAAAAAATAGCAAAAACTTACATTTTCAATCACAAAAAGATTTGGTTGTTTATGCTTGGAAAGCTTTTTTGTTGGCTAATAAATTGCTTAAGAAAAATAAATATGATCTCACGCATTCATTTTTTTCTGTGCCTTGTGGAGCGCTTTCCTTGTGGTTTAAGCTAACTAAAAAGATTCCTTATGTTGTTTCATTGCGCGGTTCTGATGTGCCGGGCTATAGTGAAAGATTTAAATTTATTTATACTATCTTAAAACCTCTGATAAAATTTATTTGGAAAAAATCTGACGCAGTTGTTTCTAATAGTCAAGGATTGAGGGATCTAGCTTTGGAGACAAGCCAGCATCAAGCAGTGGATATAATTTATAATGGAATTGATCTAGATGACTTTTGTCCCAAGGAATCTATGCGACCAAGGGATAAATTTATTATTACTATCGGAGCAACTCGTATTACTGCGCGCAAAGGAACAAATTATTTGATCCAAGCTTTGAGTCTTTTGACTTCCAAATATCCCAATCTTCTTTTGCGTATTTTAGGAGATGGAGATGAAAAGAGTAATTTGATAGAACTGACCAAGCAATTGAAATTAGAAAATTTCGTCCAATTTTTAGGGAGGATTCCTCGGGAGGAAACAGCCCCTTATTATCAAGAAGCTAGTCTATTTGTATTGCCGTCTTTAAATGAAGGGATGAGTAACGCTATGCTTGAAGCCCTAGCCTCAGGACTGCCAATTTTAGCCACAGAGACCGGAGGAACAGAGGAGTTGGTAGAAAATGGAGTAAATGGATTTATTATAAAAATGAAAGATCCCAAGGATTTGGCCCAAAAGATAGAATTAATTTTAAAAGATGATAATTTGCGCGTGCAGATGGGGATAGCGAGTAGAAAAAAAGCTCAGGAGATGAGCTGGGGAAATGTGGCCAATAAATATTACGCTCTATATAAGCAGACAGCTGGTAAATAATAATTTATCAAAAATGTTAAATAAAAGGTTATTAAAATTTTTTATAAAAGCTCTAGTGAGCGGGTTTTTTTTGTGGTGGATAATTTTTGAGGTGAATTGGGGCGAAGTGGGAGAATATTTAAAAAGATTAGAGTCAAGTGAAATAATTTTATACATGGCATTTTATTTAGGCGGAATGTTTTTTTCTGCTCGTAAGTTGCAATTTTTAGCTCAATTGCGAGGGATAAATTTGCCGTTAAAGGAGTTTTTTAAATCATATTTTAGCGCCACCTTTGTGAATAATTTCATGCCTTCATTCGTAGGTGGGGATAGTTATAAAATTTATCATATTGGCAAACTAGTTCAAAAATTCAAAGAAGCAGCCTCCAGTGTGATAATGGATAGATTAACCGGTCTTTTAGGGGGAATGTTTTTGGTAGTTATTTTTTCCGTTTTAAATTTTAGCGTAGTGGCAAAAAATGAGGTGTTATTGGTTTTGAGCAGTTTGGCTTTGGTCAGCTTGTTGGGGGTATTTATTTTTTTGGGAATTTATCGCAAAAAGGAATTTAGGAGTCCTTTTATAAAATTGAATATTTTTTTAAATAAACTCCTAGGGGAAATAAATCATTATAACGGAGAAAAAAATCACATTTGGAAAGCACTTGGGTTTTCTTTTCTTTTTAATCTAGTGGGGTTGGCGGGGGCCAATGGTATTCTTTTTTGGGCACTGGACATTGATATAAGTATTTTAAATTATCTTTCAGTCATATTTCTAGCTAGCGTGGTTTCCTCAGTGCCGATTAGCATTAACAATATTGGTGTTAAGGAGTGGGCTTACATTACTTTTTTTGGAATTTTTGGCCTTAGCGCTAGTGCGGTTATCAGTGTGGCGATTATCAGTCGAATCTTGCAGATGCTTTTGAGTTTTGTGGCTGTACCGATTTATTTGAAGGATAAGAAAGTTTAAGTTTTAAATATTAATGCAAGTAAGTTATAGCCAGGATAACTTTTTGTAAAAACAAAAAATGAAAAATACAAATGTTTTTATCTATCTGATTTTGGGAGGATTAATTGTGTTTTTGGCAGTATTTTCTTTTTATGTATGGAAAAATAAGACTGAGGAAATAAATATACTGAAAATAGAAAATGAGCAATTTAAAAATTGTCGGCCGATATCTAAATTTTTGCTGGGTGATATTTCTGCTGATATTTCTCGTAAAATAAACTTTGCATATTCGCAGCGAGAAGACATGCAAGATGTTTTTGCGGAAATTGAGAACTTGGATAAGAATATTATATATTGCGGAACAGAGTATAGCATTATAAAAAGCCTTACTGAAGAAAATATGAAAGAGTCAACAGAAATGGCTCAAGAAGCTCTCTTTATAAAAACTGTTTCCGGCATGTCAGCACAGGTGATGGCATGCATGGATGAGGAAAAATTTATTAATGCTCCACAAAAAGGCGCTGAAGTTTGTCAGGGCGGATCGAATTGGTCAGATTTTGGAGACATCCCTGGAGGAGCTAGCTGGGATGGCTGTGATTTTGAGATAGATAAAAAAGCGAGGACTTTTAAATTCTGTGCCACTTATGAGGATGTGCTTATGCTCTGTACGGAAAATGGGTGTAGTCGTTAGTAAGTTATTCTAGCTATTCTTGATTATTAATGGTTGCGAGTCTATTTTGGGGACATTTTGATACGCTTAAAAGATAAGGATGGGGATAAGCTTTAAATATTTATGCAAATAAGTTATAATCAAAGTAATCTTTTATAAAAACAAAAAAATGAAAAATGTAAATGTTGTGGCTTATGTTGCCCTGAGTTTAATCATCGTGGCTTTAGCGGGGGCTTTGATCTATTTGGAAAAAAGTAATGTCAAAAATATCCAAGCGATTCAGGCGGTAAATAATGAGAAAATAGCCGTCCTGGAGAAAGAAAAGGAGTTTAAATCAATTGAAAATGTTTCCATGGAAAATATTATGCAAAAATTAGCTCTCATTATGAGTAGCTCTGCACACAATAATGCAGAGGATGCATTTGATAACTTTGATAATGAAACTAAATATTGTGGGACAGAAAAAGATTTTGCGAAGACTTATTTTAAAACGATAGAGGAATCCTTATCTAGTGCCAGAGCAAAATCTCAGGTTGCTTATTTTAAATCTGTCGTGTCGTCTACTCTTTCGTTGGTTGTGCTGTGTATGGATAAAAATGGTTTTGTGAACTCACCAGAAAAAGAAAAATCTATTTGCCAAGGAGATGGGGATATGTGGCCCGTTTTTTCTGTTTCAGAGGGGGCTCAGTGGGGTGGGTGTGGTTTTGAAATAGATAAAAAAGCGGGCACTTTTAAATACTGCGCCACTTTTGGGGAAATAAAAGCAATTTGTACGCAGGATGGATGTAATTTTTAAAAAATAATTTAATAGAGTAGACAATATGAATGATAAGAAAACAATTTTAACTGGAGATAGGCCGACAGGCAGATTGCATCTGGGCCATTATATCGGTTCTTTGGAAAACAGATTAAAAATGCAACATGAGTGTAATCAATTTATTATGATTGCTGATATGCAGGCCCTAACGGATAATGCTGAAAACCCTCAAAAAGTGAGAGATAATATTTTAGAATTAGCTTTGGACTATATTTCCATCGGATTAGACCCAAAAGTAAATACTATTTTTATCCAATCTTCTGTGCCAGAATTATCCGATTTGACTATGTTTTATTTAAACTTGGTCAGTGTGGCTAGGTTACAAAGAAACCCGACCGTAAAAACAGAAATTGCTCAAAAAGGTTTTGAGAAAAGTGTACCGGCCGGATTTTTGATTTATCCAGTGAGCCAGGCTGCAGATATTACCGCTTTTAAAGCTCAATTAGT
>JAVEXR010000086.1:0-3881 GCA_034003925.1 Candidatus Moraniibacteriota bacterium
TTGATATAATATTGCATTTACTGAACCAATAATAGTAAAAGTTGAAGCTAAAACATCGTCATCTTTTGTAATTCCTAAAACTCTTAAAGATAAATGAATAGCTGCTGTTCCAATTGTAACAGCTAGTGCATTTTCTATGTTTGCATAATTTTTAATACTATCTTCAAATTTATTTACATACTCTCCAAGAGGAGCGATATAATTACTTTCAAATACTTTTTCAATGTACTTTAATTCATTCCCACCCATATGAGGTGAACTTAAAAAAATTCTTTTATTCATTCTTTATCCTGTAACTGTTTTTATTATATATTCAATATCTGTTTTTAATGTCCAATTTTTTATATACTCTTTGTTAATTCTAACTTTATCTGGCCAAATAATTTTGTCATTATACCATTTTGGATCGTTTTGTGAAGCTAATATTTCTTCTTCATTTTTATATTTTAAACTTGCGGGTCCTGTGATTCCTGGTCTTATACTTAAAACAATTCTATCTTCACCTTCAAGTTTATCAGCATATCCTGGAACATCTGGTCGGGGTCCCACAAAACTCATGTCACCTATTAAAACATTTATTAATTGAGGAAGTTCATCAATTTTTGTATCCCTAAAAAACTTACCACTTTTTGTAATACGAACATCATTTGAAGAAGTGATTGTGGTATCAACACCCTCAACTTTTTTCATGGTTTTTATTTTTATAACATTAAAAATCTTACCATTTTTTCCAACTCTTTTTTGAATAAAAAATCCATTAGATTTTGTCTCAAATGTAGCAATTACCCATGCGATAAAAATCACCCACCAAGAAAATGTCAATCCTAAAAAAGATACAACTATATCAAAACCTCTTTTTGTAAAATTATTCATAGCTTCTTTTTATCTCCTCTTGCAGTAAAAGTACTGATAGTTTATTTGTTATTTTATTATTATATCTTTTTATAATATTTTTAAATGGAAATAATATTTTTATTAGTAATTTAATATCCCATCTATAAATAATATTTAGTTTACAAAAAGCTTTTCTAAAATCAAATTTTTGTATTAAATAATTCTGAATATTTGTATCATGAGAAATACTTCTTGCCCCATCGTTTACAAAATCAAGTGATAATTCATTTAAATAATATTTGTTCATTTCATGTATAAGTGCGTAACTTGGATATAAACTAAGATAATCTGGGTCAAATTTTATAGTTTTGTAATTGCAACTATTATCTTCAATTAAATTACTGCTATATGCTATCATTTTATCTTCATTTCCATTTTCAAGTCTTGAATAAACAGCAAAATAGTCATAATGTTTATTTTTTAAAGTATCTTCATAAAATTTTGACTCAGATGCTATTGTTATAGTAGTATTATAATTATCAAAAGCTTTTTTATAGACTTCATATCCACATTTTGCTATCTCTTCACATGGAACTTTTTTAACTATGCAATTTTTTAAACCTTTTTTAATTTGATTTCTTATTTTGCTTTTATAAAAATCAATATCTTCTTTTCCATCTTTTATAACAAACCAAAATTCACTTTTGTTTTTTGTATCCCAATTATTTGTATATCTTAAAAAATATGCATTTGTTTTTTTTAATAACTCTTTTGACTCTTCTTTTATTAAATTTATCTCAATATTTGGAGCTGTATTTGGTATTAAAGCCCCATGATATTTTTTCCAAACAATATTTTTATATTCAATAGTTCTCAAAATAGTTTCACCTAAGCTCTTTTTTTTACAGCATTAAAAGCATAATTAACAAAATACCAAGCACTTCTAATTAAAGATAATTTTTCAACTTTTCTATAAACATCCCAAACTTCAAGTGCAGCTTTATATTTCTTTGAAGTATTTGAAGTTGAAACAACCCTATATTTAGAGAGAACTTCATTTAATCCATGGGCTAAAAATCCTCTTTTCATTATTTGTAACCATAGAGCCATATCATGGCTTGAGCGAATATTTGGCATATGAAATTTCCCTGTTTGTTCTCTATCAATCATGACTGTTAAACATCCAATTATTGTATTTTTACAATACTGTATATAACTCAAACTTTTGGGTACATAAATAGTTGAAAAATCTTCATTTCCATTTTCAGACATTGGAGTATAGGCCGTAAAAGTAAAGGCAAAACTATTTTTTTGCATAAATTCTAACTGCTTTTCCAATTTATTTGGCAACCATAAATCATCACTATCCAAAAATGCTATATATTTTCCAATTGCTTCATCTAAAGCTTTATTTCTAGCCATAGCTGCACCAGAATTTTTTTGAAGCTTAATAAGTTTTATTCTTGAATCTTTTTTTATATACTCTTCGATTATTTCAACAGAATTATCTTTTGAAACATCATCAACAATAATCATTTCCCAATTTTGATAAGTTTGGGCAAGTACTGAATCTATAGTTTGAGATATAAATTTAGCAGAATTATATGAAGGTGTTATAATTGAAATTAGACTATCTTTATTCATTTGATTCCCAAATATTAATATATTTTTTCATAGATAACTCCACATCAAAATTTTTCAATATAAACTCTTTTGCATTAGTTCTAATCTCTTCTTTTTTTATTTCATCTAAAGATGATATTAAATTTGGTATTAAATCATAGTTATTCGATTCTATAATAAATCCTGTTTTCCCATGTTCTATTAATTCATCAATTCCAGGTGTATTTGAAACTATACAAATACACCCAGCTAACATAGCTTCTTTTACCACATTTGGAAGTCTTTCACCAGCCTTTGATGATAAAAAAAGAAAAATATCTGATTCTACCATAAATTTTAAAACATCATTTTGAGATAAATATCCTGTAAAAGTTACATTTGATTCTATTTTTAAATCAATTGTTTGTTTTTCTAAATCAGATTGAGCAGAACCATAACCAACTAAAACTAAATTTGAACTATTAATATTTTTATGCAACTTTGAAAAAATATCAATAACTTTATCAAATCCTTTGTCAGGTAAAAATCTTCCAGCACAAATAATTTGATTACTTTTTTTATCGATATTTTCAATAACTAAAGATAAATCTTTTATATTTATTCCTCGATGAATAACATTAATTTTATCTGTTTTTATATTCATTTTATTTAGTTGAGGAATATTTGCTTTTGCATGGGTAAAAATAAAGTCTGCATTTTTAGCCAAATCTTTACTTATATTTAAGTTATACTCTAAATCATAAGCGCCTAAAAACATAGATATTTTACTATTTTTTAAAACTCTTTTTACCAAAAATCCAACTAAACTTGGATAATGTCCCCAAAAAAGATGCACAACATCTGGTTTTTCTTTTTTTAGTTGAGATAAAATATAAAAAGAAGCAGGTATCAAAGCAAAACATCTTATAAAATGACCTGTTTTTTTTAAATCATTTTTTATCAACCAAAACAAAAGAGAAATAAATAAAAAAGGTGATTTTATAATCTCTATTAAACCTAAAATATTCTCTTTCACTTTGCAAGTAAAAATAGAAATATTTTGAAGTTTTCTATCTTTTATCATTCTATTATAATCGCTATGTTTTGATTTTAAAGAGTAAACAGATAATTCAGGATTTAATTTATTTAAACTTTGAATATCACTTGAAGCAAATGTTTCACTGGGAGCTGGAAACTGCATGGTTATATATGATATTTTCATTTCAAAATATTGAACTTTTAAAGTATAACAATATTATTTTCCCCTTTTTATAAAGGGATCCATTATACTTAACTTTTATTTTGGAATTGATTAAAATTAATAATCATTTAAAAAAATAAAAGTATAATGTATATTAACTAAAAAATAAGGGATTTTTTGCTAAACATATATTGGTCTTGGATTTTATTATTAATCTGCTTATTACCTTTTGATAGACAAAGTA
>JAVEXR010000087.1:0-3825 GCA_034003925.1 Candidatus Moraniibacteriota bacterium
CTAGCTCCGGCACAGGCACGGCAGTGACCCAATCGAAAGTTCGAAAGCTGTCCCGCCAAGCGTGCAAACAAAAAATAAGCTAATAATAGCTTATTTTTTAGTTTAGAACTTGGAACCAAATTAAAGTATTTCCTATGTTGATTTTTAAAAGTTCCCATGTTAAATTTAGAATGCACTTATTTAAAAATAAATTAAAATAATATGAGTAAATTTATAAATATATTATCATATATTTTTTTGTTGTTCTTGATGGTAATGATTGCGGGATGCACTCCCCAAAAAACTGAGTCAACTACCAGCGGTATTAATGGTGAAAGTGACCAAGATGAAGTGAATAACAATGACGAACAATTACCAGAGGAAGACTGGATTAATGCAGAAACTGTTTACTTGTCTGATGATTATGACTATATAAACTGGAAAACTTATATAAACGAAGAGCTTGGATACAGTGTAAAATATCCAGCTGATTGGAGAATTAATGATGCAGGCTTATCTCAAACAGGGGAGTTGATTATAGAGCCTTCGAATCCCGAGCCTTTTGTTGCTTATGTGAGTATTGGAATTGATAATAGAGAACTTGAGCTTATAAGAACAATATATAAAGATAGTGATAGACGCTTTAGGGCAATTGATCCTAACTATAAACCAGATGAAGAGTCTAAAATTTATTTTTCTGGAAAAAAATCTTATTATTATATTACTGATAATAACTTTCAAAATCGAAAAATAGTTTGTCCTTTCAATGATAGGATTTATAGTATAAGTACTCATAAAAATGATAATGTTTTAGTTAGACAAATTATTTCAAGTGTTGAATTTAAATAAAATATTTAGATCTAAAAACAAAAAACAATAAAAAAGGAGGTAAAAAAATGAAAAGCTGAAAAAGAATTTGGAGGCGGGCTTGTTTGAGATGGTTTATAGCAAGCATAAAAAGAAGAAGAAATAACAATATGACAAATAAAAAAATAATGAAATGCCGTGATGTACATGGCAAAGAAAGCGAAGTACCTTTAGAAAAATTTAAGTTTCGGCCTTCTGTCTATGGGGTGTTGATTGAGGGTGATAAAATTCTTTTATCACGCCAGTGGGACGGTTATGATTTCCCTGGAGGTGGCATTGAGATTGACGAGACTATTGAAGAGGCACTTAGACGCGAGTTCGTGGAAGAAACTGGTATTCAAGTTGAGCCGATAATGCCCGTCCACACAGAGACTGATTTTTTTAATCCTGATTATACCGATAAGTACAAAGGACAATATTGGAATTGTATAATGATTTATTATCTGGTGAAAAAAGTCGGTGGCGAACTTACCAAAGATAATTTATGCGATACTGAACAGGAATATGCGGATATGCCTGAGTGGATGGAACTTAGTGATATTTATAATCATAAATTTTTTAATTCAGTAGATAGTGTTAAGCTTATTGAGGACGCAAAAAAATTAAAAGATAGGATATCATCCGTTTAATCAAAAATGAAAAAATCAACAGAATCAGTAATAAGTATAAAATTCATCCTGAAGAGGTAAAGATAATTATAAATAACTTATTATGAAAAATATTAAAACAATAGTAGCTATAGGCGGTGGAGAAATAGGAAGGCCTGGTTATTCAATTGAGACTGAGAAAATAGATAGAGAAATTATTGAATATAGTGGCAAAGAGCATCCGAATCTCTTATTTATTCCTACTGCAAGTACTGATTCAGATTTGTATGCGAATACGGTTCGGAATTATTTTGGCGATAAACTGGGATGTAGAATTGATGTATTGAATTTAATTGATATAGAAATTAGTAAAAAGGAAATTGAAGACAGAGTATTTTCTTCAGATATTATTTATGTGGGCGGTGGTAACACGATGAAGATGTTGGATGTTTGGAGGGAAAAAGGTGTTGATAAAATTTTGAAAAAAGCGTGGGAGAGAGGTATAATCATTTCAGGTTTAAGCGCTGGTGCTGTTTGTTGGTTTGAATATTTCAGTTCAGATTCAAAAAAATTTATTGATGGGAAAGAAAAATTTGAACTTATAAAACTTAATGGTTTGAATTGGGTGCCAATCTCTTATTGTCCTCATTTTGATACAGAAGAAAAAAGAAAGCCACACTTAAAAAGGATGATGAAGGAGATAGATGGCGCGGCCCTTGCTGTAGAAAATTGTTGCGCTTTAGTTATAAGGGGCGATGAGTATAAAATAATCAACTCCAAGAAAGAAGCAGACGCTTTTAAAACATTTTGGCGCGATGATAAATACTACACTCAGAAGATTAAAGTTTCAAAAAATTTTAAACCAATAGAAGAGTTATTAACAAAAAGCTTATAACAAAGTACTCCTATATACTCTAAACTAAAGCACATAATTGACTAACATTCTTAACTACAAGGTCAGATACAGGCAAAGCCATGCCCCAGTCAAAGTTCCGGAAGCTATCCCTCCGCCCGTGCAAGATAAAACCAGCCTAACACTAGGCCGGTTTTTTTATAGAGGAATATGGAAATCGAACTATTGCTTGCAACACACATTTAAAGTGCTTTTAGCGGTTTTATCTGGTATAATAATAGGTGATACTTACTATGAAACAATTTTTGCAAAATAACATCCGCCCCATCGCTTTGGCTACCATCGTCATCAGCTTCTTCATTCTTTCCTCTTGGGTTTCCCGGGAATATGAGAGTATTTTGACAGAGTCGACCTTCGCCAAGGGCTTTTTTGGGCCCTTGGCCTATTTTATCTTAAAGGTGGTGGACGTTATTTTTGCCGGCTTCAGTTCCTCGCCCTTTATTCCGCTGGCAAAAGCGCTGTGGGGAACAACAGCCACCGTGCTCTTAAGCTCTGCCGGTTGGACAACAGGCTCACTCATTGCTTTTCTTCTGGCGCGGCGTTATGGTGAAAAATTCGTTTGCCGGGTGATAAACAAATGCGACCTTATGAATTATGACGGGCGCATCAAAGTAAAGGGCCTGTTTTGGCGCTTGACCCTTGCCCGAGTAATTCTGCCGGTGGACTTGGTGAGTTACGCTATCGGCCTATTCTCCCGCATGCCCTGGTGGTCTTTCGCTTTGTCCACCTTTATCGGCTCGGCCCTTTTTACTTATGTGGCCATCTTCGCCGCCGGTTTGACGGTGGCCTCGCAAGCGCTTTCTGGACTGGTCTTGCTCGGTTTCCTGGTCCTTTGGCTCAAGAAATCGCATTGGTCGATTTTTAATTGATAATGTGTAAGCTATGCTAGCTTCTCAAAGGAGGATATTGACAAATAGTTTAATATGGTATAGTGTTAAAATATACATAAACCATATTAAGAATATATGACATATCTGGATCAAAAAATAAAAGAAAGAATCGAGGAAAAATTGGATCGGCTGAATAAATACCGGCCGCTTCCGGTTAGCGTTGTAAAAAAGCTGAAAGAGCGATTCGAAATCGAAATGACCTACAATTCAAATGCCATAGAAGGTAATAGTCTTACGCTTAGGGAAACTTATTTAGTTATTAATGAGGGACTTACAGTAAAAGGCAAGCCGTTAAAGGACCATTTGGAAGCAAAAAATCATCAGGAGGCACTGGAATATTTGTACGATCTGATTGAAAAAGATAAAAAAAATACATTCTCGGAAAACCTGATACGCTCTCTCAATCAAATAGTCCAGCAAAACATCGACAAGGAATGGGCAGGTAAATACAGAAATAGCGGAGTAGTTATCGGCGGAGCAACACATAGACCCCCCGAGGCTATCGAAGTTCCGAAATTAATGTCTGAGCTTATTAGCTGGTATGGAAAAAATAAAAAGATGGATAAGGTCGAGTTGGCAAGTATTTTGC
>JAVEXR010000088.1:0-3784 GCA_034003925.1 Candidatus Moraniibacteriota bacterium
TTCATGTCCTAAGAGTAGATTTAGTCGATGGTCTTTGCTGTTTAATATCTTTTCGAAATTATAATTAAGGGTATTCGTGTTTCGCAAAGTTTTTCTATTGTTTTGAGTTATAATAATTGCTGGTTTATTTTTATTCTCATTAGCTGGTTCATTTTTCGCATAGTATGTTGACAATCCATAAAAGCGATTGTCTCTCGAATTATTTATATCTACACCAACATCACTCTTCAATACTAAATCCGGAATTATTTTCCAGGAAATTCCACCTGCGATATTTAACCCGTTTTTAGAGTAATTCCTTTCATTATCAGTAATGGCAATAAACGGATTTACTAACATACTTGCTAATTCTTCCTCATCCAATTCATTCGATCCAATCTGTTTTAGTGGTATCTGAGTGTATATTATCGCATGTTTAAGACGCGCATCTTGGGGCGAGCGGGGATTAGTTTCATTCATTCCGCTACCGTTTACTTTACTATCTGAATAACGGACATTCAGGTTAATGTCTATTTTACTACTCGCTTTATTTGATAATTTTAAAGAAAAATTATTACGTGTAAAATCTGAACCAACCATTATCGCTTTATCATCAACTCTTGATAAATTGAAAGCATATCTTAACTTATCTGTTCCACCATTAATACTCAAGCTATTGTTCCAGACGTGACCCGTTCTGCCGTATATTAAATCCTGCCAATCGTTACCAACTAACCCGTCGAACAAATCACGATCTTCATACATTCCAAAATATTTTTCATATTCTGTTTTATCAGTACTGTTTTTTAGTGAAGTTAACTCATATTGCCAGTTAAGATAGTCTGGTATACTTAACACATTCAACTTTTTTCGCAACTTTTTTACTCCAAAGTAAGTATTATAGCTAACCTTAACTTTACCGCTTTTACCTTCCTTGGTAGTGACTAAGATTACTCCATTTGCACCCCTAGAACCATAGATTGCTGTAGATGAAGCATCTTTCAAAACATCTATTGACTCAATATCAGCGGGAGAAATATCTGAAATTGAGCTAACAGGAAATCCATCTACAATGTACAAAGGAGTATTGTCGCCGGTTATGGATCCTCCTCCGCGAATCCGAATTTTAACTTCGGCATCAGGAGATCCTTCTGTGGTTACAACTTGCACACCAGACAATTTACCGGTAATTGCCTCTTGTACATTTGCAACCGGGATTGACTGAATGACATCACCTTGTACAGAGGCCACAGAACCTGTAATATCTCTTCTTTTTACCGTTCCATAACCTATCACAACTACCTCATCTAACTTATAGTCTTTCTCTTTCAACACAATTTGAAAAATTGTCTTGTTATTTACTTCAACTTCTTGAGTTTCGTATCCAAGAAATGAAATTATTAGTACAGCATTGGAAGGAACATTCAACGAAAATTTACCTTCAATATCGGTAATGGTGCCTATTGAGGAGTTTTTTACAGCAACAGTGGATCCGATAATGGGATTATTGTCAGAACTTTTTACAACACCACTAATATTCGTGGTAACGGAAGACTTTTGCTGGGGTTGTTCTTTCTTTTTCGAGATTGTAATATTTCGATCGTGTACAGTATAAGAAAGATTTGTAGCTTTCAGTGCCGCATCTAATGTTTCTCCAACTGTTTTGTTAACAGGAGGTTGAACATTAATACCGCTAATATCAGCATTAACATAAAAAAACAAATAATCAGTCTGTTTTTCAATCGTTTTAAAAAGTTCACGAATAGAAATCATAGAATTATCCAGTTGAATCTTCTGCTTGTAAACAGACTGGCTCTGAGCAGGTAATTGGAGGACAGAAAACACGAATAAGAATAAAAAAAGAAAGCAAAATGTCTTCTTATCATACTTATTTTTATAAGTATGCACAATTGATTTAAGGATCATATTGATAAAATTATTTTATAACTTAAATGATAGATGTTCTTGAACTTTAATAAATGAGGATAGAATCATTCTCTTTGCGCCACTTAAAATCGATACTATTCTGCATGATATTTAGGATTTGGGTTAGATTTTGGGTTTTTAAAAATGCTCCAGAGATCCTGATGTCCTTCAACTTATCCCGAACAATGATTCTCTCGCCAAAATTTCTTTCTAATTCTGCGGCTAACTCAAACAACGTTATCGAGTTATAACGAGACAACCCATCTTTCCACGCGACTGCAACATCGGTATCCACGGTTCGATTTTCAATAAGCCCGGTAGCTGCATAAAAGGTTAGTTGCTGATTCGGGGTCATCACGATTTTTTGATTATCCGCAATGAACGACACCGTTCCTTCGACTAATGTGGTAATAATTTGTTTATCGGGGTTGTATGCACTAATATTGAATTTTGTTCCCAATACTTCAACTTGTGATGCGCCAACTTGCACTATGAATCTCTTATTCTCAAACCTTTTAACATCAAAATAAGCCTCGCCTTCAATTTCGACCTTACGGTCTGTGGTTAAAAAGTCATTGTAATACGAGAGTTTACTGTTTTGATTCAAAGCTACCTCCGTTCCATCCGGTAAAGTAATATTAACAAGCTCTTGCTGCGACATATATATTAACCGTTCAGGGATTACTTGCTGCTTCAGGAACACGAAATTGCCAATCGAAAAAAGCAACAATATCGTAGCTGCTACTGAAAGCAAAAATAAACCTGTTTTTCTTCGTGAAACCAAAGTAGCCTTCTTGTCAATATCCGCCCCCCTAAAAAACCGCTCTCTGTTTTTATCAAACGACATTTCTGCAGACAAATCCTCTTCCAGTGGTTTCAGATCCCAAAATTCGGTTAGTAGATGAAACTCCTGTTTGTGATGCGGATGATCATGTAACCATTCACTGAATATCATCACATCTTCCGGATCGGCTTGCTTAGATAATATCCTAACAATGATTTTATTTATATCAAAATAATCTTGATTGTCCATAATTTATTACTATCGTACTATATATGTCGTAGTTTTAAGGTAAAACCCTTAGTCTGATTTACTAATAATTTATCCCTTTAATTCGTCTTTCAATATTTCCCGGATTTTCTTCACGGCTAAAGACATATGTGCTTCAGTTGTTTTGATCGATATATTCAACATCGAAGCAACTTCCTTGTATTTCATATTCTCCTCTCTGATTAACATAAATACCAGCCTGCATTTCTCGGGCAAGCTAACAATTGCCATATTAAGACGTGACATAAGCTCGGAAGATATAAGCTCGGATTCCGGATTTTCAACAGGATTGTAATTTGAAAGAACTTGTTCAATCTGAATATTTTCCGGGTTAGAAACTTTCTTTCTTAAATAATTTATCGAAATGTTTTTAGCAATCCGATATACATAACTGTTAAAATCATGCACACCCAATAAATCTTTTCGCTGTTCCCAGATCGAAACAAATGTATCGGAAATCACTTCCTCCGCTAAAGTTTCTGATCTCACATAATACATCACAAATCGAAATATCTTGGGATAGAATGTAATATATATAATCCTAAATGATTCCTGGGAATTACTTATTGATATGTCATAAATCAATTTTTTTAATTTCTCCTGAGAAATATTCATGGCATCTACGGTCGTTTATTAATAATTAATGTCGTAAAAAAGTTTAAAAACCCTTATTCGGATTTTAAAATTTCTTTCAATCTCATATTTTCATGTAAAACAAACCTGAAACACCTACAAAACTAATATTACATTTATATATATCATCAAAATCCCTCACTATTCTGTTTCTAAACCTTTTAAATAAAATTTGCATTTTGTTTTCTACAAATT
>JAVEXR010000089.1:0-3760 GCA_034003925.1 Candidatus Moraniibacteriota bacterium
CGTTGTACGAAATAAATTTTTTATCTTACTAGATTTCAAGGCTTGGTGATTTAGCCAAGTCCGAAAGTTTGATTTTTTTAAATAATCTACAGGGGTAAAAAGGAGTTTTTTCTGCTCTGGGAAAGCCGCAGAAAAAAATTAATCTTATGACAATTAAAAAGATTTTGAACAAATTCAAGGATTGGCGATTTTCAACCTATGCCATGCAATCAATTGACGGTATGGCCGGTGGACTCGTCGGAATATTTATTCCAATCTATTTTTTGTCCATCGGATATTCAGTGTCGCAAATATTCATCTTTTTTATTATTAACAATTTTTCAATTTTAATATTTTTCTTTATTGCCAGTTGGTTTGCTAAAAACTTTGGCCTTGTTAAAACCCTGTTTGTTAGACTTGTATTTTTAGCTCTAAACTTATTTTTACTTTATAATCTAAAGACTTGGCCAAACCTTTTTTATTTTATCTCACTCTTAAGTGCAATTGAGTTGGCTTTTTATTGGTTTCCTTTGCACGTTGTCTTCGCCAAAAGTGCTGAAAGCGAAACTATGGGCGAACACGTGAGCAAGCTCTTTGCTCTTCCAAGTCTGGTGGGAATAGTAATCCCATTGGTTGGAGCTGGAATATCTACAATACTTGGATTTAAAGCACTATTCATTGTGGCTGGAATAATTTATCTTATTTCAATTGTGCCTTTTTTATTCGTTGGCCATATTCCGATAGAAGTTAAGATTAATTTCAGCAGAATCATAGACTATGCTCGTCGATACAAAAAATATTTTGTTGCCGAATTCTTTTTAGGAATCTCTGGCGAGGTTGAAGCCAACATTTTACCAATATTTTTGTTTTTAACTTTTAACAATATTTTATCAATCGGTTTTCTTGCAACATTTCTTGGGCTTGGTTCAGCTATTTTTACTTTATTGGTTGGTAAATACTCAAACCGAATTGAAAAAAAGAAATTTTTGCGAGTTGGAGCTGTTGTTATGATTGTAATCTGGATTGGGCGCTACCTATCAATCGATCAAACATCATTTTATATTCTTAGTATTTTTGCTGGTTTTTTAAGCGCTTTGATATCAGTGCCATTCAATTCAATTTTTTATATTAACGCAAAAAATAATCATGTCGAAGACTTTGTAATCTTTAGAGAAATACCAGTTTCATTGGGCAGGATTATGTTATACAGTGTTGGATTGTTATTTGTCAGTCAAATTAAAATATCATTCTTAATTTCATTTATCCCCTATGTATTCTTATTGTTCTTTTAATAAGGAGTTTTGAAAAAATAGAATTCACCCCTTCACTTCCCCTCTTCTATTTTTTCAAAACAAAAAAATCAAACTTTCTCTACTAGTAGACAAGATTTAATGCTACTACGACGAGATAAAAAATTTACTACGTACAACAACTCGATAAGCGGCTCAAGAAAAATATCCAATTTAATAACTTTCTCTTACGCTTCGCTTCAAGAGAAATATTAATTAGGAAGATAATTTTCTTTCGACCCAAATTTTTATTTCTCTTTTCTTAATTAATAACGCCAAGGAAGAGAAATAAAAACTTCGCTTCATCGGTGTACGTTGTACGAAATAAATTTTTTATCTTACCTTATTTCAATGTCTGGTGATTTAGCCACGTTCGAAAGTTTGATTTTTTTAAATAATCTACAGGGGATAAATAGGAGTTTTTTCTGCTCTGGGAAAGCCGCAAAAAAAACATTTACAAGAACATGAAAATACTTTTAGCAACGCACAACTTAGGGAAAATAGATAGATTTACTTATTTACTCAAATTAGTTGATGATATTGAAATAGTTTCTCTTGGTGATGTAAACATCTCTACCGATGTAGAAGAACCATTTTTAACATCGCGTGAAAATGCCATTCATAAAGCGCAAGAATACGCCAGAAAATCAAGCTTAGCCACTCTTGCTATTGATGATTCTGCTACTACTAATTTTCTTCCAACAAATGAACAGCCAGGCGTTTTTTTAAAACGATTTTCCAGCAACAAGGACGATTTAAATGAACGTCAAATAATAAGTGTGTGGAAAGAAATATTTAACAAAAATCCACAACCAGAAAAGCAATTTATTTGGGATACATCAATTGCCCTTTTTAATCCAAACAATAATTTTACAGGTTGTTCAAAGGTGACAAAAATTTCGCACGTTGTGGATACTTCAAACGTAATCGTTCCTGGTTATCCTATGGGTAGTTTTCTAAGTCCAGAAAAAGGAGGTAAGCCTTATTCTGAAATGACAGATGCTGAGAAAAGAAAAAAAGATCTTGAAGTATTTGCTGAGTTTCTAAATGAGTTGCGTGGCTGGTTAAAAAATTGAATTATAATAAGGAGTTTTGAAAAAATAGAATTCACCCCTTCACTTCCCCTCTTCTATTTTTCAAAACAAAAAAATCAAACTTTCTCTACGAGTAGACAAGATTTAATGCATTAGCCACGAGATAAAAAATTTACTACGTACAACAACGCGATAAGCGGCTCAAGAAAAATATCCAATTTAATAACTTTCTCTTACGCTTCGCTACAGAGAAATATTAGTAAGGAAGATAGTTTTCTTTCGACCCAAATTTTTATTTCTCTTTTCTTAATTAATAACGCCAAGGAAGAGAAATAAAAACTTCGCTTCATCGGTGTACGTTATGTGAAATTTTGCCTTGTAATGTGAATTTGAATTTTGTTTTGCGTGTATAAAAAGTTTTTTCCAATAAAATAGTTTGTAACTAACCACGTCGGCAAAACATCGTCTAACACTGTGTATCTGGTTTCGGAAAAGAGAAAATTTGAATATTTTTTTTATTTTTTAGATGGCCCTTTTTCAATTTTTAAAAGAAAAGAGCAGGGTTGTTTAGTTCCTGCTCATGTGCGGCCAGAAAGTGGAATAATAGCTATGCCATTCCGAGTGCAAGTCGTCCGATGACCACACCCACATTGACGGTGATTACACGGGCCAACACGACCAAGCCCCTGAAGTTGCCCTGTTCATCATTTCCGTATATGGATGCGTCCCCACCTGTCGCCACAATAATGATCGCTACCACAACTGCGATTCCGAAAACGATGAGGTAGGCCATCATGCTGAAGTGCATTATTGCACCGCAAACTACGCCGACGAGCAAATCCATTGTGCCACGGTTGAAAGTCTTTCTGTCCATTTTGGACCTCCTTTGTTAAGGTTGTTTGCCATATTTTATGACTTACTAGTATAGCAGAAAGTAGATAATCTGTCAATGGGTTAATTTTTTAAAAAATTGAAAAAGGGCTTAAATTAAGGTAAAATATTCAAATTTTCTCTTTTGCTTCACCCAAATTG
This sequence comes from Candidatus Moraniibacteriota bacterium, assembly GCA_034003925.1. Classification (GTDB taxonomy): domain Bacteria; phylum Patescibacteriota; class Minisyncoccia; order Moranbacterales; family UBA9337; genus UBA9337. Next base: position 3,335 of record JAVEXR010000089.1, read on the forward strand.
CGCTGCGATTAAACAAAATTTATTGATATAATCAAGACAGATGAATATTAGATGTTTTAATCAATAAACAACGGCGCAACTTCAGATGCACAGAAACGTTATACGTAATTCAAAAAATATTTTCTTTTTAGTAGGAGTTTCCTGCCTGTCGGTAGACAGGTGATAGACAATAAGGAAAATTTAAATTAGATTTTTTAAAAATTAAAAGGGGAAAATGGAGTTCGCTAGCGCTCAATTGAAATATATGAAAAATATTGAAGAACAGACATTTGAACAAAAACGATTTAAAGAAGAAAACCCTTTCGAAGATGAACAAGTCGCGAAAGAATGGATTAACAGCGTTGAGAACGAAAAAAATATGGGTCGTGATAAAGAGATTTATCCACGACTAAAAAATTGGATTGCTCAACAAAACGAGGGTCTTGT
>JAVEXR010000090.1:0-3717 GCA_034003925.1 Candidatus Moraniibacteriota bacterium
TCATTTACCTGCCGCCCCCATTTTCTTTTTTCGGCTCCCCCAAGGGGATGCCGCCAAAAAAAGAAAAAAACAGAGGGTCGGCCGGTCAACTATGTTTACCTCCAAAGGAAGAAGAGGTTTTTAGGCCTGACGACAAAGGCCACTCGGCCAAACAAAAAACACAAGCGATATATCCGGATATATTACTCGTGCTTATAGTTGAATTGGCAAAGATTTAGACTTTGCTTATATTTATTATTTTATTTGAAGACAGCTATTTTTTTATATATATGTCCATAATCTGACTAGCCTTAGCTAGGTTCGTCCCCCTGCCTATAGATTATTTATTAATTTTATAAGTCTATGAGAGTATTATAGCAGATTTTGAGGGGAAAATCAATGGGGGAAATTGTTGATAATTTTATATCAATTACATTAAGCAAGTTTTTGCTCTATAAATTTATTCCAAAAGATATCTAAATATTTATACGCCCAAATAATTAGATTTCTATCATGTATATTTCCTATCGTTTCACCCTTATTTCCATGAAAAAAATTACACCTAATTTGATAAATTACAAATAAAAAGTCTTTGAGAGATTTTTTATTAGAATTAAAAGTTTCCTCGCCATTAGAATCATATCGCATGTCTAACACTTTTTCTCTAGGATAATTTCCCTCCAAGTCTTTTGTGTCTCTAAATTTTTCTACAATATCAGAAATTTCATTTTCTAACAAAGAATTATAAATTTCTTCATTGTCTCTTGCAAACTCTATAATTTGGTTCCTTTCTCCACTTATGTGTTTATATCGTGAAGAATAGTAAGAATTAAATGACATCCAGAGCATGGCAAATTTAAAATAATCTTTGTAATTATCAAAATTATTACTATCACCAAAACTTTCAACGTGATTAATCCAATTTTTACTATTAGATAAATACCTTCTTTCACTAGACGTTGTCATATTTTTAAACATGATATTTATATAAACACTAAATACTCACTTCCAATTTTCTAATATCTTTATTGGATATTCCCAGCCCCAAACTCCTCATAACTTCATAAGCTACCGCTCCATCTTTTAAATAATGTGCCACGCCATCAAAATCTATATAATAAGCTTCTCCTCTAGCCTCTACTTGAAGAAATATTTTTCCATTATTTTTTTTAGCAAATGTTTTGTCGATATTAATTCTCTCTAAATCCTTATTTGAGATGCCAATCCCCTCATTTCTCATAATCTTATAGGCCTCATCACCGTTGGCCATATATATTTTTTTACCATCACTTGGGCTTACATACCACGCCTCACCTCTACTTTCAACTTGAAGTAAAATTTTACCCTTAAGCCGAGTTGCTAATTGAACGTCTTTTTTAACTGCTAAAGACTTCTCCCTATTTATTACTTCGGCGACTATTACGTTTACTTCTACACTACTTTCTTCATTATTTGTTTTTATAATATCTTCTTGGCTTGCATCTACATAAATACACATCTGGTTTAAAATAGGCTGACCTCCGATGCAATTACTAGGCAAGCTTGATAATAAACTTCTTGATTGTATATTATTCTGAGAACAATCTGACCAATCAGAGTAAGTAAATGAGGAACAGATTTGGTTTTGTGTGTATTCATTATTTGAAGTACTAACCGTACAAGATTTTGTTATACTTGATGCACCGCCAATACATCCAGCTGGTGATGATGATATAATATTTCTTGTTTGTTGTCCATTCGAACAAGCACTCCAATCAGAATATATCCACGAAGAACAAGTTAATGGAACATAAGTACAATCTTGAGACACAATTGGGCTACCCCCTGAACAACCACTGGGTGACGATGAAATAATCGTCCTTGTTTGTTTCCCACTGCTTGAACACTGTGACCAATTTGAATATATCCAAGAATTGCAGATTGTGGGTGTAATAAATTTATTTGAGCCAGCAGATTCTAAAGCAGATAGAGCATAAGGATTAAAAACAATCTTGCCCAATGATGGATCATCATAAAAATCAAATATCTTATTCTCTACTTCTAACAAACTGATAGAATCCCAATAATTATCAGAAGAATTAATATCTACACCGCCCCAATTCCAAATAGAATAACCGCCAACAGTAGTATTATAAATATTATTAGAATTTATTGTTGAACAGTTAACATCATTAAGACAATTTATCCTAATGGTATAATTGGAGCTTGCAGTAATTGTATTGAACCGAACATCAACATCACTGCCGTGAATATTAAGTGCTGAATTTGATGGTTGCGTATTTGCATTATTGCTTAAATTGTTATATTGAATTGTGCCCACAGAGCCAGATGCAATATTAATTCCTATGGCCGTATTTTGAGAAGTTGATGGAATATCAACTATATTATTCTCAACTAAAAAATTATCACTAAACTGCAAACTTATTCCTCCGTCACTATTTGTAATAATATTATCTTTTATTTGCGGGCCTCTTCCGTTCATGCTGACAATACCTATGCCAGTATTATTAATTTCATTATTAATAATTTTAACTAAACCAGTATCTGTATTTTTATTTGTTTGTTGCACACCGTTGCCAGTTGGGATATTGCTTATTATATTTTTATATATTACTGCATTACTGGTGCCAGATTGATTCATATTGTATAAAAAAATACCATTTGCACAATTATGAATACTCGAATTAGAAATAAAAGGTGACGATCCTTCAATTCTAATACAGTCCCAAACAGATTTTTCAATATCAGCATATTCTATTATGGAACCACTTATATATGAATAATCTTCTCCAAGCTGAGCATCAATAGCACTATCAATAAATCTAATTCCACCCCAACCATTGTTATCATAGCTTGTAAAAACTACTAAATTGTTAGCGTTCCCTCTTGCAATAATTGTCCCTGCTATCTGTAAATATTTTTCTGCATTAGCCTTGACTACTACTCCTGGCTCTATAGTTAAAGTTGCCCCTGGATATACTGATATAGTATCCATTAAATGATAAGGACTATTCTCCACAGTCCAAATTTCGTCAGATATAATATTTTCTGAAATTTCTGTTTCTGCCTGAACTTGATTAGTCAACACAAAAATGCCCACTACTAAAAAAGACATACTTAATAAAAAATTTGAAAAATGTTTCTTCATAAATTTAATTTTGATTATTAAAAAAAATTATCGCTTCTTCTCGATTTGAAAAGTTTATTTCTTCAATTCTTGCAGCACCAGAACCAAAAATGTTATTGATACTTATATAAGTTTTTCTCACGGAATAACCTATGGGTTGATTTAAATCGTCTATAAGTTTAAACAATTCTAATTCATAATCATCCAAGTGCTTATTGTCTATTCTTTTTGATTCCATACATTTTCTATCATTATAAATATAAACTATCATAAATTTACTAAAACAGCAAAAAAATAATTAAATAAATCACAGAAATTCCCTCCACCTCTCAATTTCCCTAACAATTCCCTCAAAATTTTGGGAAATCTCATTTTTAAGGACTACAAATCAAAAAATACTCAATATTTGTTGGGTATTTTTTGATTGTTTAAAAAAGCCGTAATTTTTAGTTACGGCTTATGATTCAACTTACCCCTTAAATAACTCGGCGATTTTTCTAGGAGTAAATTTACGATCTTGATAATAATCAGTCTCAAACCCTGGATTAAAATTAAACAGTTCCCTCTCATGAAAATAACCATTTGCTTTTTCAAGTTCTTTTATAACCGTC
>JAVEXR010000091.1:0-3707 GCA_034003925.1 Candidatus Moraniibacteriota bacterium
AAAAAGCTTCATCAACGACTACTTTCAAGATTTGGATCAAACTTTCTATCTTGGCTGTTCCGTTTCTCCCGAGTCCGTGGACGAGGGGCGTAGGAATTAAGGTTTAAACCACGAAAATCTGTTTCAGTCTGGAGAGATCTGGGCGAATGACAGAGGACCGCGGACCGATACGCAAGTATCAGTACCCTTTTGGATACAAGCCAATTCTTGATTAGTTTTACTGGTGAAGCTTTTTTGGTACCTAAAAAGCGTTTGCTTGTTAATTTAGCAGGTTGCTTGGTATAATGGGGAGGGGTAGGGAGATTGAATATAATAGTTTTTTTATTTAGAAATAATTTGGTTTTGATTTAGAAATTTGTTTAGAGAAATTTTTGCTTAATTCAGAAGGGCGCACAAGATTTTTAACGACATCGCTACAAAAATGATTTATTTGCAGGTAAAAAAAATGATATAATGAAAAAATTAAAACTATTATATATGGATAATAATCAAAAACACTTGAATTATATAGAAAAGGTAAATTTAGGGTCTTACTATACTCCAGAAATTATTGTTGATTTAACTTATTCTATTTTGGATAAAAATATTTCTGATATTAAAAATTGGACAATCTTAGACTCATCTTGTGGATATGGGTCTTTTTTAACTAAAAAAGGTATTGCAAAAAAATTAGTTGGGGCTGATATTGATGAGACAGCCATTTTGGAAGCTCAAAAAAAGAACAAAGATATTAGTTTTTTTTGTCAAAATTCACTTGCGAACGTGTGTCGAGAAAAATTGGCTATAGAAGCAGAAGAAAAACTTATAACCATTGGCAACCCTCCGTATAATGACACAACTTCTATAATTCGCAACTCTATTAAAGATGTTTCTGTTCAAAATAAAATTGACTTTGATATAAAAACTAGAGATTTGGGGATGTCTTTTTTACTTTCTTACGACAAGCTTAAAGCTGATTATGTTTGTGTTTTACATCCCTTATCTTATTTAATTAAAAAGGCTAACTTTGCTTTACTTTCAAAATTTTCTCAAAATTACAAACTAATTGATGGTATAATCATAAGTAGCCATGAATTTTCGGAAACTTCTCGCGGAATGGCTTTCCCAATTTTGATTGCTCTTTATAAAAGAGATCTAAATGGTATGAGCTATGAATACATTAAGAATTATCAATTTAAAGTAAAGGATGACGGACATTTTCGTTTAAATGATTTTGATACAATAGTTAATTATGTTCAAAAATACCCCAATAAAAAAAATTTAAATAAAAATGACAAGCCAGTCGCAAAATTTTGGACTTTGAGAGACATAAACGCCCTTAAGAGAAATAGGACTTTTATTGACTCCGATACTTACAATACGGTTTATATTTTAATGGAAAAACTCCCATATTATTGTTACATTGATATATTCAAGCAATATGCAGATAAAATGCCATATTTCATTGGTAATTGTGATGTGATAATAGATAATGAAAAATTTGATAAAATAAAAGAGTGCTTTATTGCACAGAGTGTTCACACAAACCCCATTTTAAAAAATAAATTTAAATTTAGAGAGATTCCTGATGCTAAATTAAAAATAGATAATTATTTTAAGGAACTATTAGGAAGTAAGTTGGGTGAAAAATATGCCAAAAATTTTAATTAAAGAAAGTGAACATAAAATTGAAGTGCCAATTTTATTAACTGCTGTAAGCGGAAAAATTCGCATTAAGAATCGTTCAATTGTAAATGAATACGGAACTCCTGTTGCAGTTAGGCGAGATGGATTTGCTTTAAGCAACTATGTTGAATGGCAAATCGGCTATGATGTCGTAAAAAAGGAAACTGACAAACTAGCAGAATCATCATTACCAGAGACTGAGTTTGTTGGTGCAAACGGTAAAACTAAAGCAATTTATGAATTATCAGAGTATATTTGGTATTTTCATAAATGGGCTATTGTATCCAAAGAAGAGTTAGAGAGTGTTATTGATTACCTTAATTCAATTCCAGATAATGACTTAATCGATAATAATTCTGAATTACAGATTGATCGTAGCCATCCGATAGCAAAAAATATAAATGGATTTGGTTTTGAGTACACTCAAGTTAAATACCCTCTTTTAATTTATAAATTTAACGGATACGAAATAGTTACAGAAATAAAAATTACCGAAAAGCAATATGCAGTCGGCATCCAACCAATGCTATATTTATGTTTTCCAATCACGGAATTAAAGTCAAATACCAATTTAATTGGACGATGTGCTGAAGTAAAAGAAATTGCCCACTTTGAAATTTCAGAAAGAAATATCAAAGTGTTTTTGGAAATGCTAAAAATGTTTGGCATTTTATCTAAAAATCACAAACACGATATTTTGCGAATTATCAATACGATTATAGAATAATCTGAATATTTTTATCTTTATTTGAAAAGAATAAGATGTTTGGCAAGTATCCCTTTCTTCAAACACCTTCATTCAGTCTGCCGACCCTCTCTTTGATGTACCAGAAAAGAAAAAAGATTTTGTAAAAGCCAAATACGAGTTTGAAATCAAGGATAAAAAACAAAAAAATGCAGTAAAAATAATTGATATGATGGGTGAGAAGGTTTTGATTGTTGAATAATGTAATCAAAGCTAAAAATAATGAAATATTGATATGAAGTTATGCAGTGCTTGTCTTCTTGGTATCAATTGTCGATACAATGGAGAAAGAAAAGCGAATAAAAAAGTATTAGAACTGGCCAATAAAGAGACGCTGATACCAGTTTGTCCTGAACAGCTTGGCGGATTGGCTACGCCGCGTCATCCGGCAGAGGCCAGGGATGGGCGGGTCTTTGATAAGACTGGAGCCGATCTGACAGAGCGATTCGAAGAGGGGGCGCGAGAAGTTTTAAAGATTGCTCAGCTCTACGGCATTAAGGAGGCTATTCTAAAACAGCGCAGTCCTTCATGCGGGTGTGGCCAGGTTTATGATGGAAGTTTTTCTGGTACTATTATCCAGGGTGATGGCAAGACTGCGGCCTTGTTAAAAAAACACGGTATTGTCGTAATGACGGAGGAGGATTGGGGATTTTAAAATTGAGATTCCTGTGTTTAAGAATTGGCAAGTACCCCATATACTAAAAACATAAGTTCAGCTAGATATGAAAAAGAAATTTAAGCTAGGTTACATTGGTTTGGGGAAAATGGGTTTCAATATGATCGAGCGTTTAATTGAAAAGGGGAATGATGTGGTGGCCAACGATGTTGAATCCGATTCTGTGGATCGAGCTTCTAAAATAGGAGCAATTCCGGCTTATTCGCTGGAGGAGTTGCTTGAAAAATTACCGACACCGCGTCTAGTTTGGCTGATGATTCCAAATAACGCCATTGATGCTGTGCTTGATAAATTAATTCCACTGCTCAATGCGGGCGATACGGTTATCGATGGTGGAAACACTAGATATACTGAAACACGCTCCAGAGTTTCCTTGTTTGAAGATAAAGGAATAAATTTTTTGGATGTCGGTGTTTCGGGTGGACCAACTGGTGCCAGAGAGGGTGCTTGTCTTATGATTGGCGGTAAAAAAAATATTTATGAAAAATATGAAGATTTATTCATCGACATCGCCGCTCCCGAGGCTTATGGATATTTTGGAAATCACGGCGCCGGCCATTTTGTAAAAATGGTGCATAATGGAATCGAATATGGTATGATGCAAGCGATTGCCGAGGGCTT